>JABEUY010000014.1 GCA_013044175.1 Bacilli bacterium
GACGTGACGATCGCTTATGAAACTTTCGGAACGTTTCGTGATCATAAAACACCGGCAATTTTATTGTGTCATGCACTGACCGGTGATGCGCATGCTGGCGATGATGAACAAAGTCCAGGATGGTGGGGACCGTTGATCGGACCTGGCAAGACGTTTGACACAGATCGCTATTATATCGTTTGTGCCAATGTGCTCGGTGGCTGTGCAGGTTCGACAGGTCCTTCAAGCCTGAATGAAAAGACTGGCGAATATTACGGCTCATCCTTTCCTCAAATTACGATTCGCGATATGGTTAAAGCTCAAGCCATGCTGTCCGATTTTCTTGGCATCGCTGTCTGGGAAGCTGTGATTGGTGGATCGATGGGTGGTATGCAGGCGATCGAATGGGGACTATGCTATCCGAAACGTGTAAGGCATATCGCAGTTTTGGCGGCGAGTCCAACTTTCTCCACATATGGAATAGCGTATAATGCGGTAATGCGCGAGGCGATTGTATGTGATCCTAACTTTCATCAAGGAAACTATCAAAAAGTAAGTGCTTACCCTGATGATGGTTTACGAATCGCAAGAATGCTTGGCATGATTACCTATCGTACGGAAACGTTATTCGCAAAACGATTTGGCAGGGAGCAACTGGATAGCCATCTTTTTTCACCGTTTCAAATCACAAGCTATCTGCGGTATCAAGGGGATAAATTGACAAAGCGATTTGATGCGAACTCGTATTTACGGCTTATGGATGCGATGGATACGCATGATATCTTTCGCTTACGTGGTGATGCGAAAGAAACGTATCAACGTATGGAAGCAAAACTCTTATTTGTTGGTATTGAAAATGATCTTCTCTTTCCACCAGAACAGTTACAGCAGGCAACTCGATTGGCCATCGCCTGTGGCGTGGATGCAAAATATGAACATATCACAAGTGAATTTGGTCATGATGCGTTTTTACTCGAATTCGAACAGATCGATGCGATCTGGCGGCGATTTTTCAATCAGAAGGAAAAGTAGGGGGAAGTATGGGACACTATAAAACCATTCAAATCGGTTTGCTTGGTCTTGGGACAGTTGGTACGGGAGTAGTCAAATCGCTTTTGTCCAATCAGCAACCGATCTCAGAACAGACTGGTTGTCTTGTCGCGGTGAAGAGAGCTCTTATACGTGATGTCAATAAATCGCGAGATATCGAGATCCAGCCGTCTCTCATTACAACCGATGGGAATGATGTGGTCAATGACCCTGAGATTTCGATCGTCATCGAAGTAATGGGTGGAATTGAGCCAGCGAAATCCTTGATTACAAAAGCACTTTTGCTTAAAAAACATGTGATAACAGCCAATAAAGAGCTGTTGGCTAAACATGGTGATACCTTAATGGCACTAGCACATGAACAAGGTGTGCGATTGATGTTTGAGGCAAGTGTAGGCGGTGGAATCCCGATTGTTCATATGGTGCAATCGTATCTGTCTGCCAATCGGATTTTCGCCATTCAGGGAATTTTAAACGGCACATGCAACTATATTTTAACGCAGATGGATGAAATGGATCAGTCATTCTCTTCCGCTCTATCGACAGCGCAAGCATTAGGTTATGCTGAAGCTGATCCGGAAAGCGATGTAGAAGGTTTTGATGCTGCGTATAAGTTGTCCATTTTAGCGAATATCGCTTTTCCCATATATTCATCCATTCAGCAAGTTCAGCGAGAAGGGATTACAAAGATCACAGCGTTTGACATCGCAAATGCGAAAGAACTTGGTGCTGTGATTAAATTGATCGGCCATGCAGCCTATCAAGATGGGGATGTACAGTTAACCGTAGGACCACGTATGCTTCCTCGAAGCCATTCCTTAGCTTCGGTGCGTGATGTCTTTAATGCCGTCACCGTATCCGCCGATGTCGTTGGTGACCTTACGTTTATCGGACGCGGTGCGGGTGAATTGCCGACAGCTTCGGCCGTCATCGAGGACCTTGTTGAGACGTTACGTACGCCGAAACCGCAAGCTCGTCGTCAACAAGTTAAGGATAACGTTGAATCTCAAAAAACGAGTCGCACGGAAGTTATGATTTTTTATCTTCGACTTATGTCACAAACTGTTCACGATTCGCAAGGCAACATTTTAAGGGATCAAATTCCATCGGACATCTGGCAAGAAGTGATATGGCACACGAGCAAGAAAGAAACTTCTGAAATCGCATTATTAGTAAAAACGGAAGATATTGATGCGAAAATTGCTTTTTTAAGCGAAAATGGATTCACTTGCGCATTGACCTTACCTTTTGATGGAACTCCCGATGTGTGATTGCTTAGAGAATTGAATATTTAACGCATCGGCATAGTTATTATGAACTAAATATGAGACCGAGTTAGTCCATCTTTCGTGGAAGCACTCGGTCTTTTCTGCTCTTGCGAAAAAAAGCACAAATTCGAGTGTTGCTTGACATACGGTTTCACGAATCGTTACAATCCTAGGTGTGACGTGAAGATTAGCACGAGCACGTTTTAGGAAGGGGGATTGCCTGTGTCGACTGTATCACCAGCATCCGCGAACGGTGTTAATCGCGATTTCCTTTTTCGGCGATTACATACGTTATCGGGGATCGTTCCAGTAGGCATGTTTTTACTTGAACATCTTTTCACGAACGCGACAGGAACTTTAGGCGCCAGCGCTTATAACAATGCGGTTAATGCCATTCAGCATATTCCGTTTCTGCATTTCGTGGAATTTGTATTTATCTTTATCCCATTGATTTACCATGGCGTATATGGATTATATTCGGCCTATACGTCAGGTTATAACCCAGGTCAGTATTCTTATGCCCGCAATCAACTTTTTGTGTGGCAACGGATCACAGGTGTGGTCACGTTCGTCTTTATTATCTATCATTTGTGGATGACGCGATTTAGTGGACATATGCCTAATTTTCAATTTGTCCATGACCTCGTTTCCAATCCATTTAATCTGGTCTTTATGATCATTGGTGTCGTGGCGGCAACATTTCATCTTTCCAATGGACTCTGGTCGTTCTTTGTGCATTGGGGTATCACGGTTGGTCCTCGTGCGCAGAAAGTTTCGGCTGTTGTGCTATTGACGATGTTTGTTTTACTTTCCGCGATGGGTATCGTTTCGTTGTTCGCGTTTTTATATGGATGGTAAGTCGAAGTTCATGTGATTTGTTGTTAAGGAGGCGTGCGTTTTGGCGGGTCAAAGAATTATCGTTGTCGGTGGCGGTTTAGCCGGCCTTATGGCTACGATTAAAATTGCGGAAGCAGGTATTGGTGTCGATCTGTTTTCCTTAGTGCCAGTCAAACGATCCCATTCTGTGTGTGCTCAAGGCGGCATCAACGGTGCTGTCAACACAAAAGGTGAAGGCGATTCACCTTGGATCCATTTTGATGACACGATATATGGTGGCGATTTCTTAGCGAATCAGCCACCAGTGTTAAAAATGTGTGAAGCAGCACCTGGTATTATTCACCTTATGGATCGTATGGGCGTTATGTTTAACCGGACGCCGGAAGGTTTACTCGATTTTCGTCGTTTTGGGGGTACGCAACACCATCGTACTGCTTTTGCCGGTGCGACGACTGGGCAACAGTTGCTTTATGCGCTCGACGAACAAGTTCGTCGTTTTGAAGCGGCTGGTCTTGTTCAGAAGTTTGAAGGTTGGGAATTTGTCTCGGCGACACTTGATGATGAAGGCGTTTGCCGCGGAATGGTCGCACAAAGCCTTCGCACGATGGAGATGAAAGCTTTTACGGCGGATGCGGTCATCCTTGCCACAGGTGGTTTAGGCATGGTTTTTGGTCGCAGTACGAATTCGATCATCAACACAGGGACTGCGGCTTCTGCGGTTTATCAGCAAGGCGTTCATTTTGGTAATGGTGAATTTATTCAGATTCACCCGACAGCGATTCCTGGCGATGACAAATTACGTCTTATGTCCGAATCGGCTCGTGGTGAAGGTGGACGAGTTTGGACGTATAAAGACGGAAAACCTTGGTATTTTCTCGAGGAAAAATACCCAGCCTATGGCAATTTAGTGCCGCGAGATATTGCGACTCGGGAGATATTCCATGTTTGCGTTGATATGGGACTTGGTATCAATGGCGAAAATATGGTTTACCTTGATGTTTCGCATATCCCTGTTGCCACGTTGAATGTGAAACTCGGTGGTATTCTTGATATCTATGAGAAATTCGTCGGTGATGATCCTCGTAAAGTACCGATGCGTATTTTCCCAGCTGTTCATTATTCGATGGGCGGTATCTGGGTCGATTACAATCAAATGACGAATATCCCCGGACTTTTTGCTTGTGGCGAAGTGGAATATCAATACCATGGTGCAAATCGTCTTGGCGCCAACTCACTACTGTCTTCGATCTACGGTGGCATGGTGACTGGACCTTCCGCTGTGCATTATATCAAAGGATTATCGAAATCGGTCGATACGATTTCTTCGAAACTTCATTCTGATGAAGTTAAGAAGCAAGAAGAAAAGTACGAACGCATTTTAAAAATGGATGGCAATGAGAATCCTTACGTTCTTGGTCGTGAACTCGGTAATTGGATGACGGATAATGTAACCGTTGTTCGTTACAATGATCGTTTGAAAAAGACGGATGAAAAGATTCAAGAACTGATGGAACGCTACAAGAAAATCGGAATGTCTGATCGTTCGGCATGGCAAAATCAGATGGGACCCTATACCCGTCAGTTGTGGAATATGCTCGAAATCGCTCGTGTGATCACGCAAGGTGCATTATTGCGCGATGAAAGTCGTGGCGCTCATTATAAACCTGATTTCCCGACACGTAATGACGAGAAATTTCTCAAGACGACGATTGCTGATTGGACACCAGATGGACCGAAGATCAGCTATGAGGATGTCGATGTCTCTTTGATTCGTCCGAGAGAACGTAGGTATGACGTCAGTAAGGAGGCGACTGTCTGATGGCTACGGTGGAAAAAGATTTAGCAAAACAAGCAACACGCACGGTTCGATTCATTATCGAACGTCAACAAGATGCGACAAGTGAACCGTATGAAGAAGAATTTTTGATTCCATGGCGTCCTGGTATGAACGTCATCGCCGCGCTGATGGAGATTCAACGCAATCCTGTCAATGCAAAAGGCGAAAAGACAACGCCAGTCTCTTGGGAATCGAATTGCCTTGAAGAAGTTTGCGGTGCGTGTACCATGGTGATTAACGGCAAACCGCGTCAATCTTGCTCAGCACTTGTCGACAAGTTTGAACAACCGATTCGCCTAAAACCGATGCGTACATTTCCCGTCATTCGTGATTTGGTTGTCGATCGCAGCAGGATGTTCGCCGCATTGAAAAAAGTGAAAGCTTGGATTCCGATTGACGGTACGTATGATCTCGGTGCAGGTCCTCGTATGGCGGAAGCCGATCGGCAGTGGGCTTACGAATTATCGAAATGCTTCACGTGCGGTTCTTGTGTCGAAGCTTGTCCGAACGTTAACGAGCGACAATCCTTTATCGGACCTTTTGCGATTTCGCAAGCTCGACTCTTTAACCAGCATCCCACAGGAAAAATGAATCGTGCTGAACGGTATGAAGCGTTGCTGGAAGAAGGCGGTATCCATGAATGTGGTAACGCACAAAATTGCGTGCAAGTGTGCCCAAAAGGGATTCCGTTAACGACGTCGATCGCAGCTATGAATCGCGATATCAATTTCTTCTCCTTGACGAAATGGCTAGGTCATTAAGCTTTTCGTGATCGAATTTGATCGTAACCCTCTGCTTGTAAGGCAGAGGGTTTTTTGACGATCATCATGCATTGCCTAACTTTTAACGTCGTCGTCACCGTATGGTCTTGCTTGTCATAGAATACGTTGACTTTATCCCTAAACCTTGTGGGAAACAAGGTGCGCAAGGGGGGATTGATACGATGGATGGAGTTAGGCTAGGTAAGGCAAAATCAATATTGACAAGTCGAGAGAGGGAAGTTTTTGAATTGCTTGTGCAGGATAAAACGACGAAAGAAATTGCACAACAACTTTTCATCAGTGAAAAGACGGTTCGTAATCACGTCTCTAATGTGATGAAAAAACTAAATGTAAAAGGCCGTTCTCAAGCGGTGGTTGAATTGGTGCGAATGGGGGAATTGCTTATCTAGGATCCTCCCATTTCGTGATATACTATGAGATAGGAATATGAGAAATTGTGTAATTAATTTTCTTTTAAATAGAAATTCAATAAGCGAGAAGCAGTCCCTTGATCGAAGGAGACCGGCGGATGAGACATCATTGGACGTATTTTCGAGAAAATCAATGGGTTACGCGAGAAATGGAGTGGAAAACCCTTCGAAGTAAGAATGCCGAAGTACTAATCTATTCGTTTATCAATCTATTGTTATTTTTAATCGGTGATTTTTCAAACAATTATTCTCCAGATCATGTTTCTATCGTTTTAGCAATTGTATTTCAAGTGATCTTCTTTTTGCTCTATTTTGTCCGCGTTTTTGGGAATTTTTTCTAGAAAAGATATTTAGCATTTCGATTTTCCTCGTTTTCTTTTTTGATACATTACCTAAAATACCAGGCGGTATTCTAAATTCGTTTTCTGTCGGTCGGTGGTATTTATTATCGGATTTGCATTCTTAATCTATTGGCATAACCGTTCTTTATTTGGACAAGTCCTTCAACTTTTGCTACGTGAGAAAGAAAATCAAAATAGAATCGAGCAACTTGCTTTTTTTGATGAGTTGACTTGGATGATTTTGGAGTAGGTTATTCCTCACTTGCGTATTTAAAAAAAATTACCTGTTGATGTCGTGAAAATAGATAAAGAGTTTCTACGTGGTATTTTGCACAATCCGCTTGAAAAGTCGATCTTACAATCGATTACTGAGCTACTGTCTACGATGAATTTACAGGGCTATTATTTTAGTCGACCTAAACCTGCGAGCGAAATTTTTGATCTGGAAATTTTGACTAAGGAATATGTTTTTTAAGGATGGATTATTGTTTATACAATTCCTTGGTTAAGCTAAAAATCTGGTGGTCTTCCCAACGACCGTTGATTTTTAAATAGTATTTGGCGAGACCTTCGTGGTGAAAGCCTACCTTTTCGATAACGCGTAAAGACGGTAAGTTATGGGGCATAATGGCTGCCTGTACGCGATGCAATTCAGCATGCGTAAAAGCGAAATGGACAGCAAGACGCAGTGCTTCGGTTGCAATGCCACAACCGGTATAATCTTGATCGACGAAGTAACCGACTGTGCAGCTTTGCCAAGCTCCTTGAACGACATTGGATAATGTGATTCTTCCAATAATGGGATCTTGATCATTATTACGAATGGCAAAGCCATAAGAAGTACCTTTTTGAAAAGACTCTTCTGCGAGTTGTAGGGCAGCAACGATGCCTTGGGGAGAAAAAAGCGCATCGCTATGTCTAGGTTCAAAAGGTTGTAAGTAGGAACGGTTTTTCACCCTGGTTTTATACATTTCATCCGCATCATCAAGCGCGAGTTGTCTGAGGTTAATGCCCAAACTTGAGGTTAAAATTATGCGCAAAAGATCGTCACTCCATAGATTTGTTTGGAAATATTCTTTGTAGGTAGCTATTTGAATGGTTTAAGTATTCAACGATTCTGTAAGTAATTATATCAGTAATCGAGTACTTTTTGCTTACTACGGGGACACTATAGATTGCCTATCGTTTTATACGTTGAATCGATCGGTTTTATAAAAAATACGGGTCGCTGGTTAAATGCGACCCGTAGAGTTAGTTTGCACTTTTAGTATTAAATTCCCATATCTGCATCGATTTGTGCAAGTAAGGAAGGTGCGCCAGCAGAGGAGTATTTGGGACTATTATGTGCATCGCTAGAAACATCCCAGATCATCGCTCCACCTAAACCATGTGATTTGATGAAGGCGTCTTTTGCTGCGATTGATTGTTGATCATCGTAGGTGATAAACTCTCCGTTTGTCGGATTGTAAAGATACGGCGTTTGTGTTGTTGAATTCCAGTAACGAGTAAATCCATTTTTATTTACATAGTTGGCGATGAGATCGCCATAATCAAAGACACCCGTGTTGCCTGAAGTGTAATCATCCCAAGTTCCTTGAGGTGTTGGTCCTGTACAAATCTGATAGAGACCATTGTTGGTTGCCGGGCATCCGCTCCAACTACGTCCATAGAAAGGTTCGCCTAAGATGATTTTCTTCGCAGGGAAGCCGGCTTTAAGGTATTCTGTGACTGCCGCGTTAATGTTGAAAGTAGGCGCTGTTGTTTGTGGATCTTTGGGATCATAGGTAAGCGGTGCGTTCATGTCAGCAACGTTTTCCCATCCACCATTGAAATCATAGGACATCAAGTCAACCCAATTCACGAGACCAGCTACTTGTGTAGGTTGAATATTTTGTAGGTAGGTTGGATTCGCACCACCAGCGATCGAAATCGTGTAATATTTTCCATCCTTTTTACCGGCTGCATCAAGTTTTTGTCGGAGATCTTGTAGTAGTAAGGTAAAGTTTTGCGCGTCGTTCGGACTTGAATCGTTACCGGTTAAGCCACCGCCGCCAGGATATTCCCAATCGATATCAATGCCATCGAGTCCGTAGTATTCAAGAAATTGAACAACGGAATTGGCGAAATTATCACGAGTCTGCGCTGTAGCTGCCATATCGGAAAAGGTATTTGACCAAGTCCAACCGCCAACGGAGATATCAACTCGTAGATTGGGATCTTTTTGTTTAAGGAGGCGAATTTCACCCAGATTGCCTGCGAGTGATGTGCTGGATTGCGTCCAATTAAAGGTTCCGTTAAAGGTTTGTTGTGCATCGGCCCAAGGATCGCCTAATACGATTGAGCCGTTAGGCACATTACCTTGTTGTAGGGGAACGCCGGATTGGTTACACGTCCAGGTTTGTGTGTTAGGCGAACCTGGGGCTGGATTTCCGTATTTGCCATTCCAGCAAATCGCGGCAAAAGCATAATTTATCACTGTGTACTTAGTAGGGTCAATATTTGAGACTTGGAATTGTCGACCATAGGTCGCCCAACTTGGGTAGTAACCTACTACTTGATAATTGCCGGTTATACCACCTGATGGACCGCCGCCTGTGGAACCGCCGCCTGTGGAACCGCCGCCTGTGGAACCACCACCTGTGGAACCACCACCTGTGGAACCACCACCTGTGGAACCGCCACC
>JABEUY010000117.1 GCA_013044175.1 Bacilli bacterium
GCAAAGACATGGCGTTATTCAATAACACTTGGTGAATGGGGAAGCAATAAGACGTAATTGAAGCTTGGAAGTGCCAAATGCAAGAATGTTCTTGATCAGTATGGTGACTAGGCAATTCAGTTCGGCGTAAGAAGTTTTCTTCGATTCTGAAACTTTGATGCCCAAGTAACCGTAAGATTTCACTATATATAGCGTTGTCATTCTTTACTTACACCATATCTAGTAGTATAATCGTTGTAATTTCATATGCATGCTTGGTGCCGATAAGGTGAAAAGGGAATCCAGTGTGAATCTGGAGCGGTCCTCGCCACGGTAATGATGATGCTTGATTCTGGTGTTTGATCACCGACCACTCGATGCAATCGGGGAAGGTTGAATCAAAGCAGATGAGTCTAAGTCCGGAGACCTGCCAACGCTTGCAAACGAAGTTGTTCCACGAGGACATGGAGCGAGTGATCAGCGATGCGTTGATGTGTGGTTGGCATCTTTCAAATCGCTTGTATGACGCGCTGTCCTTTTGAGACAGGGTGTTTTTTTATGTTGGGGAGGAATTGTCAAGATGAGTATCGTTCACGATGAAGTGCTCGTACATCAAACGCAAGTTAGACAATCGGAATTATGGTATGCACTATGCGATGCACGAACGCTTATGCAAGTGATTGAGGCAGCTTGTCAGAATTTGTCGGGATGTTTGTCGGCAGTTCTTATCGGCAAGATGGAATCCATGGCAAAAACAAAATATCCTTTACGCCAGCATCTCGTCATGGCACAACAAATGGCGGTTGAATTGACTTCGGTAGAAGAACCAAACTGGCAATTTGTGGCCGCACGCTTGCTTTTGGCATCAAGGTATGCCATGGCGAAAGAACAATATCCGTTTTCGCTTTCGCCTTATTCGGGATTGTACGAGCGGATAACGACGTTAGAACGAGCAGGTCGTTATGGGCGCTACATCCGAACCCACTATACTAAAGAAGAAATGGATGAACTCTCAAATTATCTTCAACCTACGCGTGATCTCCTCTTTACCTATGTCGGCTTGAAGCAGTTGATCGATCGCTATGCGATCACCGATGAGCAGCAACAAGCGCTCGAATTACCTCAAGAGATTTTTATGGGTGTTGCGATGCATTTGGCGATGAAAGAAAAGCACAAAGTGGCGCGTGCCAAAGAATTTTATGATGTGTTGTCAAAGTTAGAGGCAACTGTAGCTACTCCAACATTATCCAACGCACGAAAGCCGTATCATCAACTTAGTTCTTGCTTTATCGATATGCCTGAGGATGATTTGATCAGTATCTACGAGACGGATAAAGCGTTTGCACGTGTTTCGAAATTTGGCGGAGGCATGGGGATTTATCTTGGCAAAATTCGAGCGCGTGGATCGGCGATTCGTCATCATCAAGGTGCGAGTGGCGGTGTGATTCCGTGGATTAAAAACTATAACAATACGGCGATTAGTTGTAATCAACTTGGCGTGCGAAAAGGTGCGGTGGCGATCTATCTCGACGTCTGGCATAAAGATATTCAAGATTTTTTGCAACTGAAAACGAACAATGGTGACGATCGCATGAAGGCGCACGATATTTTTCCGGCCATCTCAGTACCTGATGAATTTATGCGACGCGTACAAGCACGAAGTGCTTGGTATCTTTTTTGTCCGTATGAGGTGAAAAAAGTGATGGGATTTTGTCTGGAAGATGTGTACGGTGAGGAGTTTGAGCGCCGCTATCAGGCTTGTATCGACCATCCTGATCTACCTCGTATCGAAATGCAGGCGATCGATCTGATGAAACGCGTTATGCAATCTGCCTTTGAGACCGGAACGCCTTTTGTGTTTTTTCGCGATACGGCCAATCGTATGAATCCGAATAAACATCTCGGTATGATCTATTGCAGTAATTTGTGTACTGAAATCATGCAAAATAGTAAACCGATGCGCATGGTGGAAGAAACCCTTCAAAACGGTGATATCATCATGCGTTATGAAGCCGGTGATTTTGTCGTCTGCAATCTTTCGTCACTCAATCTGGGACAATACGATTCGCTCGCCATGATAGAACGTGTGGTAACGACGCAAATTCGCATGATGGATAATGTGATCGATGTGAATTATTATCCGATCAAGCAAGCGCAGATCACGAATCAGAAGTATCGTTCGCTAGGACTGGGGATTAGTGGCTATCATCAGTACTTGGCGAAAAAACAGATCACCTGGGAATCGGAGGAACATAGTCACCACGTCGATGAACTGTTTGCTTGGATCAATTTTTTTGCGATTAAAGCTTCGATGGATTTGGCGAAGGAAAAAGGAGCTTGCTCAACGTTTGCAGGATCGGATTGGGATACGGGGGACTATTTTACCCTTCGTGGTTATGAGACGAAACAAGGTGGGCCTGATTGGGACTGGCTTAAACAGGAAGTCCATAAGCATGGCCTGCGTAATGCTTATCTTATCGCGATCGCACCAACGAGTAGCACGAGTTTAATCGCGGGGAGCACAGCGGGCATCGATCCAGTTTTTAAGCGTTTTTTCTTGGAGGAAAAAAAGAATGGCGTCATCCCGCAAACAGCACCTGGCTTGCATGCTGATACCTTCTGGTATTACAAGGAGGCACATACGATCGATCAAACGTACAGCATAAAGGCAGCGGCGGCGAGACAACGGCATATCGATCAATCGCAATCGTTTAATCTTTATATCACGCCACAAATCGATGTGCGCGATTTTCTTGGCTATTATATGGAGGCTTGGCAACGCGGTCTCAAAACGATTTATTATGTGCGTAATCAGTCGCTTGAAGTCGAAGAGTGTGTCGCTTGTTCTTCGTAATTGAAAGAAAGAGGGAATTCAATCGTATGGTATTACAACGTACACCTTTATTTAACGCAAGTGGTGATCGTGATTGGGGAAAACGACGCATCATCGGCGGTAACACGACCAACTTGATCGAATTGAATAACATCAAATACGAGTGGGCTTATCCGATGTATCGCTTGATGATGAATAATTTTTGGATACCGGAAGAAATTGCACTCTCAGATGATGCTAGACAGTATCCGCATTTGTCGGCAGCAGAAAAGCGAAGTTTCACTAAGATTTTGTCCTTTCTTATCTTTTTGGATAGTATTCAGACGCATAACTTACCGAATATCAACGAGTACATTACTGCACCAGAAGTGAATCTTTGTCTGACACTTCATGCTTTTCAAGAAGCTGTGCATTCACAATCGTACGGTTATCTGCTCGATTCGATCGTTAGCGCCGATGTTCGTGATGCGGTGTATAACGAGTGGCGCTATGATGATCATTTGCTTACACGCAATCAATTCATCACCGATCGTTATGAAGCTTTTATTCAAGATCCAAGTGAAGACAACTTGATCAAAACGGTGATGGCGAATTATATTTTAGAAGGAATCTATTTTTATTCGGGGTTTAGTTTTTTCTATGCGCTTGGTCGGCAAGGGAAAATGCTCGGTACGGTCTCCGAAATCAAGTATATTCAGCGCGATGAGTTGACGCATCTGGCGTTGTTTCGTAAGATTTTTCTGGAGATAAAAAATGAAAATCCGCATCTCTTCGATGCTACATTACTCGAAGCCTTGCGGGCGATGATGGCGCAAGCGGTTGAGCATGAAATCGCTTGGGGAAAATACGTGACGAACGATGAAATTGAAGGTTTATCGGCAAAAGAGATCGACCAGTATATTCGGTATCTTGCGAACTCTCGTTTGACTGCGATTCAGATGGCGCCATTATATCCTGAAATCACAGAACACCCTATGCCTTGGGTAGATCAATTTGCGGCGATGAATTCGCTGAAAACCGATTTTTTCGAGCAAAAAGTGACGAATTATACGAAATCCTCGAATCTGAAATGGGAGGATCTTTAAGAGATACCCTCCCTACATGCAATCGTGTCACCGTATTATCAAATAATTAATCATTGTTTTATAACTATATGATATTATTTGATAGAAAGTGATTATCGGTGAGGAAAAAGGGGCGTTCGAATTGGCGATTCTGGTGACAGGTGGAGCGGGATACATTGGTAGTCATACGGTACTCGAATTGCGACAAGCAGGCGAAGAGGTTGTCGTCGTCGATAATTTGGTGAAAGGGCATCGAGAGGCTGTGCGCGACGTGCCTTTTTACGAAGTCGATATTCGCGAGCGGGCGAAGATCATTGCGATCTTGAAAGATCATCATGTGGATACGGTGGTTCATTTTGCAGCGAGTTCGCTCGTTGGAGAAAGTATGGTCGATCCGCTAAAGTACTATGAAGATAATGTGGCGGCTACGGCAACGTTATTACAAGCGCTTGTCGAGGCTAACGTGAAACAATGTATTTTTTCTTCCACGGCGGCCACGTATGGTGAACCGATCGAGACACCGATTACGGAAGAGCATCCTACTGTGCCGACGAATCCGTATGGGGAAACGAAGTTAGCCATTGAAAAGATGCTAGAATGGTCTTATCAAGCTTATGGGTTAAAGTCGATTCGACTTCGCTATTTTAATGCGGCGGGAGCGCATCCCGATCTGGCGATCGGTGAAGATCATGAACCAGAGACGCACCTGATTCCGATCATTCTACAAGTTCCTTTGCAAAAACGGGATCACGTGATGATTTATGGTGATGACTATGCAACGCCCGATGGGTCTTGCTTACGCGATTATATCCATGTGATGGATTTAGCAAGTGCTCATCGTTTGGCCGTCAAACGGGTACGTGAAGAAGGAATTGGATCTGAAGTCTACAATCTTGGCAACGGCAAAGGTTTCTCCGTCAAAGAAGTGATTGAAGCGGCGAGAGTGGTTACCGGTCATCCGATTCCAGCCAAAGTGGGTGACCGTCGACAAGGGGATCCCGCTGTCCTCGTCGCCTCTTCGCAGTTGGCCAAAGAAAAATTAGGTTGGCAACCGCAGTACAACGATCTCCAAACGATCATTAGTGATGCTTGGCGATTTCACCAAGATCATCCTCATGGCTATACAAAGTGATCGTAAACAAAACGGATCGTGATTATCACGATCCGTTTGCTCGTTGTAATCGCGAACGTTGTGTAGCGATCAACAATAAGGCGATGAGAAAGGAAATGCTTGCTGCAACGAAAGGAAGTGTGATCGAGAAACTGACGAGAAACGATGCGATCGCAGGTCCGATAATACCACCGATATAAAGGGGAAGATAAATGAGATTCATCGCGGTACTTCGATGCGAAATCGGGATTTTAGTAGAAAACAAAGCAAAGATCATGGCGCTTACGATCGAATAGCCAGCACTAAACACCGTTAAGGCAAGCGTGAAAAGAAGAATTTGATGCGTAATGCCAAGCAAGACTACAGATGGAATCAAGATAAAAAACGTAATCGTCATGATGCGAATAAAGCCGACGCGATCACCAAGTCTTCCTGCATAAATCGTAATAATCGCTCCAACGACAGCCGATAATCCCATCAAATCACCGATTAAAGAAGATGTGGGAAGATGAAAGAAGGAAAGTTGTGCGATCATCAAAGGAAGATAGGGGCTTACCATTTGTCTTGCTACCATCATCGTGCTAAACAAGCCGAATAAAATCCACGTGATCGATAAGCTAAAGGTAAACGTGATCGATTGCCATGCTTCATGCCAGACAGACGTAGTGTTTTCATTCGTCAAACTAGGTATTACAATTCGATCTTCACGATACCCAAGCAGTAACATCGTACCGGCGAGAAAAGATAAGACGCCATCGATCAAATAAAGCCCATGCAGGTTCAGCCAGTGTGTGCCTACTAAAAGTCCTCCGAGAAGTGGACCGCCTGCCGATCCCACCGAAGAAGCTACGCTGAAGATAGAAACTGCGAAACCCACCTTGTTTTCTGGTGCAGCATGGCGAAGTGCTGCGAGCATAATGCCCGTATTGCCGAGTTGAAAGCCAACGAGCATCATCGCGACAAAAATCCCCAGCAAAGAGTGACTGAACGATAATAAAATAAAGACGAACATCTCAACGTACGCGCTTCGAATAATCACGAGTTTTCCGCCATAGCGTTTTGCCCAAATTCCCCAAAGCGGAACAAAAGGAAGACCGACAACGAACGTAACGGCAGAAAGAATTCCTACCCATGTCTTAGTATGGGCTACGTGCAAAGAGATAAGATAAATCGGCATAAAAGCAAACACATGACTCATCGTCATGGATTCGATCGCCGACGTGATAAAAAAAAGAATGAGGATGACAAGCCAAGAAGAAGGTGCTTGCTTTAGGGTATGCTTCAATGTAAGTCATCCTTTATCATGAGATACGGCTTGCAAGGAGCACGCTGTGCGTATTATAGCATTTGACGATCATGAAAAAAAACGGCGACAAAAAGATGTCGCCGCAATATGATGGTTTACTAACGTCGTTGTTAATTCGAAGCAAGTGCCTGATTGATAGCCTGTGCTGCTTGCGATAAACCTTGCGATACGGAAACCGTACCATTGACGGCATTGGCGATTTGTGTGGAAGCTTCTGTCTCACCAGAGAACATATTAGCAACGCGTGGTCCGTAAAAAGCGTTTGGCAATTCGGAAGGACCTACCCCAACGAGGGGATGCTTTTTACTATATGCTTTCCATATGTTGCTTTTTAAGATGCTTTTGTCAACGGGGAGATAACCGGTTGCCGTCGACCAAGCAAATGCGGTATTTGGTGCGATTAAAAATTCTAAGTATTTGGCAGCAGCAGCCTTTTGTTGTGGGGTTGCACTGGTGAAAAGCGCGACGTTCGTGCCTGCTGTCGGTACTGCAGCTTTTACGCCGCGAGGAATCGGTGCAAGGGCAAAATGGGTATTGGGATTATTGATGTACGTGAGGGCAGCAACCGTATCGATATCCATCGCATATTCGTTGGCGTTAAATCCATCGGAAAGATAGGCGTTAGCACTGATCACTGAAGCTGCCTTATCTTGATGGGCAAGCTTAGTCATAAAGGAAAGCGCACGTAAGCCTGCTTGATTGGTAAATGCGGCTTGCCGATTTTTAGTTTTTAGATCGGTACCGTCAGCTTGTCGTAAAAACATCTCAAAAGTATAGTAATTGGGCTGCATACCAAACCCTGAAACGCCACTTTTCGTTAGCTTGATAGCATCTGATTCAAGTTGTGCCCAAGTAGAAGGCGGTGTTTTGATGCCAGCTTTTTTAAAATCATCGGTATTGTAATACAAGACATAATCGGATTTGTTAAAAGGAATCGAATAGAGTTTACCGTTAAACGTATTATCGCGAACCCAAACAGGCATAAGATCTTGGATCGATTTTTTCGGTAAGACTTGATTGAGTGGTGCGATAATCCCATCGTCGACAAACTTTTGTTCCCAACTGTCTTCAAGTTGCGCTATCGTTGGTTCGTTTCTGGCAGCGACCGAAGCGGTGAGTTTTTGTTGTAATGTGGAATAGCTCGCGGTAAAGACAAGTTGGACTTGGATGGAGGGATTCTGCTTTTCAAATTGATTCGTTAAGTTTTGTAATTCTTTACCGAGCTTAGACCCCATCGATTCATAAAATGTGATGGTGACAGGTGTACTAGCGTGTACGACGCTTGAAAGCGGTGCAAAAAGTAAGGAAGTCGTTACGCCGACGGCACTTGCGCTTGCGATGAGTTTATTCATTGGGACATCTCCTTTGGTTTGGTAAAATGGTAACTCTCAATCCTAGGTATTGGGATTGACACAGGAATTATCGTAGGCCAGTGCGTGAGATGCCTTCGATAAAATAGCGTTGTCCAAACAAAAACAGGATGACCAAGGGCAAAAGACTACAAGTAGCAGCTGCCATCATCTGGTTGTATACGGTGTCGAAATCGGACGTAAAATTCAGAAGGCCAACAGGAACCGTATAAAGAGAACTGGAATTGGCGACGATCAAGACCCATAAAAAAGAGTTCCAAGAGCCTACGAATTTGATAAGACCTGCTGTAATCCAGATCGGTTTGGCTAAAGGGAAGATGATTTGAAATAAGATGCGAAAGTGTGAACAGCCATCCAACTCTGCCGCGTCAAATAATTCTTGGGGAAGCCCAAGAAAAAATTGTCGCATCAAGAAAATCGTAAATACGCTGATGAGCCATGGTACGATCAGGCCTTGGTAGGTATTTGTCCAGCCCCACCCCGAGATGGTGATGAAATTCGGTACGAGCATCATTTCTCCAGGCACCATCATCGTGGCGAGAAATACGAGAAAGAGTACTTTTCGACCGTAAAAATCGATGCGGGCAAAAGCATATGCTGCCATTGCACCGAACGTTAAATCGAAAATCGTCTCAAGCATCGAAATAAAAAAACTATTTAAAAAATACGTCCCAAATGGTGAGGAGCTAAGTGCTTTGCCGTAATTTGAAAAACGAATAGGTTGTGGAATCCAAATCGGAATCTTCGTCATCACTTCGAAAGAAGGTTTTAAGGAAGTGATAATCATCCATAAAAAAGGCACAAAAACGAAAGCGGCTAAAAGAATAAGAAAAAGGTATATCGGCGTTTTTCGCAAAAGAATACACTCCTACAATCGAATTACTGATCGTAATGAACGCGTCGTGATAATGTCATCTGAATGAGTGTGACGATAAAGGTAATCAAGAAAAGCACGTACGCAGTTGCGCTCGCATACCCCATCTTGTAATCGTTAAATCCCATCTCATACATGTAATAAAGAAGCGTCATGCCACTATTGTTCGGCCCTGGCGTTTGGCCATAGAGCACATAGACTTGTAAAAAAACACGAAATGCTTCAATGGTCGAAAGAAGCAAAACGAAATAGGTTGTTGGTGATAAAAGAGGTAACGTGATATGCCATACTTTTTGTAACGCGGAAGCGCCGTCCACATCAGCCGCTTCATACGCTTCTTTGCTAACGTTTTGTAATCCGGCGAGAAAAATCACCGCAACATAGCCAAGATTTTGCCAAACACCAAATAAAACCATAGTAAACATCGTGAGATTCTGATTATTCAGCCAATCTTGCGAAGGCAAACCGACTGCCTGTAAAAAATAATTGACGAGACCAAACTGATCATTAAACAACCATTGCCAAAGAACGCCTGTTGCGGCCAACGAAGTAATATAGGGTAAAAACATGATCGTTCGAAAAAAACTTAAAAATCGCACTTTGCTATTTAGGAGTAAAGCAGCGAGAAGGCCAACGATCATTACAATTGGCACAAAAAACACAACATATTCCACCGTGTTGAGTAAAGCTTGCAAAAACAGAGGATCGGTAAAGATATGAATATAGTTTTGTAATCCCACGAAAGGACGCGCGGTACTCATAATGTCCCAACGAAAAAAACTGATATAAAGAGAATCCAAAATAGGGTAGATCGTAAAAATACCGAGCAAGATAAGCGAAGGAAAGAGCAAAGTATAGGCGACTACTGTTCTTCGCAATTTGAGGATCATCGAGTTTCACCTCCTAACTTTCCGTATCATGTCTTTTACACTACCCCAGAATTTTTAAGGAAGTGCAAAGGAAATGTAAAAGTAATGTGTAATATTTGACTTTATTCATTTTGAGTGTATATTTTTATGGTATACTGAAATCTTACATGAAAATAGGTGGCGATTTATGCTAACAAATCTGCAATTTTATGCAGGACTCAAGACGATTGGTGGAACGATTGTTGAAGTGACCCATGATCGCTATCGTCTGCTTTTTGATATGGGCAAAGTATTTGATCCTGAAGCAGTCTATGAGCGACCGATCGTTCCTTGGGTATTTGCTGATGCGGATGATGCGAAAGAGGAAAGCCCCTATGGGACGATGATTGCGATCAGTCATCATCATGTCGATCATACCGGTCTCTTGCCTTACATTCGTAAAGAAATTCCTGTCGTGATGAGTGAAGCGACATATAACTTAATGGCACTGTTAGGGCAATGCGGTCTTGGAGAAGCGCAATCTACGAAGCCGAAATCGCTTGCTTTTCGTGAAACGTTGACGTGGGGTGCTATCAAACTCACGTTTTACCCGGTGGATCATGACATTCCAGGGGCTTGCGCTATGTTGATCGAGACGCCAGATCTTCGTCTTGTGTATACTGGAGATTTTCGTCTCCACGGGTTACATCCTGAATGGACTTGGGAATTTGCCGACGCGGCGAGGTGTTTTGCGCCTGATCTTTTGCTGATCGAAGGGACGAGGGCGGACAGTGAAGATAACCGCGATGTGCTAAAAGAAGAGGAACTTACAGCGTTTATGCACGGATTATTACTCCGACAGCAAGGTGGGGCTTTTTTTACTACCTATCCACGAAACCCTGAGCGAATCGCTATTTTCGCTGAAGTGGCACGTCGGACAAAGCGAAAATTGCTTTTGCATCCGGCACATGCTTATATCTATTCGAATTTTTTGGCTACAATGGACGATGTCTATGTATGGTCGCCAGAATACGTCTCAGTCAATGATCAAGTTATGGCATGGCTAGAGACCACAGGTCAAAAAATCATCACATCAGCAGCGATCAAGGCGGATTTATCGAATTGGCTTATCGACTTACCGTTTGCTGATTTTTATCTTTGGGATGCTTTGGGTGACGTATCAGGTTCCATCTACTTTGCTTCTAATGGGTCACCTCTTGGTCCGTTTGATCCTTCCTATGCGATCTTTACAAAACAACTGGAATCCCGTGGTGTTTCTTTAATTTATGCTGGATCAACAGGTCATGCGTCACGCCGAGATATCTTAGAAATCGCTTCAAAAATCGCACCAGAAGTGATGATGCCGCTACACTCGTTTAAGCCTTGGCGAATAGGCGCAACGACGATCAAACGTATTATGCCGGAATATGAAAAAAGTTACGATCGCAATGCTCTTAAGACGGCAACCTATCCGAAAGCGACAGACTTACTCTGAATGTTGATCATGATCTTGCCACATGGCAGCATGTTGTTGCATGAGTAGGATGAATTCTTCCATCGCAGGACTAAGCCATTTGTCTTTATGAAACCGCAGTTGTGTCAACACGTGATCGTCTTGATGTACCCAAGGTAACGCGATCAAACGTTTTGCTGCGATTTCTTCTCGCACCGTAATGCTAGGAAGATAGGAAATGCCTAATCCGCTCTTTACGCATTGCTTGATCGCTTCAATGCTCCAGAAATCGATAATCGATGGCGTGCCATGGTCGAGTTGTAACCAGCGTACTACGATATCACGATAACTTCCCCGTTCCGTTAAAAGCAGCGTCTCCGAGGATAAATCGATCGGAGTTACGCTCTTTTTTTGTCCTAAAGGATGTTGATACGGGGCAACGAGAGACAAATTTTCTTTGGTCAGCACGATATTGGTGACTTGTGCTTCTTCGGTTTTTATGTCGGTAATCACGGCAAGATCGACTTCGCCAGATGTCAATTTATCATTTAAGTCAAGGTTCTCACTCGGTAGTAAAACGAGGTTGACGTGCGGAAAACGCTTTTTATAGGCCAATAAGACGGGAGGAAGTCGATAGACCATTAACGTCTCGGTAGCGCCAATGCGTAAAGTGCCTGCGGGTTGGTTGAGAGGATGTAAGGAGGCGATTGCCTCATGGGAAAGTCGCAGAATTTCTTTTGCATATTGTAAAAAATGTTTTCCGTTTTCAGTTAATAAAATGCGCTTTCCGATCCGATCAAAAAGAGGTGCTTTAATCTCTTGCTCAAGTTCTTTAATGTGTGCTGTAATCGTGGATTGCGTATAACCTAATTCAATGCCTGCCCGTGTGAAACTTTGTTTGGCTACGACAGTGACAAATGTTTGTAATTGACGGATTTCCATGCGTTCACTCCTTCGATCGAAATTAATGATGATAATCATCGAAATGATTTGTTTTATGACTAGGTTGCTTATGATTATACTAGGTTTACAGAGATTGATGGTACAAGGGGGAACCCGTATGGCATTCTCAGCGATACGTGAATTGCTTGCCATGGCGAATAAAAAACAACAAACAATCGCTTCTTGCATGCTCGACATCGAACAAAACGAAACGGGTCGAACGAAAGAAGAAATCATCACGCTGATGACACAGCAGTTTGATGTCATGATTGAAGCGGCGCATAAAGGTGTCGAACAGCCTATGATGTCAAGAACTGGGTTGACTGGCGGGGATGGTTACCGTGTTGAGGAATATCGTAAAAAGGGTATAAGTTATCTTGGCACAAACACGCTACAAGCGATGGCTTATGCGCTATCAGTCAATGAAGTTAATGCTGCCATGGGGAGAATCGTGGCGACGCCGACAGCAGGTTCGGCAGGCATTTTACCTGGTGTGCTCATCGCCATCTATGATCAAAAAGTGCACGCAAAAGAAGCGATTATCCAAGGTTTATTTACGGCGGCGGCCATCGGACTCGTTATCGCCAATGCGGCATCGATATCGGGTGCTGCTGGAGGTTGCCAAGCCGAGATCGGCTCTGCGACAGCGATGGCAGCAGGTGCTGCTGTTGAAATCGCCGGTGGATCACCAGAACAAGTCGGGAACGCTGTCGGTCTTGCGTTAAAAAATTCGCTCGGACTCGTCTGCGATCCTGTCGGTGGGCTTGTTGAGATTCCTTGTATTATCCGCAACGGATTGCATGCCGTGACAGCGCTTGCAGCGGCAGATATGGCATTAGCAGGAGTCCGAAGCGTCATACCGCCAGATGAAGTCATTCATGCGATGTATGCGATCGGAAATGAAATGCCTGAGTCTCTTCGTGAAACAGGTCTTGGCGGGCTTGCGGCTACACCGACCGGGAAACGACTTCGCGAAAGATTATTTGGCAAAATGGATCAACAGGTGGTGGAGAAAGCATGAGATATCATTCCGCTTTTGAAATCATTGGACCGATTATGGTTGGACCTTCAAGTTCTCATACGGCCGGAGCTGTTCGTATCGGTAATTTAGCGCGACAATTGCTTGATGATGAACCGATCCAAGTGCATTTTACCTTGATGGGATCCTTTGCACAGACGTATCAAGGTCATGGCACGGATGTTGCTTTGATCGCAGGTGTACTTGGCTTTACGACCGATGATCCAAGGATCACCGATGCTTTCTCACTGGCTTCTGATCGAGGGCTTCATGTGCAATTTGCTAAAGCGAATTTTGGTTTTTTTCATCCCAATACGGTATCGATCAACATCGAAGGAAGAAAGCGACAGTCCCAATTGATCGCAAGTTCACTCGGTGGCGGTAAAGCCGAGGTGCAAGAGATGGAAGGCCTCCCTTTAAAATTGACAGGTGAACGCCCCACGTTGATTATTGATCATCATGATCGACCGGGTTTTTTAGCAAAAATCTCAAGTTTACTCAGTCAAGAGGGATATAACATCGTGCGCATGATGGTTGAACGTGTCGAGAAATCCGGTAAAGCGATCACAGTATGTGAACTCGATGAATTGCCAAATCCGACTACTTTAGCGAATTTGCGTACTTTCGTGGACGTTGTCGAACATGTCCGGTTGATCTATGTTGTATAAGTAAAAATGCCTTTGCCAAGTAGGATGGCAAAGGCATTTTTTAAGCTTGTCTTGTTTGATAGCGCGATGCGAATCGGATAGGCTGCGTACATAGGGCAAGCAGAATCAGGAGAGGTCCTGAGTTAGGATCTGTCCCGAGTGGTGTTAGCATCTGCCCAAATCCTTCTCCTGCCCACCAAATAAAAAGCGCAAGCAGAATCGTCAACCAAAACCCGATTACTTGCCATTTTTTATGGTTGAAAAGCAAAAGAATACCTGTGATTGCCATGAGAATCATGATGACGAGATCGAGAAAGAAGGGGTGAGAAGAGGCCAGTTGATTGAACGCATTGATCGTAAAAAGGCCTTGTAAGCCAGCTTGTGACCAGTACAGGGGCTGCGCTTGTAAAACCGCGCCTAACATCCATAAGACAAAAAGACTTATGCGTGCGATGAACATTCTTTTTTTGCTGAGAAAAGAGCCTGGAATCAGGGTTTCTTGCGTTGGCCAGATAAGTATACCGATTAATCCATATAAAAAAACAGCACCTGGCGCACCTGTTAAAAAGGTGGCATTGCCTGCAATCAACATGCCAAAACCTTCGGATAGTGACCAAACGATCGCTGCCCAAACGAAAGAAACGATTAAAATAGGTTTTACCCATCGATTGATAAGCAGGAAAAGACCGATCGCGAGTTGAACCAAGGCAAAAAGCAAATTATATACAGCAATATGAGGTGCAACCAGATGGGCGCTCGCTGTGATCATGTGTTGGATCAAACTGGGTTGACCTTGTGCAGTGGGTAGCACGACTTGATTGATAAATGCCTGCGTAAACATCTGGGGTTTCAATTGCAAAACCCCATCGAGTAGCCAAATGAACCCGAGTATGGCTTGTAGCGTGCGGCGAGATCGTATATTCAAACGGTAGTGCCTCCAAAAGTAAGTATAGTATGTAAGCGTTTAAGTTTATCATACAAGCTGTAATCAAATAGGCATCAAATGTGAAAAACTTTTAAAAACATAAGGACAACGATTACGAAGACTAAATGATAGAGATTGGATAGGAACCGCTTTTGCAGATAATCTTTTAACCCTGCATGAGCGAGACGAAGGGCAGGGATGAGTAAATAAGCGAGCAAAAAAAATAAAAGGCTGAGAAAAAAAACAATCTCGAAGGAAATAATCCAGCCCTGTATGGCAGACAGCATCATAATTTATCACCGTAATCATCGATTTTGGTATATATTTAAAGTATACATGAAGCCATAGTTTTCGTAAAGAATGGATGAGTTGCTATGACATTGAAAGCTTATGAAAGTATGTTTTTTAATGAGCCAGCGATTATCTTGCAGGCTGGTCACCTTGAAGCGATTTATCTACCTGCGCGTGGTGGGAATCTGATTGCATTAAGGGATTTGCGAAGAGGTTACCGCTTTTTACGCGAGCCGGATCGTCGGCAAATGGATGGCGAGTTTCAACAAAATCCCAATGTATTTGGCATCCCTGTTTTATTTCCGCCCAATCGCATCGATCAGGGCCGATTTACATGGGGGGACCACACGTATACTTTTGCGTTAAATGAAAAGCAATGGAATAATTCGTTACATGGTATTTTGAATACGGCCACGTGGGAAATCAAAGGGTATGGGTCGAATGATGAGGATAGTTATGTAACGGGACAAATCTTGATCGATGCTGAGCACCCCTTGTATCAAGTTTTTCCACATAAGTTCGCCATGGAAATTACGTATCGATTATCCGAGGCAGGTTTGACACAAGAAATTATCGTGGAAAATTTAGGTGGTGATGCGATGCCGTTGATGTTGGGATTTCATACGAGTATTCAGATTCCCTTTCTCCCCTATCGTCAAAAAGATCATGAATATTATCGGATTAAGATCCCAGCGACTAAACGTTATCAATTGAATGATCGGATGTTGCCAACGGGGGAAACGGAAGAATTATCGCCTTTTGAAATCGAAATGGGGCAACATGGTGTAAAACCATACCCTTTAAAACTGGATTCGTTGTATCAGGCGCACACTGGGGATGGATTTCATGAGATGTGTGTCCTCGATGATCGCCATCACGTTACACTTCGTTATCAAGTAGATGATGCCTTTCCATTTTGGATGGTATGGAATCATTTTGGCAAACCAGGTCTTTTTTGTCCTGAACCGCAAACTTGTCTTGTCAATGCACCGAATCTCGATATGCCACCAACAGAATCTGGCATGATCACCATGGATTCGCGCCAAGTATGGAAGGCTACGAATCGCATTCTCATCGAATTGACTAGTCTGACGTAACTAATGGTTTAGTCATTAACAACTGATTTCGATACTACCTTCGAAAAAATGTGAGAAAAGTCACATCATACTTTTCGGAATTCGTGAAAATAAAGGTGTGAAAAAAAGAACGAATTTCAGGAGTGTGGTCATCGATGAGTATGTATTGTTTTCAATGTCAAGAAACGTTAAATAACCAGGGTTGTGTCAAAGTTGGTGTATGTGGGAAAACGAGCGAAGTAGCCAATTTGCAAGATCAATTGATCTACTTGTGTAAAGGGATTGCATTTTATGGCCAACTCGCGATCGATCATGAGATTTCAGTTAAAGAAGATGCTTTTTTTATCGCGCACAGCCTATTTACCACAATTACGAATGCCAATTTTGATGAAGCGTATTTTGTACAACGTATTCAAGAAGCTATTGTGGTCCGCGACTCGCTTCGTAATCGATTGATCGAGTTTGGTATCAAACTGCCTGATACTTTGCCTGATGCTGCGGTTTGGCAAAGTGCACAAGCGAAGGCGATGGATGAAAAGGCTGAAACGGTCGGTGTGCTCCGTACGCAAAATGAAGATGTACGCTCACTGCGCGAATTGATCGTATACGGTGTGAAAGGCATCGCTGCCTACGCAGAGCACGCGCATTCTCTTGGTCGCGATGATCATGAGGTGTTGAATTTCTTTATGAAGTCGTTAGCTGCGACGCTTGATGATATGCGAAGTATCGATGAACTCGTGGCGCTTTCCATGGAGACGGGGACTGTTGCTGTGAAAGCGATGGCGCTTTTGGATGGTGCCAATACGGCTACGTATGGTCATCCTCAACCCACACGCGTCTCGATCGGTGTACGCAATCGACCTGGTATTCTCGTCACCGGGCATGATTTGCATGATCTCGAAGATTTGTTAGTGCAAACGCAAGGTGAAGGTATCGATATTTATACGCACGGTGAAATGCTCCCCGCACATGGTTATCCAGAACTCCATAAGTACGAACATCTCGTTGGCAATTATGGTGGAGCTTGGCATGAACAACTTAGCGATTTTGAGGCATTTCAAGGACCGATCTTATTAACGACGAATTGTTTAATTCCACCTAAAGCCACGTATCGAGATCGTGTCTATACGACAGGTGCTGTCGGCTTTCCTGGTCTTACGCATATCGCCGATCGCGAACCAGGTAAACGCAAAGATTTCAAGATATTGATTGAACATGCAAAACGTTCAGCTTCTCCAAAAGAAATCGAAACGGGCTACGTCCAGACTGGCTTTGCCCATAACGCAGTCCTTTCGATAGCGGATACGGTAATCAGTGCGGTTAAACAAGGCGCGATTCGCAAATTCGTGGTGATGGCAGGGTGTGATGGTCGTCAGCAAAGTCGTGGCTATTTTACCGAACTTGCACAAAAACTTCCCCACGACACAGTGATTTTAACGGCAGGCTGTGCAAAATATCGTTATAATAAACTCGGCCTTGGTGAAATTGTCGGTATACCGCGTGTGCTTGATGCAGGGCAATGCAATGATTCGTATTCCTTGGTCGTCATTGCTCAAGCTTTAGCGCAAGCTTTTGAATTGGATGATATCAATCAATTACCGCTTGCCTTTGATATCGGTTGGTATGAGCAAAAAGCGGTGGCTGTCCTGCTTGCTTTGCTATCACTTGGCGTTAAAGGGATTCGACTCGGGCCAACATTACCCGCTTTTGTGTCGGCGAACGTTTTGGACGTCTTAGTGAAAAATTTTGCGATTGACGGAACCACGACGGTTGATGCGGATCTTGAAGCGATGATGGCTGTCTAAGTACGATTTGGTGTAAGATACAAGCGTCGATCGCGATTTTGGATCGGCGCTTGTTTGATGATTTGACTTACAAAGTGAGGGTTATGCGCTTGCGTGATATCATCGATGTGGTCGTGATCGGCTCAGGACCGTCTGGGATCATGGCAGCGATCGCTGCTGCACAACAAGGTGCAAAGACGCTACTCCTTGAAAAGGGAGACCGCCCAGGACGTAAGTTGCTCATTTCGGGTGGTGGTCGTTGCAACGTGACCAATGCGCGTGGCACGGACCATATCATTGAAAACACACCTGGTAATGGCCGATTTTTGCATAGTGTTTTTGCTCAATGGTCAAATGAATCGATTATCGATTTCTTTACTTCGCGCGGTGTTGCCCTAAAGGAAGAAGATCGTGGACGAATGTTTCCTGTTAGCAATAAAGCGAAAACCGTTCTTGATGCTTTGCGCCGTGAAATGGTGGCACTTGATATTCAGGAGTCATATGGCGAAGAAGTCGTAGAGATTGAACAAACAAAGACACATTGGAACGTGGTAACTAGAAATCGTAAAATCCAAACTCATGCGCTTGTTATCGCCACAGGTGGCTGTTCGGTTCCTCAGACAGGTTCAACTGGTGATGGTTATCGATTCGCTCGTGGTATCGGTCATACGCTTGTTGCACCGTATCCGACTTCAGTCCCGCTTACCTCAGAGGATTCTTTTATCACACAGGGCAAGCTACAAGGCTTGGCGTTTCGCGACTGCGTGCTTACATTATTCGATCCAAAAGGAAAGAAGGTAACGAAAGAACAGGGTGATTTATTAGTGACACACTTTGGCTTATCGGGACCTGTCGCTTTACGAATAAGCCAATATGTGGTTAAGACAATGGCGAAATTTCCCCAAGAACGTTTTTTGCCTATCGTAGTCGATACGAATCCAACACTAAACCAAGAAGAACGTTTTGCTTTTTGGCAATCGGCATTTCATTCTTCAGCTCGTAAAGCCATACGTAACATTTTGCGTGAGCATTTACCTGATCGCTTTGGTGAACTTTTTTTATCAGAATATTCTTTGGATCCTTATCTTGAAGGTGCCCAAGTCAGTCAGAAAATGTTGAAGCAACTCGTCGCTTGGGAAAAAGAATGGCCAGTGCAAGTGACGGGGACATTAGGTTTAGAGAAGGCGACGGTCACCGGAGGTGGTATTCACCTTAAAGAGATCGAACCGACCACACTAGCCTCGAAGATTACCTTAGGTTGCTATTTTTGTGGTGAAGTGCTTGACCTTCATGCGCACACAGGAGGTTATAATATTACTGTTGCGTTTAGTACCGGTTATGTGGCTGGCCGTCATGCTGCTGAGTATGCATTGTATCAACCTTTAGGATGATTTGACTTGCTAGGAGCGAAAGAATTGGATAGTATTTTTCTTACACGCATGCAGTTCTATGGACGTCATGGTGTCCATCGGGAAGAAACAGCTTTGGGTCAACGCTTTATTGTTTCCGTACGTTTAGCGGTGGATTGTCTTGAGGCAGGACTGCACGATGATCTCCAACTGACAGTAAACTACGGAGAAGTGTATAATGTCATTAAGGGAATTGTCCAAGGAACTCCCTTTAAGCTTCTTGAGGCTTTGGCGCAGGCTGTGGCTGATGCCGTCTTGGGGCACTTTTCCTTTGTTGCTCGCATTGAAGTAACGATTGAGAAACCAGGTGCACCGATCGATGGTATCTTCGATACTGTAGGCGTTCAGATAGAACGTTGCCGCGAATAAGCAGCGAGGCAATTTTATATATCACGATAAAGGGGTACGTTAAAGCATGAAAAAATTGATGTGGGTAGCTATGTTTGTGGTTGCTGTTGTTGTTGGCTATTTTACGTTTACTTCGCCTGATTGGTCATCGATTACCGTATTGCAAAGTATTCTTTCGTGAGGATAATTTTTTATGAATGCTAAGCCTGTTTCAGCCTCTCGTACGATGATGACCGATTTGGTACTGCCTTCGGATGCGAATGTATACGGTACCATTTTTGGCGGAAAGGTCATGGCGTATGTTGATAAAATTGCGAGTATTACAGCGATGCGCCATTGCCGGATGCCAGTCGTCACTGCAAGTACAGATAGTTTTAATTTTTTGGCACCCATTCACGTTGGCGAAGCGATTTCTGTTGAAGCGTTCGTTGCGTGGACACATAACACTTCGATGGAAATTTTCTGTCGGATTGAATGTGAAGATTTAATGACGGGTCAACGTAAAGAAACGGGGACATCGTATCTCACGTTCGTCGCGTTAGGTAGCGATGGGAAACCCGCTCTTGTTCCCCCTGTTGAACCAGAGACGGATGAAGAAAAATGGCATTTTGAAACGGCATCGTTACGAAGAAAGCAACGACTGGCTGCTCGACAGGATCATCGCCAACAGCGGCAAACACGACAATCAGAAACGTAAATGTGAAGGTAGGGTGATTGGGTGATTTCGTTGACCGGCAGATATAAAGCGATCGAGTTAGAGGCGTTAGCATCTGGCTGGCGTGTTGGTTTAGGCACAGATCTCAAGTTGGATCGAAACGTCGTACTCGCTGTTCTGTCGCAATCTTCCATCGATAAGCAGATGCTCGATGCATGGTTGCAGTGTCGGTCAACGCTCTCACACCCTTACGTCGCACAATTGCTCGATATCGCGTTGACTGACCAAGATGTAATTTGTGTTTTTGAATCGGCCAAAATGATACAATTTGGGTTGCCTAATCTTTCTTCAGCGAGTCTTCTTACTGTGTTTATTCAGATCGTGGAAGGCATGGAGACGCTTTTTCGCAGTGGTATCTCTTCGAACTTCCACATTGGAGAGTTGCTATATGATGGTAAAAAACCATCGTTGCTTGGCTTGCTTCCCAGGGGAATTTCTGAAGATATTACAGAAAAAGAGATTGTGCAAAATCTTGCCTTATATCTCGGTCATGCTTTAGAGTGGGTTGTTGTATCAGGCCATGCGATCAGCCATGAGCCCATAGCGCCTGTATGGCAGACTGGACTTGAGCGCTTGTTACGGCACAGTACTACACTGCAGGGCTTTGGAGATTTGCAAGCATTGCTCAGTGTCATGGTCTCCCAAGATGATATGGTTTTTTCGAATACCTCGTCGGAGGAAGACGAGACCTCGAGAATGCAAAGATCGAACATGCTCAATTTGCGTTCGCTTCCTGATCGCGAGATGGAAGATACGGCAACTTATGAATTGGATGAGATCGAGTCTTTACGACCACGTATGGTCGGTAGACTTACTTTTTTTTCAATCGGTATTCTTGTTCTTGTCATCGCAATTCTATTTGGTGGCCAATGGTTGTTGCATGCACAGAAAAGTCCGCAAACGATAGCAACACCCGTAACTCCGCCTGCGCTTCCTGCTAAAGCAAAAGGAAGTACAAGCAATATAAGCCATAAAGTAGGCTCGACGCAAAATGTTACTTCTCACAACCCGACGGATCATTTTACTTCAGTGATTCCAAATGTAGTTTCTAAAAATCTTGCGACTGCAGTTATGCTTTTACAAAAGGCAGGCATAAGTGAAACCGATTTGGTCGTCAAATCAATAACCGGTCAAGGTGTATCGGGTGATGTTGCTTCTATCTTGCCATCGGCTGGCTCAAGTTATCAGAAAGGGCAAAGTGTGATTCTCCAAGTTGATCTTACCTCAGGACAAGAGATCATTCCTTCCATTGTGGGGTTACCACTCAAGACAGTATCCGCAGTTTTATTAGAAAATCATATCCATTATTCTTACACGATGATTTCATCAAAAGGTAATGCTATCGGCAATGTTGTCAATCAGTCCCCGAGTGCTTATCAGATTGTTCCAACGAATGCCAAACTCATTTTCCAAGTTGCTGCTTCCTATTGATTGACATTGCTCGCTCATTGACAGGGCACCTATCCGCTACCCATAATAGAAAGCGGAGGGGAAGGCGTACCATGAATCGAAATCGTTTTTTGTTTTTAGCTCTATCGTTGACTAGTTTTTTTGTCGCCTGCCCTGGAATTGCTGATGCGGCCGTCGCGATGCCAAGTGCGTATAGTGCGTGGCAGATGCGACTAAAAGGAGATGTTCAATCGACCAGAACGACTCCGCAAAAGTTTTTGGCACGGTACCAAGTGAGATGGTTGGATACAGGTAAAACGCAAAATTACTCATCATATAATTCTGCCTTGTCCTTGGTTACAGGGAAACAAGATGTTACGATCACCGATACGACATCAGGTATTGTCATCTATAGTTCGATAAAACAACCATTTGCTGTGCGTTACGTTACTTTAACTGGGAAATCCATCGGCAATGGTCAGATGACCGATTATACCACCTATGAATTAGCAAGAGCAGCCGTGACCTCCAAGGCATTCGTCGAAATCATCGATCGCAGTACGGGTGATGTTATTTGGAGTAATATACCTAATTATTGGTTGATTTCTTCAAAATCAACCGTGACACAACAAACTTATCAATCGCTCACGCCTGCAATCTCAGGCGCATCTTCGCAGCCCAATACTTCGGTTGATCAAGCCGGTTTAACGCAACCCGTATGGACACCTGCTTATGATGTTTTGGTGAATAATCAATTCAGCGGCTCTTTCCTTACTGAGGCGTCAGCACAAGCCTATGCACAAGGGCAGACCAATGCGCAAGTGATTGATCTTGCAACGGGTAAAGACGTTTGGGATAATCTTGCACGTTACAGCGTGGAACAAAACGGGAATGTTATTCAGCAATTTTCAACGCAAGCTGCTGCGATGGCTTTTGCAAACACGTTATCTAATGTTACGGTCATAGAAATTGCGAATCAACAAGTGATTTTTACCAATGTTCCAGCATATCTCGTGGAAGTTTCGGGAAAAATAATCAACTCCTTTGTAACTTTACAAGCTGCTATTATCTATGCACAAACGGTTGCTAACGCAGTGGTTGTCCAAATCAGTAACGGACAAACTGTGTGGCAAAAAGGTGATACGCCTCCTTCGAACACGGGTGGTGGCACAAGCGGTGGTACAGGTGGTGGATCTTCTTCCAACACCAATGGAAATCAACCGCTCATTTATGAGGTTTTTCAATATCAAAAGTTGTTGCAATCATTTCCAACACAAAGTGCGGCTCAAGCGTTTGTGCAATCTTTAAGTGGTGTGCAAATCATCGATAAATCGACAGGACAAATTTTGTATTCGAATTATCCTTCAACGGTAAAATCGCCGATCGGAGATTATCTTGTCGTGAGAAACGGGATTGCTGTTGATATCTGGGGATCATCGATTATCCCATTAGCCCCAGCTCCTAGTTTTATGCAGCCGAATTATCAGTACGTATCGCCAGATTTTACGCATTGGTATGTTTCAACGCCGACAGGGGATAAGTTTGTAGGTACGTGGCAAAATCCTTATCAGACGTTTAATTTAGAAACTGCTTCGACGCTAACTGCATCACAAATCAATCAATTTCTTGCGACGCATGCGGTTGCGAGCAGCGTTTTACAAGGAGCGGGTAAGTATTTTATTGAGGCACAAAATGCTTATGGCGTCAATGCACAGTATCTTGTTGCGCATGCGATCATCGAATCAGCATGGGGAACATCCTACTTTGCAACGGATCGTAATAATTTATTTGGTTATCGCGCTTACACGAATAATCCCAATATGGCGGCGACATTTCGTTCTGTTGAGTACGATATTAATTTTGAAGCGTGGTTTGTTCGCAATTCGTATTTAAGTAGTACTGGCGCCTTTTATAATGGCGCTAATCTTAATGGTATGAATGTCGATTATGCGACAGGAATATACTGGTCCAATAGCATTGCGCGGATCATGGCAGAGATTGCGACGTATTCTACGCAAATCGCGTCACAACCTACATTGCCGGAAACGGGTAATCGTCCGTTTTTTCCCTATCCGAATGGTGCGACAGCGTTAGCCACGACGAACCTAACGGTTTATAACCTTCCTGATGATGCACAAGGCGCTTTAATCGAACCGATAGGAACGATTGCGAAAGGTACTGTGTTTTCCGTGCTCGGCGATTCACCAGGATGGGACAAGGTTCAGTTAAGTAATGGAAAAAGCGGTTTTGTCGATTGGAACCCGGTGAGTCTGCAAAATATGGTTCAGGTCACTGGCATTGATGTTGGTAGTGAACTTGATGTTCGGTCAGCGCCTGCGACACTCAATGCAACGACGATCGATACGCTCAAGAATGGACAATATCTCGTCGTACTTAAAACGCTCAGTGATGGTTGGGATGAAGTTGTTGATTCATCCAATAAAACAGGTTACGTTTCCTCAGCCTATGTACAGGTAATTCATTAAATGTATGATATGATGATGCAATGAACTAAGATGTTGAGGTGAGATGATGGAAGAAGCAGTAATGCCATTGCGATGGCGTTGGCCGGTCTATCTCCTGGCAGCCTATCCGATTGTTGATTATTTTATGGGTATTTATCCATGGGGGATCATCGGCCATGAATGGGACAAGATCACATTTATTTTGTTCGCCATTTATGCGCTCCGATCTTACATGGTCAATGGTCGTAGGAAGATGTATCCAACTTATAAATACATTCTTTTTCTCGCAGTCATCGGATTAGGATACATACTGATGGATGTTGGGTATATGACCGTTGCATTTGCAGGGTACCAGGTCGATTATATGTACATGTTGCTCGCCTTGACATTACCCTATATCGTTGCTAAAGAAGATATCGTTCCGCTGTTACGATTTGTTGTTCTAACGGGTCTCTTGATGAGCATGCACGGGGTCTATGAGTACATCATCAAAGCCCCGGTTCCTGCTCAATGGATCCCGATTGGACAAAGCGAAAGAACACGCGTGTACTCTCTATTTGGAAGTCCTAACATTTTTGGTTCGTATACAGCATTTATTACACCGCTTGCTATCAGTTTCTTTGTTACGGAAAAAGAAAGAGCGCAAAAATTGTTTTATGGTGCTGCAGCATTGCTTTCGATTGCAACGACCGTTTTCTCCTATACGCGAGGCGCTTGGATTGGTTTGGTGATCGGCATTCTCGTGGTGACTTGGTTGATCGATAAACGATGGACTTTTGTCGTTATCATTCTCGCCGTATTGTCCACACTTTTCGTTCATTCCATTCAAGTTCGCATCGAGCAGTTTCTGTCGCCTGTGTATTGGTCACAAACGTTTAACAATGGACGAATTGCACGTTGGATTAATGCTTATGACCAAATGGTCGCCAATCCCTTTTTCGGTGCTGGTCTTGGTCGTTATGGTGGAGCTATTGCATCTCGTTATTTTGGTGTTATTTATGTCGACGGGTATTATGCAAAAACGCTAGCGGAAACTGGCATTATAGGACTTTTTGCTTTTGTCGCATTGCTCTTTGCGTACGCACGCGATGTATATCGTATCTGGCGTAAAACGGTTGATCCTCAAATGAAAGTGCTTATTGCAGGTGTCTTTGCTTCGATTTTAGTCTTGATCGCGCATAATTCGATTGAGAACGTATTTGAAGATTCGGCGATGAATATGTTGTTTTGGTTAGTTGGGACACTCGTTTTGATTTACGGTGAAAAAATGGGGGTGGATCGACGTGTTTGATTCGCTTGCCAAGCGTTGGATAACGATGCCGTTATTGATCCTTTATTCCTTGTTTGTGATTTTGTTTTATCAGCTCGTCTTTACGGGTTGGACAACCGAATATTCCTTTTATGGCGTAGCTGGTGTCATTGTTGCTTCGTTAGTATTTATTTTTGCCTATCCCAAACAGGATCGCAGCATGTTGATTCGCTTTACTTTATTTAGTTTAATGATAAGTTTTGCTCTGGCTAGTTTCGTAGCTGAATCGAACACTTGGCGCATGATCGACTATGTGGCGCTCGTTATTTTTGCGGTTATTCTTGGTCGTATCTTTGTGAAAATCAGTATGTTGAAATTACTGGTTGTCATTATCGTAATCAGTTTATTTCAAGTATGGGTTCCTCTGTCAGACATGGGTCTTCTTTCGGCTTTTTCGATTCGACTTATCGATCACATCGATAGCCCAGACAAACAAGTACCCAGCATTCCTGTGGCCTTAGTAAACGATCCTAATCGTCCAGGTGTTCAGACGATTATCACGTTACGCGGTCATGCCCCTAAAAAAGGGGAAGTACAGCAATTAATAACGATGATGGCGAATGACCCGGCGCAAGCATCGCAAGCGAATGCAGCCGTCGCCGAAATTCAACATTCCTATGATCTTGTTTCAGTTTCTCCACACGGATCTGGTTTTAAAGAAAAGAGTGCAACGATCGCAGAACTTGCGCAACTCCGTAGTGACCAACTCGGTTTGATCGATTTCCCTTTTACTACTGCTCATTTTTTATCCATAGGATCTAAAGTACGGATGTATGTCACGCTTTCTCAAAATCCAGGACAAATGTTTACGATGTTGATGAATCCTGGCAGTATGGCTGATGCGTTGGGTAGACTTAGTCTATCGGTACAACAACAGGTCAGTCAGAACTGGCGAGCACTAACATCTCGAACCGCGGATGTCATTGACGGATTGATGATACAACATGGTCGATTACAAGGTGAATTTAGAGGTAATTCGATCTCGATGCCGACAAATGCTGTCGCGTTACTAGGTGTTTATCCTATTTTACCTAAACAGATCGATTCGACACCGCAAGCGGTTTTGGAAGGTAATAATTTTATTCAGATCGTTTCGTTGTCTGCACCGCAAGGAAAAGTTGTGGGTACATTAACGGGCACGTACACGTATCCATTAACGCGAGATATCGTGTTTGGTGATTTGACCGGAAATGGTCAGGATGAACTGATGATCAATACGATTCCGGCGCAGATCGTTCAATTTATGGGTATTAATCAGTCGAAACGCTTATGGGTCAGCGGTCAAAGTAGTTTTCGCTTTGAAACGGTTTTTCAAAAGGCAACGGGTGATGAGATCATTGCAAATGCTCCGGCAACGATCACGACTTCACCGACGCGCTATCTGGGTGGATACGTCTATCGTAGTGGATCGCTCGTACCGGTATTTCGTGCCTACCATGTTGATTTAGTCAGCCTCCATGCAGCGCATGTCACGTCGAGTCAGCAAACGGAATTGCTTACTTCGACCTATGCGCATCAAAAGATCATGCTGTTGGCACCGACACGGTTTCCCTGGTTATTGATTGTCGAGATCGTATATGGACTTCTCGTCCTACTTGGGATCGGACGTCGGATTCAAAAGGGGGTTGCGAAATGAAAAAACGCAACTTGGGGTATCTTGTAACGGCTACTGTAGGTATTACGCTGCTTTCTGGTTGTAATCTCGTTTCGACACCAAAGGCAATTCAGACCCAAGTCGCTACGCAAACTGTCGACCCTACAGGTTTACAGGCTGTTCTTGCTTCGATCGATACCATGAAAGGTTTATCATCGTTTGAAGTCAAGGCGCAGATTCAAGAAGCAGCAGGAAAATTCAATCGGCAAGTAGATTACTACGGTTCAATTTTGTTACCCCATACGGTTTATGTGGATGAAACGATCGGTGGTAATGATTATCTAGTCTATCAAGATGGAACGTTTTCCTATTATCGCGATAATGGTCATTGGTACCCGATGCAACCATTAACAGCGTTAAAACCATGGGATTCGTTGCGCAAGCTACTCACGACGAATCCCCCTAAAGTTGTCGATCAGTTGCCTACGCAAACGGTTGTTTCATGGTTATGTAATGTCTATCAATTCACGACGTCAGCGAGTCCGGTAATCGGTGGTTCTTCCTTAACTTCGACTCTAGGTAAAACACCTTCGAAAGCTTTATATACAGTATGGGTCGATGCAACGGATGGTAAATTACGACAAATTGAAGTCCAGTCAACAATTGGTGTTCCCGAAATTGGTACTGCTTCAATTTCTTCGACAGAATTGATTTTTGGAGAAAATGCAATTAATTCGCTTCCTGTACCTCAAGATCTTGTGTCTCAGGTCGAAAAACCTTAGGTAGCTACTTTGCAGACTGAATTGAATATGGTATACTAACGTTCTGTAACAGGGCGGTCCTCTACACGATGTAATCGTGCAAGAACACCCGTCGGGAGGTGGAGGGTATGCACCCATTAGTACAAGTAGTCGCTCGTGAACAATTGCGTTCCGATATTCCTGCATTTCGACCAGGGGACACGCTTCGTGTACATGTTAAAGTACGTGAAGGTTCCCGTGAGCGTATTCAGGTCTTTGAAGGTTTCGTAATAAAACGTCGTGGAACAGCGATTAGCGCGACTTTTACAGTTCGCAAAATTTCATATGGTGTTGGTGTAGAGAGAGCGTTTCCGCTTCACTCACCAAAACTTGAAAAGATCGAACGTGTGAAACGCGGTAAAGTGCGTCGTGCGAAATTGTATTACATGCGTAATTTACGCGGTAAAGCGGCTCGTATCAAAGAAATTCGTTGATCGGACGCGGGGGACTTGGGAAACCAAGCCCCTTTTTTTTGAGATAAGGACAATATGAAGTGATAAAAGGGCGATAACCTTGAGCATACAATGGTTTCCTGGTCACATGGCGAAAGCCCGTCGGGAAGTTACAGAAGCACTTAAACTGGTGGATGTCGTCATTGAAATTGTCGATGCACGTCTTCCTGTTTCGAGTCGAAATCCTATGATGGCAGAAGTAACCCAAAATAAGCCGATTGTTATTGTTTTGGGTAAAGCAGATATGGCAGATGACGGAATGACAGCGTTATTTCGTGACCAGTGGAAAAAAAACTTACACGTCCCTGTGGTTGCCGTTGATAATCTTCATGGTCAGGGTATGAATATTCTTATTGAAGCAGCTAAACAAGCGACTGCGGACAAATTTGCGAAAATGGCGAAGAAAGGGATTCGCCGCAAAACGATTCGTGCTATGGTTGTAGGGATTCCCAATGTCGGTAAATCGACGATGATCAATCGACTGGCTAAACGCAGTGCAGCGAAAACTGGCGATAAACCTGGCGTAACCAAACAACAACAGTGGATTAAAGTGGGTCAAGAACTCGAATTACTCGATACACCAGGTATCTTATGGCCTAAGTTTGATGATCGAGATGTGGCACTTCGATTGGCGTGGTCTGGTGCGATCAAATCAACATTATTAGAATCGCAAGAACTCGCACTTGAATTGCTTTCTTGGTTAAATAAACAGTATCCTCAAGCGTTGCAGAATCGATATCAGTTCTCCTCGATGACGATGACGAGTGCAGAAATGCTGGAAGAAATCGGTGCGAAACGCGTTGCAAAAAAAGCGCAAGATGTCATCGATGTTGAACGTGCGGCGGAGTTAGTTCTTCGCGACGTACAAACTGGATTGCTAGGAAGAATTACGTTTGACGAACTTACTATGCTTGATTCCTTCGGTGATCAAGCATGAAGACTGTTCGCTTTTCGCCCAAAAAGTTAGCTTTATTTGAAGAAGTGCTCTTCTTTGATCAGAGTTTACGCAAATCTGGTCATTCCATACTTTGTGGTGTCGATGAAGCGGGGCGTGGACCTTTAGCAGGACCTGTCGTAGCGGCAGCTGTAGTATTACCTGATGATGACCAAGTGGAACCGTTTTTTGATTCAAAACAGATGACGCAAAAGCAACGAGAATATGCGTATGACCTTGTACTTCAAAAGGCGATAGCATATGGTATCGGGATCGTTGATGCAGATGGCATTGATCAAATGAATATTTTACAAGCAACGTTCGTAGCGATGCGTCAAGCGCTTGATCAAATAGAGCAATCTGTAGATTTGGTTCTGATCGATGGATGTAATTTGCCAGGGATGACAACAGCACAGCGTAAAGTCATTCATGGTGATGCCATGAGTCAGAGCATAGGTGCAGCTTCTTTGTTAGCAAAAGTGACGAGAGATCGAATCATGCTTCAGTTTGATCAACAATACCCTGAGTATGGCTTTGCAAAACATGTGGGGTATGGTACAAAAGAGCATGTGGAGGCTTTGCGTACCTTTGGTCCATGTCCGATTCATCGGCGATCTTTTGCACCTGTACGCAATCTCTTCACGGAAAGCGAAAGCGAAAAGACGTCAGTTTCAAAACGCATGATTGGTGCTCGTTATGAAAAGCAAGCCGAGCATTATCTTCTCGCAAAAGGTTATCAATGTATTGAAGCGAATTGGCGAACACGATATGGTGAAATCGACTTGATCATGCAAGATCAAGATACTTTGGTGTTCGTTGAAGTGCGATATAAGCATAATCATGCGCTAACTGGTATTGAAGATGCTGCTTTTTCGATCGATCAAAGAAAGCGTGATCAAATTCGACAGATGGCAAATGCCTATTTGGCTTCGCATGAAGGTAAAAAATATCGACAATTCCGCTTTGACTGTATGCTTTGTACAGAAGATAATGTGCATCGTAATCTTGTTGTTGACCATATTATCGCTGCTTTTGAGTAAGCTAGGAGGGCTATATCAATGATTTGGTTAGGACTTGGCATAGGATTACTTGTTGGACTTATCGGTGGTGTATTTTTGGGCATATGGTTATTTCGTCGAAGTATGGCTACCATGGAACCTGATGATCAAGATTTGACGGCGATGGCCAAAAAGATGGGTGTAAACCTAAATCCACGTCAATTACAAGTGGTAAAACAGCAAATGAAAAAAGCTGGAAATAATCCGCCTCCGTTATTTGGTTCAGGGAAAAAAGCTAAAAATAAAGCCAAAAACATTGGTGTAGCCAAAGGTACATCAAAGCCATCACCCACAAGTAAGAAGAAATAAAAGATTGACTTATGTGAAGACCGCTGAAGATCGGCGGTCTTTTTATGTGCGGTATTGAAGTGCTTCTAAAATGTGATCTTTCTCAATTGATAAGCTAGCTTTAAGATCGGCAATCGAACGGGCAACTTTTCTTGTGCTCTCGATACTTCTTGAGGACAAAGCGAGTCGCGTGGCTACCTCGATGAGGAGTTGGGCTGCATTGTATGACAAATGGTCTTCACTTAAGCCATCTTGTTGATAGCGTAACGTACGAAAAGCGAGTGCGCAACGAACATTCTCTCGCATTTGTGAAGCGGAGATCGAAGCGGGCGTTATGCGATGAACGAGATGATCAGGGTCAGTAGGACGAACAAATAATGTTATATCGATTCGATCGCGAATCGGACCAGATAGTTTCGTTTGATAGCGTCTTATTTGTTGCATCGAGCAAGTACACTCTTTAGAATCCGACCCAAGATAACCACATGGACAAGGATTCATAGCTGCGATCAATTGGAAGTCGGCGGGGAATCGATAGGTTAATCCTGCCCGACGAATGTGAATTTCGTGATCTTCCATCGGTTGACGTAGCCCATCGATAGCATTTCGCGTGAATTCTGCAAATTCATCCAGAAAGAGAATACCTTCATGCGCTAACGATATCTCGCCGGGCAAAATCGGATTGCCACCGCCAAGGAGACCTTGCGTACTGATGGTCGCATGGGGAGAACGAAATGGTGGATAATCACCGCGCTTATAATTGATGCCAGCAACGCTGTAGATTTGTTCGATTCGACTTTTCTGGTTTGAAGAAAGTGGAGGTAAAATAGAAGGAAAGCGCTTTGCCAGCATGCTTTTACCAGCGCCAGGTGGTCCGATTAGTAGAAGATGATGATGACCTACGGCAGCGATCATGAGTGCGGTTTTCTCTTTATCAAGACCTATAAGGTCATCAAAAGAAAGTTGATTTTCTTCCACCGTTAGGTAAGTATCTTGTTCAAAAAAGCTGACGTTTGTTTCGCCGCGTAATAGGGCGATCGTTTGAGCCAATGAAGATGTAGGCAGAAGGTTCGCTTTTAGTTCTTCGGGAAGTTCACCTAAAGGCATAGAAGCTGGTGCGATCATTTTGACCTGATGATCTTCAAGTGCAGATTTGCATACTGTCCATGCCCCCTTACATGGGCAAACCTTGCCATCAAGTGAAAGTTCACCGACGAAAAAATAGTCTGCCGTACTTGGCGGAATCTGCTCAGAAGCGATTAAAATGGCAAGAGCAATAGCTAGATCAAGTCCCGTCCCCTCTTTTTTGCAATCGGCAGGTCGTAAACTGATGATCAGACGTTGATGTGGCCATTGATACCCTGAATTGATGATCGCGAAACGAACACGTTCCTTTGCCTCTTTAACGCTAGATGCTGGCAAGCCTACGAGATCTACATAGGGTAGCCCTGGGTGTACATCTGCTTCAACAAGAATAGGGTAGCTTTCAATCCCTCGCAATGCCATACTGCGAACTGCGGTGAACATGGTTAATCATCTTCTTTGTAAGCATTTTTCGATGTGTGTAGCATACATCTTTGGGAAGATGATTACGATCAAACATTGGAGAAATAACATCCAAAAGAAAAAGCCCTATACGTTACAAGGGCTTTGTAACAAGCATGATATTAGAATGGTTAAAAGCGTGAGGATGTCGAGGCGAAATGAAATTGAGTTAACTCATGCATTTTTACTTGATGGAGGAGATGAAGTGAATTTTTGATCTCATCGATCCAGTGCTGATCGCCAATTTCAGCGGCGAAATTCCAAACGTCAAGCATATGATCAACTTGATCTTCGGTGACATAAGGATCAGTTTCTGAATCAAACGGTTCATAGGTTGAAAGAATTTCAGCGATTTCGGCTTCGGATACAGCATCCAATAAGCTTGCTTGGGTTACTCCGTCCGTTTCGCAATGATGTACATATAACGTCACTTGTGTCTCTACCGAAGGGGCAACCACTGTATTGCCGCAGGTATGACAGACTAAGAAGGGAACATCCGTTAAGAGCATGCCCCTATCAGAATGAAGTGGTCGAATTTTAACAGCCATCGTAGCTCCGCAACAGAAGTCCATATCGTTCCCTCCCTCTTTTCTTGTATTATAACAGCGTTTTTAGGAAACACAATCGGAAAAAGCGAAAAAAACAAAAAAGTTAGACATTTACTCATTCGGATGGAATTAAAAAGTTACACGCAATGAAAGCGGTATCATGTACTGCAATTCACAAACTCGTCGTTTTTTCCGGCTAAGGCGTGCCGATATCTGGTAAGTTGTATTGAATTCCTTGATCGAGTAGGGTATCTTAGTAGTTGTGTTTAACATGGCAGATCCAATCGGATCGGCTCGAACGAGAGTCGGTAGGGAGGAAGTATTCGTGAACATTCATGAGTATCAGGCAAAAGCCGTTTTGCGTAAATACGGCGTGGCAGTACCAGCTGGTTCCGTCGCTTTTAGTGCGGACGAAGCCGTTAAAGTAGCAGAACAATTTGGTGGTAAAGCTGTCGTGAAGGCGCAAATTCACGCCGGTGGACGTGGTAAAGCAGGTGGCGTTAAACTCGCCAAAAGTTTGGATGAAGTTCGTCAGTACGCAACGGAATTGCTTGGCAAAACACTTGTCACGCATCAAACAGGACCAGAAGGTAAAGTCGTTCAACGTCTGTTAGTTGAAACGCTCAGTGATATTCAAAAAGAATATTACATCGGCGTCGTCATTGATCGTGCAACAGGTCGTGTCACGATGATGGCTTCAGAAGAAGGTGGTATGGAGATTGAAGAAGTCGCCGCCAAATCTCCCGAGAAGATTTTTAGAGAAACAATCGACCCTGCGATTGGCTTGAAATCCTTCCAAGCTCGCAAACTTGCTTATGCTATACATATTCCGAATGAATTAATCAAGCAAGCGGTTGCTTTTATGGTTGGTTTATACAAAGTATTTGTCGAGAATGACTGTTCGATCGCGGAAATCAATCCGCTTGTCGTCACAAAAGATGGACAAGTTATGGCGCTTGATGCCAAACTCAATTTCGATTCAAATGCGTTATATCGTCATGCAGATATCGTCGAATTGCGTGATCTTGCGGAAGAAGATCCTCGTGAAATCGAAGCTTCCAAGTTTGACCTGAGCTATATTGCCCTACATGGTAACATCGGTTGCATGGTTAATGGTGCTGGACTCGCTATGGCGACGATGGATACGATTAAGTATTACGGTGGCGAGCCGGCTAACTTCCTCGATGTTGGTGGCGGTGCTACAGAAGAAAAGGTCACAGAAGCGTTTAAGATCATTTTATCGGATCCGGGCGTCAAAGGTATTCTTGTGAATATTTTCGGTGGTATCATGAAATGTGATGTCATCGCCAATGGTGTAGTCGCGGCAGCAAAACAAGTCGGTCTAACGCATCCTCTTGTCGTTCGTCTAGAAGGTACGAATGTCGATATGGGAAAACAAATCCTGAAAGATTCTGGCTTAGCGATTGTGCCTGCTGATTCTTTGGCAGAAGCTGCACAAAAAATCGTTGAGCTTGTGAAGTAGGGGGTTACGATCATGAGTATTCTCGTTAATAAGAACACACGCGTAATCACACAAGGTATCAGTGGTAAAACGGGACTTTTTCACACAAAACAAGCGATTGAGTATGGCACGAACATGGTGGGTGGTGTTACACCAGGTAAAGGCGGTACGGTGATCGAAGGCGTTCCTGTCTTTGATACGGTAGAAGCGGCAGTCCGTGAAACGGGTGCGAACGCTTCTGTTATTTATGTTCCACCAGCTGGTGCTGCAGAAGCGATCATCGAAGCGGCAGATGCAGGCATCGACCTTGTGATTTGTATCACCGAAGGTATTCCAGTCCTCGATATGGTTCAAGTGAAACGTTATCTTGAAGGAAAAAAGACACGTTTAATTGGCCCAAACTGTCCTGGTGTGATTACACCGGATCAATGTAAAATCGGTATTATGCCAGGGTATATCCATAAACCAGGTCGTGTCGGAGTCGTTAGCCGGAGCGGAACCTTGACATATGAAGCAGTGTATCAATTGACGACCAAAGGGATCGGTCAATCGACGGCAGTCGGAATCGGCGGAGATCCTGTAAATGGAACGAATTTCCTCGATGTTTTAAAGATGTTTAACGAGGATCCTGATACCGAAGCTGTTATCATGATCGGCGAAATTGGTGGTACTGCTGAAGAAGAAGCAGCTGCTTATGTGAAAGAACATATGAAAAAACCGGTTGCTGGATTTATCGCAGGTCGTAGTGCGCCTCCGGGCAAACGTATGGGTCATGCTGGTGCGATTATTTCCGGCGGAAAAGGTACTGCCGATGAAAAAGTCGCAGCGATGGAAGCGGCAGGTATTCATGTTGCTCCGACGCCGTCTGAAATGGGATCGACCTTATTTGCTATGTTGGAAGCACGCGGATTATTGGATAAATGTCGTAGCTGATCGTTTGATGATGATGTTGGTACTGCCGATTAACCTTTTAAGGTTAATCGGCAGTTTTTTTACTATGGGAAGTATCTTCTTCTTTACATCATGGTGTATCGATACAGCATCTCGCATACTAAAAAAGAGAAACGGTAAAGCGAGTGAACGATCATGTGCGACGAGACAATGCTGGTATGGTTAACGTTGTTAGCAACACCTGGTATAGGGTTACGAAGTGCACGAATGATTATCGAGCAATGTAAGCGAATTGATGCGCATCCAACACTATTAGTTTTGCAAGAAGTGCTTCCGATGCTTAAGGCAGATTTGCAGATTCAACTTGTAGAAACTATGCAACAGAAAAATGGACAGCGAGATTTCGAACAACTTAAGGTAATGCCCTATACTGTACTTTGTGAAGATGATGACAACTATCCACAGGCACTTTTAGAAATTTCAGATCCTCCACCTTTTTTAACAGTATTAGGAAAATCGCTTGATCCTTATCGGCCAGCTGTGGCCATTGTCGGCACACGTCATTGTAGTGCCTATGGGCAACGGGCAGCACGAGAAATCGCAGAGGATCTTGTCAAAGACGGTTTTGCGGTTTTATCCGGTTTAGCGATTGGTATTGATCAGGCAGCGCATCAAGGTGCTGTCAATGCGCATGGTAAGACCATTGCGGTACTTGGTTCGGGGTTACAGAAAATCTATCCTCAAAATTCGACAAGACTGGTCGATAAAATTCTTGCTGAAGGTGGCGCGGTTTATAGTGAATTTTTGCCGTGGCAACAAGCGCAAAAATATCAATTTGTGCAGCGTAACCGCATTATAAGCGGAATGGGACAAGCGGTGATCGTTGTCGAAGCGGGTGCGCGAAGTGGCGCTTTGATCACCGCAGATTTTGCGCTTTCGCAAAATCGTGATGTTGCCGTTGTACCTGGTTCTTTATATGGAAACTCTTCATTAGGATGTCACTTTCTTGCGAATCAAGGCGCTTTTTTATTAGTAGCAACAGATCATGTTGCGAAACAATTAGCTTTGCGAGGTATTGTTGATCCTGAAGAAAGAAAAGCGTTGACACGTAATCAACCATCCTCTTTTTGTCAAACAATCTTGACACAATTAATGATCAACCGAAAAAGCATCGATCAGTTAACGCGTGTTTTTGAGGAAAAAGGGTGGAAAGAAGAGGAGCTTTGGCAAGCTCTGTTTGAATTAGAATCTGCAGGAGAAATCGTTCGTATCGGTCCAGGACTTTATTCACGATAGTCGTTGACTAATTTCCTGTTTGCATTAAATTGGCTTCTGATGATAAGATGTGGAGAACTTAACTGTCTAGGAGGTAAGCGATGGCAGACTATTTGGTCATCGTCGAGTCACCCGCGAAAGCTAAGACGATCGGAAAGTATCTTGGCAGTAAGTACATGGTGAAAGCTTCAATGGGGCATGTGCGTGATCTTCCGAAAAGCCAACTTGGCGTGGACATCGATCATCAATTTGAACCGAAATACATCACGATCCGAGGCAAAGGTGATGTGGTTAAGCAACTGCGCGATGCGAGTAAAAAGGTCAAAAGTGTCTATCTTGCGGCTGACCCGGATCGTGAAGGCGAAGCGATCGCTTGGCACCTTGCTCACACGCTTGAAATTGACCCTTCAAAGCCTGTTCGTGTTGTTTTCAATGAAATAACTAAGCAAGCTGTTAAAGATGCGTTTAAATCCCCACGGGCCGTGGATATGGATCTTGTTCATGCACAACAAGCAAGACGTATCCTTGATCGTCTCGTAGGGTATCGAATCAGTCCTTTGTTATGGAAAAAAGTTAAAAGAGGTTTATCGGCGGGTCGTGTTCAGTCTGTGGCCGTTCGATTGATCGTAGACCGAGAGCGTGAAATCAAAGCATTTATTCCAGAAGAATATTGGCGGGTTCTCGCGAAATGTAATGCACATGGTGAGAAATTCGATGCTACTTTTCATGGGTTTGGCGATAAGAAAGTAGATTTACCTTCTCGTCAGGAAGTCGATGAATTATTGGTCCGCATCGCCGGACAAGATTTTGTCGTGGCCTCTGTGAAGACCAGTGAGAAAAAACGCAATCCTTCGCCACCTTTTACAACGAGTACTTTGCAACAAGAATCGGCTCGCAAGCTGGGTTTTCGTGCGCAAAAAACGATGTCGGTAGCGCAACAACTCTATGAGGGCATTGATTTACCTAAAGAAGGCGCAGTTGGGTTGATTACGTATATGCGTACCGACTCTGTTCGTATCTCTGATTCGGCGAGTGAGGAAGCAAAATCGTATATCAGTACGATGTATGGTGATACTTTTTTACCTTCACAAAAGCGAGAATTTTCGACAAAAAAAGGTGCACAAGATGCGCACGAAGGCATTCGTCCGACTTCCTTGATGCGGGATCCCGAAAGGATTAAAGAATTCCTTTCTAAAGATCAATATCGGCTTTATAAGTTGATCTTTGATCGATTCCTTGCAAGCCAAATGGCTTCAGCTATTCTTGATACGATGTCGGTTGATCTTAAAGCTGGCGATGCGATTTTTCGTGCGACAGGATCACGTGTCAAATTTCCTGGCTTTATGAAAGTTTATACGGAATCGTCCGATGAGAAAAAAGAAGAAGAGAAATTTTTGCCTCCCCTTCAGCAGGGTGAAATAATCACGACACCTAAAATCGTGACAGAACAACATTTCACGCAACCACCTCCGCGCTTTAGTGAAGCTAGGTTGGTAAAGACGATGGAGGAACTTGGCATAGGGCGTCCGAGTACGTATGCGCCAACGATTGAAACGATTCAAAAACGTGGTTATGTGCTGATGCAAGAAAAAAGATTTGTTCCGACCGAACTTGGCGAGATTGTTTTCGACATGCTAAAGGAATTCTTTCCTACGATTGTCGATGTTGATTTTACGGCAAACCTTGAACAGCAGCTTGACGATGTGGAAGATGGCGATGTCGACTTTGTATCGATGCTGTCAGTCTTTAATCAAGATTTTGAGAAGTACTTAACCGTAGCTGAAAAGACGATGGAACATGTAACGCTTGAAGAAGAAGTGTCCGATGAGGTCTGTGAAAAATGCGGACGTCAGATGGTTTATAAGCATGGCCGATTTGGTAAATTTCTCGCTTGCCCAGGTTTTCCGGAATGTCGAAACGCAAAACCGATCGTGAAAGAAGTCGGTGCTCACTGTCCGAAATGCCAAAAACCACTGGTCGAACGACATGGTAAGCGTAGGAAAGTTTTTTATGGATGTTCAGGATATCCGGAATGTAACTACGTGTTGTGGGATGAACCTGTAGGTCGCAGTTGTCCGAAGTGTCAAGAGCCTTTGGTAAAAAAGAAGCAGAAAAACAGCAACGAAACGATCATTTGCTCGAACGCGAATTGCGATTATAAAGAAAATCACGTTGAGTCTCCGTAAGGGGACTCGGCTTTTTTGAAAAGGGGAAAAATAGTGGCTTTTCAAGGTGTGACGATTATCGGTGCAGGACTTGCCGGATCTGAAGCAGCATGGCAGGTAGCAACAAAAGGTGTGCCTGTACGCCTCTATGAAATGCGCGGCGTAAAACAGACACCAGCGCATCGCAGTACTGATTTTGCAGAGTTAGTCTGTTCAAATAGCTTACGTGCGGCAGGTTTAACGAATGCAGTGGGTCTTCTTAAAGAGGAAATGCGCCAATTAGGTTCTTTGGTCATTGAAGCTGCAGATCTTCACGCAGTGCCTGCTGGAGGCGCACTGGCAGTCGACCGGGAACTTTTCTCACAAACGATAACAATGAGACTTGAGCAACATCCATTCATCGAAGTGATTCGTGATGAAATCAAAGAAATCCCTGAAGGTATCGTGATTATCGCAACAGGTCCTTTAACTTCCGATGCGTTAAGCGAAGTGATTGGAAAGTTTACTGGCATTTCGTCGCTTTATTTTTATGACGCAGCAGCACCCGTTGTAGAAAGGGATAGCATCGATGAATCTATCGCTTATTTTGCTTCGCGTTACGACAAAGGTGAAGCTGCCTATTTGAATTGTCCGATGAATGAAGAACAATTCGATCACTTTTATGAAGCCCTTATTCACGCGCAAACAGCGCCAGTGAAAGAATTTGAAAAAGAGATCTATTTTGAAGGCTGTATGCCGATCGAAGTGATGGCTAAACGCGGTCGCAAAACGATGCTATTTGGTCCATTAAAACCTGTTGGATTGCGTCATCCTGTAACAGGGGAATCGGCATTTGCTGTCGTTCAACTTCGCCAAGATAATGCGGCAGCTACCTTATTCAATCTCGTTGGTTTTCAGACTCATCTAACGTGGGGAGAACAAAAAAATGTGTTTCGTCTAATCCCAGGTCTTGAACGAGCAGAATTTGCTCGTTATGGCGTAATGCATCGCAATACTTTTTTGCGGTCGCCAGAAGTGTTGCAAAGTACATACGAAACGAAGGCTCGACGCGGCTTATTTTTCGCTGGGCAAATGACAGGGGTAGAAGGCTATGTCGAATCGGCTGCTTCCGGTCTCCTTGCAGGCATCAACGCAGCAAGAGCATATCAAAATCGTGAATTGCTCGAATGTCCGGTTGAGACGGCAATTGGTAGCTTAGCTCACTATATTACGCATGCGGATCCAGAACATTTCCAACCGATGAACATCACGTTTGGGTTGTTTCCATCATTAACAGAACGAATTCGTTCAAAGAAAGAAAAAAATGAAAAAATTGTGTTGAGAGCGCTTACTACAATTCAGAATTTTGCTCAGATCACGCGCAATTAACTTGCCAACGTGTTGAAAAACGTGGTAAGATACGTTTGTTTTCCAAGTTGGCGGTCATAATGAATCCGGTGGTGCGAGTCGATGGAAGTCATTCTTGATGAACACCTCCATCATCAGCTGGAGGCTTTTTCTATATTTTTAAAAGTAGAAAGAAATCTCTCTTCGCACACGGTGATCGCTTATCAGCGGGATCTTCTCGATTATTTTCAATCGACGAGTCTACTGACAGGGGAATTATCGATAGCTTCTTTGCGTCAATACATGGCTATGCTATTGCAAAATGGCATAAGTAGGCGGACGATCGCGAGAAAATTGAGTGCCATTCGCTCATGGTGTCGTTATCTTGCCAAAGAAGATGGAGATCTTTCTCCCGCCGTAACGGTTCACGCACCGAAGATGTCAATCAGGTTACCCGTGGTTCTTTATGTTGATGAGATGCTTGCTTTATTACAAGCACCCGATCTAACTCGACCGCTTGGCATGCGGGATCGCGCAATAATGGAGTTACTCTATGCTACGGGAATGCGCGTCTCAGAGTGTGTAGCTTTAGATCTTGATGAATTGCGTTTGACGCAAACGTTTGTTTCCGTAATGGGCAAAGGTGCTAAAGAGAGAATTGTGCTTTTTGGCACAGAAGCAAAGGTTTCACTGGCTCGTTATGTGCAATCGGCACGTCCAAAACTGGCTAAACGTGAAGAAAATGCACTTTTTGTTAATCATCTAGGCACCCGATTGACCGATCGGTCGGTACGTAGAATTGTGGAAGGTTATGTTAAGCGAGTTGCCTTGCAAAAAAAGATCACGCCACATACTTTTCGTCATTCTTTCGCCACACATATGTTAGAAGGTGGCGCCGATTTACGTGTGGTGCAAGAATTATTAGGTCATGTTAGCTTATCGACCACACAAATTTACACACATACAGCCGGAGACTATCTGATGAAAGTGTATGAAGCAGCTCATCCAAGAGCATAAGTGAGGTTCAGAAAATGGAAAGTTTTCACGCAACCACGATTTTTGCTATCCGTACACCGCAAGGCGCTGCGATGGCTGGCGATGGGCAAGTGACATTTGGTAATGCCATGGTGATGAAAAGTACGGCAACCAAAGTACAACGTCGCTATCACGGTGAAGTGATTGTTGGGTTTGCTGGCAGTGTGGCAGACGCTTTTACGCTGTCAGATAAGTTTGAACAAAAACTCGAAGAATGTCGAGGCAATGTTCAGCGTGCTGCTGTTGAATTGGCGAAGATGTGGCGCACGGATCGAATGCTAAGTAAATTGGAAGCGATGTTACTCGTTTTATCCAAAGACGCTTTGCTTTTAATTGCTGGAACTGGCGAAGTGATCGAACCGGATGATGGCATCATCGCCATAGGATCGGGCGGACCTTATGCGCTTTCGGCAGGCCGTGCACTTGCACGTCATGCTGCTATGGCCCCCAAAGACATTGCTTACCATGCGCTAAAAATCGCGAGTGAAATCTGCGTCTATACGAACGATAACATCGTCGTTGAAGAAATCGAAAGTTAATGCGGACGGAGGAGTACGAAATGCAAGATTTAACGCCACATCAAATCGTTGCACAACTCGATAAGTATGTCGTTGGTCAGTCCCAAGCTAAGCGAGCTGTGGCAATTGCCCTTCGTAATCGTTATCGTCGTTCAAAACTCGACCCGTCTTTGCGTGAAGAAGTTTCTCCAAAAAACATTCTTATGATTGGACCGACAGGCGTTGGTAAAACGGAAATAGCTCGTCGAATCGCAAAATTGACGGGAGCACCTTTTATCAAAGTCGAAGCGACAAAATTTACTGAAGTTGGTTACGTAGGTCGCGATGTCGACTCGATGGTAAGGGATCTTGTGGAGACGGGTATACGTATGGTAAAGGCTGAACGCATGAAAAATGTTGAAAAATCAGCGCAAAGTGCCGTAATACCTCGATTACTCGATGCTCTCGTTCCCGAATCGGCTCAGCATGAACCGGCTGGGTTTAAAAATCCGCTCGAATCGTTATTCGGGGGATCATCAGAGAGTAAACAGTCAAGTTCAACTTCGTCAAAAGCGAAAGAAGAGCGAGAAGCGCTTAAACGTAAGTTGGAAGATGGCCTTCTGGAAGAACAGATAATTGAAATTCTCGTCGAAGAAAGTGCTGTACCTACGATGGATTATATGCCTGGCATTGCACCAGAAGGTATGGGTAATTTGCAAGAGATGTTTGGGAATTTGATACCAAAAAGAAAAAGAAAGCGTAAAGTATCCGTGCGAGAGGCCAGAAAAATTCTCGTTCAAGAAGAAGCGCAAAAAATGATCGATATGGAAGAAGTAACGGCAGAAGCGATTCGGCGTACGGAAGAAGCGGGGATCATTTTTATCGATGAATTCGATAAAATCGCAGCACGAGAAGGACGTTCAGGTGCTGATGTTTCTCGCGAAGGCGTACAAAGGGATATTTTGCCAATTGTTGAAGGCTCAACTGTGAATACAAAACATGGTCCTGTTAAGACGGATCATATGTTATTTATCGCAGCCGGTGCATTTCATATGGCAAAACCGTCTGATCTTATCCCAGAATTGCAAGGGCGATTTCCGATTCGCGTGGAATTAACCAGTTTGACTGCACATGATCTAGAGAAAATTCTGACCGAGCCCGAGCATGCTTTATTGCGTCAATACATTGCGCTTTTAGGGGCCGATCATATCGAAGTCGATTTTGAAGCTGAGGCGATCACACGGATTGCCGAAATCGCTGCAAAAGTAAATGAAGATACTGAAGATATCGGAGCGAGAAGACTGCATACGTTGATGGAACGCGTTCTTGAGGATCTTTTGTTTGAAGCTCCTGATATTGGGCAACAGAGAATTGTGATTACACCGCATTATGTGGATGAAAAAGTCGGTGCCATTGTTAAAAATAAAGATCTAAGTAAATACATTTTGTAAATATGACGAGGAGATGTTATTGAATGGATTTATTATCAAAAACGAGACGAATTAATCGATTGTTACAACGCGCTGGTCAATATGTGGATTTTATGGAAATGGCACAAGTGATGCGTGACGTCATTGATGCGAATATCTTTGTATTGAGCCGTTCTGGAAAAATCTTAGGTTATGCTATTCCTGCTGAATTTGCACAAGATGTTATGGACGAACTTTTATCGCAAAAGATTTTCCCGCCTGAATATAATGCAAGTATGCTTCGCATGGATGCGACCGTTGCGAATACGCCTGATATACAACCATTTAGTGTTTTTCCAGAACCAGTACTTGAAGAACACGCTCAACATTATGTAACGATCGTACCTGTGATTGGTGGTGGCGAACGCCTTGGTACATTGATTCTTGCTCGACTCGATCATGCATTTACCGATGAAGATCTAATCCTTGGTGAATATGGCACAACGGTTGTCGGTATGGAAATTCTTCGTTCTAGAGCGCATGAAATTGAAGAAGATACTCGTTCTCGCGCTGTTGTTCAGATGGCGGTCGATTCGTTATCGTACAGTGAACTTGAAGCGATCGAGCATATCTTTGATGAACTTGATGGTAAAGAAGGGTTATTGGTTGCAAGTAAAATCGCTGATCGCGTAGGTATAACCCGCTCGGTAATCGTCAATGCTTTGCGAAAGTTAGAGAGTGCTGGTGTAATCGAGTCACGTTCACTCGGTATGAAAGGCACGTATATTCGGATTTTAAATGATAAATTATTAGCACAATTGGATAAAGTGCGCCATCGCTAATAGGTTTCTGAGAGAAAGCGCCTCAAATCTTAGGAAATGAGGCTTTTTTTTTATGAGGTTTTTGTCGATTTTGGTCGAACTATTGCAGGTAAATTGACGTGTTATGTAGAATAACAACGAATAATGTTTTTTGTATCAATTATGGCGGGAGGTCGTTGCGTGGCTACGATCGATTCGGTGCTTTTTTCCTCGTTGCAATCGGCATTGACTGCCAGTCAACTGAGTCAACAAGCGTATGCGAACAATATCGCGAATGCAAATACCCCTGGCTACAAGCGTCAAAGCGTTGCCTTTAGTCAATTATTAGCACAACAATTAAACGCTATGGGCTATCTTCAAGGATCGAGCAATTCATCGTTGTCGATGGCAACGAATAGTTCTCTTGATTTATCGGGTGCTTCTTCAACCTTTAACCCTGTTCAACCTGTCGTCGTAACGGATTCTTCGACATCGACGAAAAATAATGGTAATAATGTTGACTTAAATGTTGAGATGAGTGGTCTTGCTCAAAATCAGGTCAATTATGCTGCGCTGGTGACGGAGATGAATAATCAGTTCGCGATGTTACGTTCAGCCATTCTCGGGAGTTGATCGAAATGGGTTTATTCACAGGATTATCGATTAGTGCTTCTGGGCTCACAGCAAACAATTTGTGGATTAATGTCATCGCAAATAATATCGCGAATGCGAATACGACAAGGACGCCGAGCGGCGGACCCTATCGTCGTGAAGAAGTGGTATTGGCCTCTGGGAATGGTTCGCCAAGTTTTGCTTCTGCTCTTCAAGCGGCTACGGGAAGTACGGGTGGCGTGCATGTTCAATCGATTGTACAAGATCCCACGCCGTTCAAATTGGTCTATGATCCATCTTCACCGGATGCTGTCAATGGTTATGTTCAGATGCCAAATGTAAGTATAGCAACAGAAATGGTGGATCTCTTGACAGCTTCGCATGCCTATCAGGCAAACATTACAGCATTTAATGCGGCGAAAGCGGTTGATACGCAAGCGTTACAAATTGGAAAGTAGGTGTTGATTTATGGTGTTACCGCTCACTCCGCTTACTTCATCAACCGTTACTTCGACAGCTTTTCCAACGCTCACGCCGGCGTCTTCAGCGAGTAAAGGTTCGACTTCTAGTTTTGCTTCAGCTTTGGGTAATGCGCTTCAAAATATCAGCGATACAGTTGCAAACTCACAAGTCCAAGGTCTAGGACTTGCTTCGGGAACTGCAACGAATCTTTCTGCCGTGATGACTTCGGCGACACAAGCAGAACTTGCTGTTGAACTGACGGTGCAGATACGAAATCGTGTGGTGTCTGCTTATCAACAAGTGATGAACATGCAGGTATAGTGAAGAAGTGGCCGGGTGACTTCATTTATGAATTTTGATCTTACAGCTTTGCGAACGCGCTTTTTGGCGTGGTACAACAGTTTGCAAAAAGGGCAGCGACGTAATTTATGGATTGCAGTCGTCGTATTTTTAGGCGCCGTAATCGCTTTGTCGATCATGTTTAACAATCCTAATTATGTTGTTGTTTTTTCCAATTTGGATGCGAAATCAGCAGGGCAGATTACCCAAAAATTATCGCAGTCCAAAATTCCTTATGAACTTCAAGGGACATCGATTCTCGTTCCGGCAGCTCAAGCCGATCAGGTGCGTGTGGATATGGCGATGGCAGGGTTGCCCGCGACAGGGAACATCGACTATACGTCGATTTTTTCATCGGGGAATTTACTCGGAATGTCAAGTCAACAATTAACGCTTGAAGAATTATCCGTATTACAACAACGTATTGCCCAGTCAATCGACACGATCAATGGGATCAATAACTCGATTGTAACGATCGTTCCTCAGCAGCAGCAGTCTTTTTTACTCAATACTTCAGCTGGTGCTGCAAAAGCGACGGTAGCGTTATCATTAGCACCAAGTGTTGTACTTTCGCCGCAACAGGTTTTTGGCATTCAAGAACTCGTCGCTAATTCTGTTCAAGGTCTAACCGCTGCCAATGTCGCGGTTGTCGATCAAAATGGCAATGATTTATCGGCGAATGGGGGCAATTCAGCGACCACTGGAGGGACATCTGCTGTGAACCAAGATTTGGCGATGCAGCAGCAGTTAGAGCAATCGATTCAATCACAACTGCAAGCAAGCCTAAGTCAAATGGTTGGCAGTGGTAATGTGCAGGTGATCGTTCATGCTGCCGTGACGTTTAATCAAGTTACGCAGCAAAAGCATCAAGTCACTACTGGTCCGATTTTATCGCAGCAAACATCACAAACCTCTTCGACGGGAGCAACCAGTGGGACGGCAGCAGGTATAGCAGGACAAGCGACACAAAATCCAAACATTACGACGTATGGTACGACAGGTACGGGTAATGGAGGGTCTTCATCAAGTAAGTCTGGAACGACAAATTATGATAATAATTACACCAACACGTCGACGACGTATGATCCGATGCAAATAAATGGATATTCGGTAAGTGTGCTCATCAATTCGAAAGTTATGCCTTTAACCAATCAATTAAAAACAGCGATTCAATCGTATGTAACGAATGCGGTTGGTCAACGTGGGACGACACCGATTCCTGCGTCAGTATCGATTGCGGCAGTTCCGTTTACCAATCAGGTTGTCGTTCCGCCTGCACCGTCGTTCTTTACAACGCCGACAGGTATAGCGAGTATCGCTGGTGGTGCTTTACTCTTGATCGTTCTGTTCTTATTGTGGCGTCGTTCCCGTAATCGTCAAAAAATGACGGATGATGCACTCGGTTCTTTAACCGCCGCCTCAAGTGCGAATGCACCTTCCGAAGCTGAAGAGGTCTCGCTGACGAAACAACTTCAAGAGATGGCTTTACGTCGTCCTGAAGCGTTTGCAGGGTTGCTTCGTTCTTGGATTTCAGAGGATTAGAGATGAGGTGAAATCACGATGCGACGTGGAAGTGACATGTCAAGTAAACAAAAAGCGGCTATCCTGATGATCTCACTCGGTCCAGAAGTAGCCTCTAATGTCTACCGGCATTTGCGCGAGGATGAGATCGAACAATTAACGCTTGAAATCGCTTCGATCCGAAAAGTTGAAAGTGCGGAAAGAACACCGATTTTAGCGGAGTTTCAAGAGTTAGCCGTTGCAGATCAAATCATTGCGCAAGGCGGTATTGAATACGCGAAGGATGTTCTTGAAAAAGCGATGGGGCAAGAAAAAGCGCTTTCGATTATCGAAAGGTTAACTTCTTCTTTGCAAGTACGCCCATTTGAATTTGCGCGCAGAACGAACCCTTCGCAAATTTTGAGTTTCATTCAAAATGAACATCCGCAAACGATTGCGCTTGTTTTATCCTATCTCGAGCCAGCACAGGCTGCGATTATCTTAGCCGAGTTGCCACAAAACATACGTGCCGATGTAGCGAAGCGAATTGCTATGATGGAAGCAACTAGTCCAGAAGTGATCAATTCTGTTGAACGTGTTTTAGAAACGAAAATGGCTTCTGCACAATCGGTCGATGTGACGGATGTCGGTGGACTCGAAGCAGTTGTTCACATATTGAATGGTGTAGACCGAGCTACGGAACGAAATATCTTAGAAAGTCTTGAATCCAGTGATCCTGAATTAGCCGAAAGCATTAAGAAAATGATGTTTGTCTTTGAAGACATCGTACTTCTTGATAATCGAGCCATCCAGCGTGTCATTCGTGATATTGAACAAAATGATTTAATGCTTGCTTTGCGAACAGCCAGTGAAGATGTGCAAGATGCTGTTTATCGCAATATGTCTAAGCGGATGGTCGAGACGTTCAAACAAGACATGGAATTTGCGCCGCCAGTTCGTTTGCGTGATGTTGAAGAGGCGCAGCAACGTATCGTCGCGCAGATCCGCCGCCTCGAAGAGATGGGCGAAATCGTAATCGCTCGTGGCGGAGGTGATGATGTCCTTGTCTAGAATCGTGCGTCCACGCGATGAAGTGATTCCTGAAAGGAAAATCATTCTCCCAATACGTCCTTATCTGGTGGAGCAAGACGTTGAGGAGATCGATCTTGATCCCGATTCGATTGAGCATAAGATTCAAGTAAAACGCGCAGAACTTTCCCAATTGCAGCAGGAAACGATGCAATTGTTGGATGAAGCGCAAACGCAAGCGAATGGACTTATCGATCAAGCGCAACAGCAAGCGATTCAGATACACCAAGATGCGCAAGAACAAGGTTTTACACAAGGATATGAGCAAGGAAAGCAGATCGCCTATGAAGAGATGAGCGAACAGTTTGCCCAGATTAATCGGTTGCTACTTCTTGCTGAGAAGGAAAGAAAGGCAAGAATTAAAAAATCGGAATCGTTTATCGTGGAATTGGCGATGCAAATAGCACAAAATCTTTTTGCTCGCGAACTTCAGGAAGAAACGGAAAGATACGCGGCATCGTTGACGTTGCAATTGCTTGAAGAAGTCGATAAAGCTCATGAGATCGAGATTCGAGTGAGTGCAGAAGATTTTGCAAGTGTACTCGATCGCCGAGAGCATTTTGAACGATTATTATCGCAAACGGCAGAATGTTCGATTATTATCGATCATGCGCTTCATCAAGGTGATGTCGTGATCGCCACGGAACAAGGAACGGTCGATGGACGTCTGGATATCCGCTTTGAGCAAGTGCGACAAATCTTGCTTGCAGTAGCTAAAGAGTGGGAGATGCATGGCGATGAGCACGAATCGTACGATTGACATGTATCGCAAAGCGCTCGTTCGAGGGCGATTGCATAAAGTTTATGGTCGCATTGAGCAAGTGATTGGTCTGACTATTGAATCGAATGGTCCTGCAGCTCGTATCGGTGATGTTTGCGTTGTTCTCGGGGATCGAGGACAACGATCGCTTTGTGAAGTCGTGGGTTTTCGAGCAAATCGTGTTCTTCTCATGCCACTTGGCGCTCTAGAAGGATTAGCGCCTGGCAGTGAAGTCGAAGCGACGGGGGATTCGTTACATATCGCCGTCGGGAATAGTTTGTTAGGAAGAGTATTAGACGGTCTGGGAAATCCAGTTGACGGATTGGGTAAAATCGTCACCGAGGAAATGGTGCCTGTTTATCGGGAACCTCCTTCTCCATTGTCACGACCGAGAATTGATACAAGAATGGGTTCAGGTGTGCGGGTGATCGATGCCCTTATGACCCTTGGCTTGGGGCAACGTGTAGGCTTATTTGCAGGAAGTGGTGTTGGTAAAAGTACGCTTCTTGGCATGATTGCAAAAAATACGGAAGCTGATGTGAATGTCATTGCGCTGATCGGTGAACGTGGTCGCGAGGTGCGCGAATTTATCGAACGTGATTTAGGCGATGCACTTTCTCATTCTGTTGTCGTAGTCGCAACGTCCGATCAACCGCCACTTGTGCGCATTAAAGGCGCGTTTGTCGCTACGGCCATTGCTGAGTATTTTCGTGATCAAGGTAAACAAGTTACGCTCATGATGGACTCGGTAACGCGATTTGCGATGGCTTCTCGTGAAGTTGGCTTGGCGATTGGTGAGCCGCCTACTTCGCGCGGTTATACACCTTCTGTTTTTGCCACATTGCCCAAACTATTAGAAAGAGCAGGGCGATCTTCGGAAGGTTCGATAACGGGAATCTACACGGTTCTTGTCGATGGGGATGATCTGTCCGATCCGATCGCGGATGCTGTTCGTGGTATCTTGGACGGGCATATTGTACTCGATCGTAATCTAGCTAATCGCGGACATTTTCCTTCTGTCGATCCGTTACAAAGTATCAGTCGATTAATGGGTGACATTACTTCCGTTGATCATCAAGGCGCGGCGATGCATATACGTCGTTTGATGGCAGCAAAACGAGATATTGACGATTTAATTAAAATCGGTGCTTATCAACATGGTTCTGATTCGGTTGCCGATCAGGCGATTGCATTGGATAATGAACTTAATCGCTTTTTGTGTCAAAGTGTCAATGATGCATCAGCTTTTGATGAAACCATCTCTCGATTGATCGAATTAGCGCAAGGAGGGATCGATCGTTGAATAAGTTTGATCGAACGAAACGCATCCATCATTTGCATGATCTTATTTTGCAACAGTCGGTGACCGCAAAGCAGCAGGTTGCCAATCGACTCCAAGAGGAAACGTATAAATTGGATCATCTTCACACGACGATCCATTCGCTCGATCAAGTTCGTTTCGATGATACCAAAAGTGCTTTTGATGCCGTCTTATGGCAACATTACTTCGATGCTCTTCATACGCAAGAAAATGATCAGAGCGCCACGGTGGATCTTTGGCAAGCAGAAATGGAAAAAAAGCAGGAATTAACGGTAATTGCCTATCAGGATGCCAGGCGGTGGGAGATTTATCGTGATAAGACTAAGCTTGCCTATGAGACGCAAGACCGTAAGAAAGACTTGCGTAATGCAGATGATCTTGCTTCAAGTCGTCATCGTCATCGAGATTAGTAGTTAGTATCTTTGGCGAGTAGGAAAGATAGGGGCTGAACGTTAATTGGCAGCAAAAAAAGCAAAAACCAAAGATAAAAACTATCAAGTCAAGCCAATCTCATGGATTTTTTATATGATTGTATTACCTATACTCTTTACGGCTGTCTTAATTGTGGTTATTATGCAGTTTATTTTAGGGTTTAATGTTTTTGGCGATGTTACAAAATGGGCAGAATCGATTCCGGTGGTTCGTCACGTTCTTGGCATCCCTAATCCGCCAGTACCGGTTCCGCAACAAGTCGCATCCCTAAAGAAACAATTAAAAACCGTTCAATCTACGGATCAAAAGCAAATTACCGCTTTACAAAATGAAGTAGCAAAATTATCTTCTGAATTAGCGACAGCCAAATCTGTCTCGTCGAATCTTCACGGAAAACTCGTATCGACGACAATACAATTAAAAGCTGCTCAAGTAGCTTCAGCAACGGCAAAATCAGAAGCGGCGATTTTGACCAATATGTCTTCCAATCAAGCAGCTTCAGTATTGCAACAATTGCCCTTTCAAGAACAAGTTCAAGCCCTGCAAGCGATGAACAGTTCAGATCAAGCGTCGTTATTGTCGCAATTGCCCGTGAACATCGCGGCAAAATTACTTAAAGCTGGCGGTTAATCGCATTGCAGGTGAAGGAGGTGATGCTTTCCGAAAGACCATGTTGACAGAAAGGAGGAAAAGAAAGAATGCTTATGTCTGAACTTTTATCAACGCTCGCTGTTGATAATTCCGGTATCAAAGGAAGTAATAGGATTGGTAAGTTGCAAAATGGCAAGGAGAAGTTACTCCCTTCCAATGAACTAGCTCATACGGTACCTGCTTCTACGCATACGTCTACTGCAAAATCATCAACTTTTTTGCAGACGATCCATGCGCAGCAGGAAAAAGTTAAAGCGAAACCATTGTCAAAAAAAGATGGGACTACGGTAACCTTTACACCGACACAGGCATCGCTATCAACAGTACCAAACGTAATACCATCGACGCTTCATGCACCAAATGAATTGGCAACGTTCACGAATTCGTTGCACGCTGAAGCCATTGTGCCTAACGTTAGTTCTCCGTCATCAGGATCAAAGGTGACTAAGCAAGCAAACGTTAATTTTGCAAAACAGGGTGAGCAAGGGCAACCTGTGATAGCGTCTGACATTCTGCTTGCAAAGACACCGTTATCACCCTCGAAGGCGGCAGCGAACACACTGGGGGTCAAGTATGAAAAGGTAATTTCGGGACATCCACAGTCAGCAAGTGCTGTGCCGTCAAATAGGACCCTTGTGCAGACGCCAAGTAAGGTTCCGGTAAAAGGAACGCCAGTGCAAGTGACGAGTTCGGTATCTGAGACAAGTACGCCGCCCGTTACATCGACACGAGGGCAGGTGACAAATGCTGTGCAAGCTAAGTTGAGGCTTATGCAGGCGACAAGTGCTGTGCAAGCTAAAAAGACCTTTGTGCAGACGCCAAGTAAGGTGTCGGTAAAAGGAACGTCAGTGCATGTGACGAGTTCGATACCTGAGACAAGTACGCCGCCCGTTACATCGACACGAGGGCAGGTGACAAATGCTGTGCAAGCTAAGTTGAGGCTTACGCAGGTGACAAGTGCTGTGCAACCAAAGTCGGAACCTGTTCCATCCTACTTGCTGACATCGCCTATGTCATTGCAGGCGGAACTTAGACCATTTAGTGTGCATGGAGTAAAGGAAGCTAGCCAACCCGCTACGCAACTACCTGCTACACAAGCCATTCAAGCATCGTTACAGTCATCCGTTGTGCAACAAATCGTCGTCACCAAATTGCCGACGACGAAAACATCAAGTCTGAACGCGTTGTCCAATGCACATGGACGATTTGCCCTTTCGGCTTTGGTCAATCCGCCACTTTTATTGTCGCAAGCCAAAGGATTTCGCCGTGTGTCAAACAACACAATTTCTCGCCAGAACGCGCAAAAAATTACGCGTGTTGTACAACCACACCAACAAGAAGCGCTTTCTTCTTGGCTAGGCTTTTTGCCAACATCTTTTCGTTTGCGACAAGCGCGAATAACGCCAACCCTTTCAAGTCGACAGCTTGCACAAGGAAAAGCGGAGGTACAACCAGGATTGGCTTTGCAGGATACAATGCAAAAGGCCAATATGCCTGCCAACCGATCCTTTGCGCTTTCCATGACTCTTTCGCACCATGTAGCTAAGAAAATCGTTCCATCTAAATCAACCGCTACTTTGCCGAATTCTTCGTCGGTGACAAATACCAATGCGGCGAGCGGTTTTTGGGGCAACGCCTCAACGGTAGGTGCGCAAAATTCCTTGCAAACCTCCAATTATCTTTTATCCAGTCCGATGACGATGGCATCCGCTGCTATGTGGGCGTTCGGTGAAGGTAATCCTTTGCTTTTACTCGCTTTGCAAAAAGCGCGGCAGACAAGACAAATCACGACGACGCGTGTGGAGATGACGCTTCACCCTGCCAATCTCGGTAAATTGCATTTACAGGTGCAGGCACATCCGAGCGGTCAACTGCAAATTCAGTTTTTAGCGTCTCAAACATCTTCCAAATCCTTGCTCGAAAAGTATCTGCCTGATTTGAAACAATCCTTGCAGCAAAGCGGTTTTACGCAAATCTCTGTCGATGTGCGTAGTGGTGGCGGGCAATCACAACAGTACCCGTCAAATCACACAGCGTCGCCACTGTCCATCGGATCGATTTCGCCAACGATGCATGCTTCACGTCCCATCGCTTCGATCGATCAATTTGAAGGTAACAGCAGTAATACAGTTGGTTTTATTGCACGAGCTTAAGGAGGGACTTGACACAATGACGTTTCCAATCAGCCTAAACTCAGGAAGTACAACGTATACGCCGCCTATTTCGTCAACATCCACTGCAAGTTCGACGTCAACGAGTGGCGCAAATAACAATAACGTATCAAATGCGTTAACGAACGCCGTTACAGGAACAAATTCTCTTGGCGAAAATGCTTTTTTACAGTTGCTCGTTACGCAGATGCAACATCAAGATCCAACACAACCGCAAAGTAATACGCAATTCATTGCACAGTTGGCACAGTTCACATCGGTGGAACAGATGACCAATGTGGCGACGACAAATAATCAGTTGGAAGCATTTCAGTTATTGGGCCATACGGTTGCGGTCAAGTACAATGGGAACAGTGATTCTGGTGTCGTAACTTCGATTGCGACTAATAATGGTTCCCCGATACTGTCGATCAATGGGAATGCTTATCCTTTGTCCTCAGTCGTCGCAGAGCTCAAGTAGGGGGGATCGACGTGGCTGAAAATTGGCATTATCCAAAGATTTCAGCGAACACGCCTTCAAAGCCGTTACAGAATCAAGCGAAAAATGCTAAGCCGACGATGGTAAATTCATCGTTTGCGCAAGCCCTAGAGCAAGCGACGGCAAAATCGGTCGTTATGTCGGCGCACGCTTCACAACGTCTACAAATGCGCGGTGTCCCTGTGACGACGCAAACGATGTCGAATTTAAACAAAGCTGCTGAGCAATTATCGGCGAAAAACGCGAAAGAATCGCTCGTCATTATGGGCGGCGTCGGCTATGTGCTCAACGTGCCGAATCGAACCGTGGTCACTGCGATGCGCCTTGGTGAACAAGAGGCCAATGTGATTACCAATATCGATAGCGCGCTCGTCATGCCAAACTCGTAACGAAGAAAGAAGACATCTTGTAGCCGGACCGCTTGTCGGAAGCTACGAATACAATTCTCGCCGACTGACTGAGGCGACAAAAAAGGGGATAATAAAATGCTTCGTTCATTGTATTCAGCGATTTCAGGGATGAATGCTTTTCAAACACAACTTGACGTAACGGGTAATAACATTGCTAACGTCGATACGACAGGCTTTAAGGCTGGTCGCGTCGAGTTTAGTGATATTTTGTCGCAAACGATGTCAAACGCAACACAACCAACTGCAGCAGGAACAGCTACTCCCATAAATTTTGGGCCTGGTGGTATCAATCCACAACAAATTGGACTTGGTGTTAATGTTGCATCGATCGACACGATGTTCACGCAAGGTGCGGATCAACAAACAGGCGTTCCTACTGATATGGCTCTCGATGGTGATGGTTTATTCATTGTGAGTCCAAATATGAATACAGTTCTTCCGACTAGTGCAGGCACCGCACCATCATATACGGGAACTGCTACCGGTGTAACGTATAATTACTCTAGAGCAGGAAATTTTTCAGTCGATGCTCAGGGGAATTTGGTTTTACCAGATGGATCAAAATTAATGGGATATGAGTTGCAAACAAGTGCGACCGGAACGTCAGCAACATTACCCACAAATCTAAATAAGCTCGTTCCTATCAATATTTCCATTATCCCAAGTAGTCCGACTGGTACAACGACGCCGGTTCCTGGTAATTTTACAATTGGAACAAATGGTGTTGTCACTGTCACCGATCCAACTAATCCATCGAATTATTTCACTTTCCAAATTGCGTTAGCTAATTTTAATAATCCTGGAGGATTACAAAAGGTAGGGAATAATCTTTATGAAACCACGAGTAACTCGGGTCAATTTAATGCTGGTGCACCATCAAATAACGCATTGATAGGTATCCCTGGGAGCAATGGTTTTGCAAACGTTCGCCCTGGCTATCTCGAAGCTTCCAACGTGAACTTAACGCAGGAGTTTACGAACATGATCGTGGCGCAACAAGGCTTTGATGCTAACTCCAAAGTGGTCAACACGGACAATAATATCTTGTCTACCATTGATAACTTGGAACAACAAGCGTAAAAAAGTAATTTCAAATTGACGGAGGCTGTGGCATGATTCAAGTAACGCGGATTGGCGGCTCGGTATTTAGACTAAATGCAGCGATGATTGAGCTGGTGGAAGCTACTCCCGATACGGTGATCACCATGGTCTCCGGCAAGAAATATGTGGTCATTGAAACTGTCGACCAAGTCGTTGAAGCGATGACTGCATTCTATCACCGTATAGGTATCGTCGGTACATGCACCGATTCAAGGAGGGGACCTGAACACGATGAACGTTAAAAAAATGTCGATGATTATCATCGGTGCGGTAGCACTTATCTTGCTTGGTGGGGCTGGCACCTATGAGTTTCTCTTAAAACCGCCGAGTAAACCGGTTCCACCTTCTGCCGCCCAACTACAATCGTGGCAATATCAGGTCGATAAATTGACGACGAATCTACAAGGCGGTAATATGATTCAAATTCAATTTACTCTCCAAGCGCCAAATTCGAATGTTCTCGCTGAGCTAACAAGTCGAGCTTCCCAAGTCGACGATGGCATTTTGTCGATCTTAAATAGTCTGTCGGCAAGTGAAATTTTGCAACCAGGCGGTTATACTTACTTAAAAGATTTGATTATCAAAAAAATCAATGGGTTTTTGACTACAGGAAAGATCATTAATGTGTATGTTAACAATTCGATTATTCAATGACGAAAACTTCATGAGAGGAGGGGATTGCAATGCCCGACGTACTGTCGCAAGGAGAAATTGACGCTCTGCTTTCTGCATTAACATCCGGGGAAGTATCGGCTGAAGAGATTCGCCGTAGCGATGAAGCTGTGCGTATACGCACCTACGACTTTAAGCGGGCGATGCGTTTTTCCAAAGAACACATTCGATCAATCACAAGGATCTATGAACATTATGCGCGACTTTTGTCGACGTTTTTTTCAGCACAATTACGTGCTGTCGTTCAGATGACGGTCGAATCAGTCGAACAAGTACCGTATGAAGAGTTTATTCGTTCGATTCCTGCGGTAACCGTTCTGAATGTGATCAATGTATCCACGCTCCAAGGTAAGTTTCTTCTCGAAGTGGCTCCTTCCGTCTCGTATGCCATGCTTGAACGACTACTTGGCGGAACTGGAGTTTCGCAAGATTCGGAGAGACGATTGACGGAGATCGATACGGTGATTTTGGAGCGGCTGTTTTCCAAGACGCTCAATTCCTTGACAGTAGCTTGGGGAACGGTACAGGAATTGCACTTTGAGTATGATAGTTTAGAAATCAATCCGCAATTCATTCAAATTGCGAATCAAAGTGATGTCGTACTCGTCGTATCGATCTCTGTCATTATCGGCAATACGACAGGAACGATGAATATTTGTATGCCTCATGTTGTGTTAGAACCATTGATGTCGAGATTAAGTGCGCGTTATGTATACGCTTCGCCAAGGTCACAGCAATCCTCGCTCGCTGAATCGACGAATGCTCTTAAAACGCATATGAACCAAGTGGAAGTACCCGTTAATGCTGAATTAGGTTATGGTTCGATCAGCGTTGACGACCTCTTGAATCTTTCGCTAGGGGATGTTATTACCCTCGATCAATCATTAGGGGATCCCCTTTATATTCGGATCGGTGGAGAGATCAAATTTCGCGCAGATCCAGGTTTGCATCGAGGGAGATATGCTGTGAAAATAACGCAGGTCGTGGAAGATGGTGTTGCAGATGAGCAGTGACTTTTTATCGCAAGATGAGATCGAAGCGTTATTGCATGGTGATGGCGGTCAAAACACGACGGATCTCGATAGCCAGCTATCATCGCTTGAACGCGATACGCTCGGTGAAGTGGGTAATATATCGTTTGGAACAGCAGCGACCACGTTGTCGACGATTCTGCGCCAAAAAGTGAGTATTACGACGCCACAAGTGACCCTTCATTGGCGTACAGAATTTATCGAAGATTTTCCGTTGCCTCATGTCGCTGCCCGCGTGGAGTATACGGAAGGGCTTAAAGGTTCGAATATCTTAATGATTCTGGAAAAAGATGCGAAAATCATCGCGGATCTAATGCTTGGTGGCGATGGTTTAAACCCAACCGATGAACTTTCGGAATTGCATTTAAGTGCAGTCGGTGAAGCGATGAATCAGATGATGGGTTCTGCATCAACGTCGATGTCGACAATGATTGGCAAAGCTGTCAATATCTCGCCGCCGAATGTACAAAAGATGGATTTCGCCAATTCTTCATCGTTTGTTCCGGATGCTGATATACTCGTTAAAATTTCTTTTCATTTGCAAGTAGGCGAGTTGATCGATTCGAGTATAATGCAAGTTATTCCGATCGAATTTACGAAAGATATGATCGCGATGATTATGGGTACGCAAGATAGCGGGTCCGAACCCGTCGTGGAAACGCAGGCACCTATGCCTTCTGCTTCGATAGCATCGTCATCGATGGATTCTTCCATGATGGGGTCAGCAGGGTATGGCCAGGCAGCAAACGCCTATGCGGCAAACGGTGCACAACGTGCGCCATCGGGATCTGTGAATACACCACCACAAGCGCCAGTGGAAAAAGCTGTTTTTTCTTCATTTGATCAGGCTCTTTCACCTAAATCAGGGCGTAATCTTGACTTGTTACTCGATATTCCGCTTCAATTAACTGTAGAACTAGGTCGCACAAAAAAACAAATTCGTGATATTCTAGAACTAGGTTCTGGGTCGATCATCGAACTCGATGCACTGGCTGGTGAACCTGTCGATATCTTGGTAAATAACAAGTTGATCGCTCGGGGTGAAGTGGTCGTCATCGATGAGAATTTCGGTGTGCGTGTAACCGATATTATCAGTCCGGCGGAACGCATCGCGCGTTTGCAATAACTTGCAGCAAAGAATACAGATCGAGAAATGGAGTGTTGTTTTCATGTCCAACCGTATCCTCATTGTAGACGACGCCGCTTTTATGCGCATGATGATTAAAGAAATTCTCACGAAAAACGGTTTCGTCGTCGTGGGTGAAGCAAGTGATGGTGTACAAGCTGTCGATAAGTATAAAGA
>JABEUY010000118.1 GCA_013044175.1 Bacilli bacterium
TGTAAATCCCGTTGCGTTCCGTAAAGATAAAACGTTCCATCTTCGGATTCCAACGACGAGTCTGATGGCCAAAATGCACACCAGCCTCTAAAAGTTGCTTCATTGAAATTACGGCCATAATTGGCACCTCCCACAAGTTTTCCCTCCGTTACATTCATCAGCCATCCCCCTACCTATAGTTAGGCAGACTTAGACAACCTCCTGCAACGTGTGAATTTGCACCAAAAGATTATACCATTCGTGCTGTTCTTTCTCAAGTAATGATCGGTGACAAATCATGATCTTCGCTGGCGAATCAGTTGACTCACTAAGTCAATCTCCCCGCGCCCTAGATTTAAATCGTTTGCGATCTGCGCTGGATCTTCACCATTTTTAAGCCTTTTAGCGACATCCTTATACTTTGGTGAGAAAAATTCGGCTTCTGGCTCTTCAGGAATCGGGCGCTCTTCGACAACCTGAAGCGGTTTTTGCATAATGTAACGAGTCTCTAAATTATCCACTTGCTTTTGAAGCATTTCCATCTTACGTGTAAGAAGTAAAATGTCCTGATCGATTTTCTGCCGTAAGACGGCCATCATTTCGATGACGCGATCATTTTCCCTCGCCATTTGCACAGCAAAATGTTCTAGTGTCGTAAACATCGATTTCTGTCCACGATCATTAGCAGTCCGAAATCGTTGAACAACAAAAAGAATAACAAGGGTTATAACGACACTCATCGCAACGACGATTACTGAATTCATACAACCACCTGACTAGGAGATTATTTTTTTCCAACCATGACCCGTTAATAAAAATTTACATCCCCCGATATGCTCTTCACAAACGTAACTACCGCTATATCCTTGGAAGGAAACACCCGGATGCATCTCTTGAACAATTTGAATCATCGGTTCAGGCAAATGGGCGAGCGCTTCCGTTATTTCGACGCGTTCTTCTTGCAAGGAACGCAAGGAAACGGTAGCATCGGCGACGGTGGGTTGGAGACGTTCAACGATGCGTTGTTGTTCAGGCGTCAAACGAACATGCTGTTGGATCATTTTCTCAAAAGCGCGAATCGCTTCGGTTGCCTTTGTGATCGTCTGTTGATGCCGTGCAATCTCAAGATCGATCTCAAGCAAACGAGCGCTAAATTCCGTATCAGGTTCAATACGCAACACGGTTTTAGTAGCAAGTGGTGAGCCAAAAATCTTAGCTTGGATTCTTTGCATCGCTTCGATTTCACCGCCGACGAGCAGACCACGTTTGCCATCAACTTTGACCATTTTCGCTGAAACAGCACTGTGCATAATACTATCGGAGACGATAACATCGCCATCCATTTTCACTTTGGCATTTTGTAAATACAAAGCGTGTAACGTTCCTTTACCTTCAATCACGCTATTGTGACCACCTTGTACGCCTCCGCGAATAATGATATCCCCTTCAGCATAAAGATTGGCCGCTTCGACCAAACCGTTAATCTCAATATTGCCACTGGCACGAATGGAAAAGCCGGCATGAACATTTTCCGATACGACCACACTACCGCGAAAATCGATATTGCCGGTCGAAAAATCAACACTGCCCGCCACTTGAAAGATCGGTGTAACGGATACTTTTTTCCCTTGAATAAAAACGATTTGACCGTCGATTTCAGCGAATATTTCATCACCATTTTCACGAATAGCCACGCCTTTTCCGATGCGGGTTGCAAGTGGAATACGAACAGGTTGCTTGATACCGATCAATTGACCCATCACATTCATCCCAGCGCGCCCCGTAACACCTCGCTCGCAATGTGCAAGAACTTGGCCGGCTAAGGCATTTTGGATAATACCTAATTCACGATAATCAACGTTACCATGCTCATTTTCTTTCGGCGCTTTCTTGCTGTCCATTTCAAAAAAATAAGTGAGCGTATCATTGGTTGAGGGGATAGGCGTTTGGCCTTTCGCCAAGACAACATTATCCGTAGTCTCTTTTAATGCATCGAGCATTGCCTTAATTTCTTCTTGAGGAAGGTGACCAAACTTGATCCCTTTCATCTTTAATTGGTCAAAAATACCTTCAGGCGTAAAACCGTGCGGACCATCTTCTAACAAGATAAAAGAACCGTAGGCGGTCATTTTATCCTCACTGATCGTAATGACAATAGAATTTTTCGGTATTGATGCCTCACCAGCGTTTTGATTCGATTCTTGTATGTCACCCATTGCTGTCTTTACCCCTTAAAAAAGTCAAATCCATTTTTCGCCAAACTGTGCTGTTCGTATCGAATAATTACCCGTATCCGTAAAGAGTTCAACCGTTCGACCGATATTCCCTCCCACTTCTTCGGCGATGACGGGAATGCGAATTAAGTCTAACCAGTACCTTACTGCTTCGACATTGCGTGGACCGACACGAACGATATCGGTTGCACTCGTCGTCGCAAACATCTGGGCACCACCTGCTAATTTGGCCACCATACTGCGGGGCATAGAACCAGCATTCACCATCATTTCGATCAGATACGGAATCGCTGTATCTGCGTATTTGGCAGGAAGTTGCGTATTACCACCACTTGAAGGCAACATAACATGCGCGAGCCCACCGATTTTTTTAATCGGATCATAAAGTGCAACACCCACGCAAGAACCGAGTCCAAGGGTACGTAACGAATCGCCCTCTAAGGCGATTTTCGCTTCTGCCATCCCTACTTTTTGCATCATTCCAATCCCTCAATCCCAAGAGCCTGCATCAACCGCTGTTCGGTACCCGGATCGGGTAATAAGAAAAGATGAACATCCTCCCGAGCAAAACGATGATGTATTGAGGCGTGAATGATCAAGGCGAAGTTTCCTATCGGATTATCTAATTGCAAACCGACATTCAAAACAGCTTGCGCCATGTCGATCGCGACAAGTGGCACAGACGGATGCATCATTAAATGAGTGAAATCCATGAGGGCTCCAAGATAACTGGCGGCCATAATATTACCGAACTCACCTAGCGCTGACATTTCTAATTCATTAAGACCATATTCATCCACTTTTGTGTCTAAAAAAGGAGAAATGAGTTGCTTGGCAGCCGGAACAGTTTGGATAAAAAAAATACTGCCAGTTATTTCACCTTCAACGCGCAGGTACACACAAGCAACAACTTGTTCTGGACCACCTAAAATATCGGTAACATCATCAAAAGGAACGAGTTCAACTGACGGCGTCTCCATACCGACAGGTTGCCGCAACAACTCAGAAAGGGCTGTCGCGGCATGGGCAGAACCGCTATTACCGATTTCTTTAAGAAAATCGGCAGCTTTTTTCTCGAGGCGCAAATCGCCAAAAGAATGATCATTTCCCACAGTTAAGACCTCGCAATTTTCGCTGTTTCAACGAGTTCATGCTCTGCCAGAATATTTTCTAAACTTAAAATGACGAGCAATTTCTCTTTAAGTTTGGCAACGCCTTTCAAAAAGGCAGCATCAACCGACACAAAGGTTCGAGGGGTAGGATCGATCTGCGAACCATCGATATCCATGACATCGTGCGCGGAATCAACGATGAAAGCCACATCTTGCTCATACACGCGCACAACGATCAACCGAGTTTCGGAAGTCTGTTCTTTCATCGGTAACGAAAGACGTTCACGCAGATCGATCACCGGTATCACGCTACCTCGCAGATTCATGATTCCTTTGACAAAATGCGGCGCTTTCGGAACAAAAACGATTTCTTCCATGCGCTCAATCGACATTACTTGTGCAACGTCAACCCCAAAGTCTTCCCCCGCTAATCCGAAAACGATACATTTCATCGATTCTTGCATCGCACACGCCTCCTTATCGTACCCCAACAAAAACTTTAACTCTAATCAAATTTCTTTATGAAACGCAATAAGTCCTTCTTAGGATCGAAAGTTTTTATGACTGCTTGCGTTTTACAAATCTCTCCCATATGCGCAATATGCCTGGCGAAGATGGAGGTGTCTCAGCATCAACGACCATGAGAGATCGTTTAGCTAATTGTAACAAGCACTTAGAAGCAAGGGAAGAAGGTTCAGCAAGAATAAATGGCATTTGTCGAAAAACCGCTCTTCCTACTGCATCATCTTCAAGGATATCGCCCCAGTGATTCGCTTTCGTTTTTAAAAATTTGGAAAGAGCGAGTTCAAACTTGCCAGCAGCTTCCGTAGCCTGACGAACAGAATGGGCTCGATTGATTAAATAAGAAAGATTCGGGATATCGCCTTCACGAATCGCCTGTTTAACCAAGGAATAAGCATCCGCCAGAGAAGTTGGTTCAGGCGTGATCACCAAAAGAACTTCGTCACAAAGGCTGATCATCTCTGCTGAATAATGACTTAAACCCCCACCCAAATCGATATAGATCTGATCAAACTCAGAACTGATCGCTTTAAGTTCTTCGGCAAATCGTGCCATCGGCAATTCGGATTGATTTTGTAGCGCTATGCCAGCACCACCAGAAAGAATGGCAAGGCCATGATCGACTTTCGTAATCGCATCGCGCAACCGAACTTCCCCGAGCAAGACTTGTTCAAAAGAATGCGATGGGCGAACACCAAGTAAAATATCGAGATTGGCAAAGCCGATATCACCATCAATGACCAGTATTTTTTGACCAAGTTGACAAAGGGCAAGTCCTAAGTTTAAGACGATCGTCGATTTACCGACACCGCCTTTACCACTAGCTATCGCGATCACTTTGGCATTACGGTCAGTTGACTGCTGTTTTTGCGTCTTCTCGCGGATGATCTGCCGCAACATCTCCGCTTGATCGCCCATCATGGTCACCTCCGGCGAATAATTCCATGATCGCATCGACATGGGCAACCATCAGGTCATTGGGTACTTCTTGACCGATCGTAATATAAGAAAGAGGTTTGCGAAGTTGATCAACCAGACTAAAAAGCAAAGCAGGTAATTTAGCTTCATCATTTTTCGTCAACAATAAAGCGTCATAACCAACGAGGTTTAAGACTTCCGCCGTCTCAAGCGCTTCCATCAATCGCGAAGAAAAACTGATCACAAGATATCGGACATCAAAAGCAACACCATCAAGCATAGCCGCCAACTCCGTCGCTTGCTGTTGATCAAGGAAGTTACGACCCATCGTATCGACAAAAATCAAATCACAGTCATGCAACGCCGCGATATGTTCTTGTATCTCTTGTGCATTATGCGCGATACGAAGTGGCACGTTTAAGATATCGGCATAGGTCTGCAATTGTTCTTTAGCTGCAACGCGAAAAGTATCGATCGTGATCAAACCCACATTGCGCCCTTCATGAAGTTTCGCCGTTGCGGCAAGTTTTGCGATGGTTGTCGTTTTGCCTACACCCGTCGGGCCAACTAATAAGATCAGTCGATCTTCTTTTGCAATCGTTTTAGGTTCATGCTGTTCAAGCAGAACAGATCGCAAGAACTGATAAAAGAAATCAGGGTACTGAATTTCTTCATCCGCATTTTTTTTCTGATGGTAAGTTTCAATAAATCGATGCAGAATTTCTGTCGACAATCCCGATTTTGACCATTGAATCAAAACATTTTGCCAAGTAGGTTCTACCGCCAAAGAATGACTAAATTCATCGAAGAGTAAAGAGTTTAATAACGATTTAATCGATTTGATTTCCTCGATCAATTGTCCATTGACCACCGTGGCTTCGATCGAGTCTAATTCAGGTTGAACAGGTTGTATGACTTCGGCTTGTTCCCGATCTTCAAGTAATACTTCATCCATGACATCAGCAAACGTCGATACTTGGTTATAAGCATGTCTAGACTGTGTCGGAATAACCAAGTCTTCAGCTAGAATCGGTTCATCATGCTTAGATGTTTCATCTTCTTGCACCTTATCCTCAAGTGCAGCAAACACTTCATAGGCAGTCATGCCAAAAAAACCAGCAATTCCTTGACGTCGAATTTTACGGGAAGAAAGGATAATTGCATCAGGGCCAAGTTCATCACGCACAACTGACATCACCTGTGGTAAAGCGTTGACGACAAACCGTTTGATAAACACTAGATGTTCACCACTCCCCCTGATTCAATTGGCGCTTCTGGATCGAGTTCTGCGTACGATAATACGGATAGGTCAGGCATATTTCTAGCCAAAATACGACGAATATGCGTGCGCAATGTCGGTGAAACAAGCAACACAGAAGATTTACCTAGGCTAGCAAGTCGCGAGACATGATCGGCGACTCCCTTGATAAGTTGCTGTGCGATCCTCGGATCTAAAGCTAATTGGATGCCATGATCTGTTGCCGTCATATGATCTTGAATGCGTCGTTCCGTACCTTGACTAAATGTAATTGCTGTAATCGGATCTGTACCAGAACGAATCTGTGCCGTGATTTGTCGACTTAATCGCTGTCTGACATATTCAATCAACGTATCTGTATCTTTCGTAATCGGTGCAAAATCAGAAAGAGTCTCTAAAACGGTCGTCAGATCACGAATTGACACTCGCTCCATCAAAAGACCAGCCAGAACTTTTTGGACTTCGCCAACCGTCAAGCTAGAAGGTATCAATTCCTCAACAAGCACAGGCTGCCGTTCCTTAACGACATCGATTAACGCTTTCGTCTCTTGCCGCCCTAACAATTCAAACGCATGCCTACGAAGGACTTCCGTCAAATGCGTCGCGATTAACGAAGGAGCATCCACAACCGTATAACCTTTAACGAGCGCCAAATCTCGCATACTTTCAGAGATCCATTCGGCAGGCAATGAAAATGCAGGTTCCTTCGTTGGAATGCCCACAATGGCAGGGTCTGCAAAACCAGGGTTCATCGCAAGGTAATGACCTGGCATGAGTTCATAGCGAGCAACTTCATTGCCCTTAATCGCAATGATATACTCATTGGCACTCAGTTGTATATTATCCCGAAAGCGAATCATCGGTATGACAATTCCCAGATCAAGTGCAAGTTGCCGTCTGATCAACGCTACACGTTCGAGTAAGTCCCCACCTTGCGAAGCGTCTGCTAATGGGACAATACCGTATCCGAATTCAAACTCGATCGGTTCAACTTGCATCAAGTGATACATACTTTCCGGACTTTTTGTCGTTTTTAATTTCTCAGCTTCTGCCGATTTCATCGAATTTTCTTCTTCTTTTTTCTTCAAACTAGCAATTCGTCGACCACCTAAAAATAACAGGATGGCAACAGGACCCGTGACAAAAATCTGGATAGGTGTAAAGATACCGAGTACAAGAATAATCGTTGCCACGATATACAGCATTTTCGGATAGGAAAAAAGTTGATTTAAAATATCCACACCAAGGTTGGATCCCGAAGCTGACCTTGTCACGATTAACCCTGTCGCCGTCGAAAGTAGCAAAGCGGGAATCTGACTGACCAGACCGTCACCAACCGACAAAGTCGTATAAGTGGTTAAGGAGGTATTAAAATCTAACCCTTGTTGCGCCATACCGATGATAAATCCACCGACGATATTGACCGCGACGATGATCATCGAAGCGATCGCATCCCCTTTGACGAATTTACTGGCACCATCCATCGCGCCGTAAAAATCAGCCTCTTGTTCGATTTTCTTGCGTCGTTGCCGCGCTTCGACGTCGGTGATCAGTCCAGCGTTCATATCCGCATCGATACTGATTTGTTTACCAGGCATCGCATCGAGCGTAAACCTAGCTGCAACTTCTGCTACACGCTCAGCACCACGTGTAATGACGATAAACTGCACGATGATAAGAATTAAAAATACGATAATACCAACAACAGGATTTCCTAAAATAACAAAATTACCAAATGTCTCGATCACATGTCCTGCATAACCACTCGTTAAAATCAACCGTGTCGAAGTAACATTGAGCGCTAGACGAAAGATCGTCGTAACGAGCAGTAAAGAAGGGAAAACAGAAAATTCCAGCGTTTCTGCTGTCACCATGGCGACCAGCAAAACAGTAAGCGCAATCGAAAGATTAATAATCAATAGAAAATCTAGCAGATTCGGTGAGACGGGGACGACAAGCATCGCGACGACACCGATAATCCCGACAAGCGGGACAAGGGCAAATCTTCTCAAACACTTGACACTCCCTTCATGATGATCGAAAAACTTAACTTACATCGATTTACGTTTTAAACGATACACATAAGCAAGTACTTGCGCAACCGCTTGAAACAAACTATCTGGAACAAATTCTTCGATTTCTACCTGGGCATAAAGTTCCCTAGCTAAAGGTTTATTCTCAACGATCGGAACATCGTTTTCTCGCGCGATCTCCCGAATTCGTAACGCAGTTTGATCAACGCCTTTCGCAACAACTTGTGGCGCATGCATCGTTTTAGGATCATATTGTAGAGCTATCGCATAATGCGTCGGGTTCGTGATAACGACATCCGCTTGCGGAACGCGCTTCATCATCCTACGAAAAGCGATAAGCCTTCCACGTTCACGAATTTTCCCTTTAACCTGCTGGTTCCCTTCTTGTTGCTTCGCTTCATCTTTGATCTCTTGCTTTGACATCTTTATACTACGTTCGAATCGAAATCGTTCAAAGAAAAAATCGAGCACAGAAAGTGCAGCATACAGCGCTGCAACATCGATCAAAACGTTAAAAGAGCGACTGGCATAGTTTTGCATAATAACGCCAGGCGTTGCATACATCAACTGCGCTAATTGTGTGATCGAACCATTTAACGCAAAATAGATAGCGCCAGCAATAAACAAGATTTTTATAATCGATTTTATAAGCATCGATAAGCCTTGTAAACTAAATAACCGTTGAATACCTGTTAATGGATTGATTTTGGATAACTTAGGAATTAATACGTTCGGCGTAAAGAGAAATCCCACTTGTAAAAATGAACTAAAAAGGCCAATAACCATCGCGATCAAAACGATGGGCAATAAACCGTAAAAGACGTTCGTAATATCTGCTCGCAAAGCGATAGGTACGCCTTGATGATCCACTGCATATCTCGTCCCGTAGCCAAGAAGATCGATCATCAGTTGAGCGAGTGAAAAATAGATAGAAGGCACATAGACAAGTAACGCAATGACCGCTGCCAAAAAGACAAGCGCTGTACTAAAATCAGGACTTTTAGCTACATTCCCTTCGCGTCTTGCATCAGAACGCCTCTTTGGCGTTGCACGCTCCGTCTTTTCTGCAAATAATTGCAAATCATAACGCAAGTTCTATCCACTCCTAAGCACGCCAAGTAGATGATTCAGATCATTTTCCATGGCAAGGACAATGCTTTGTAACGATCCGACGATATCGGGAAGCAACATGCCAATAAAGAGTAATCCGATCAAAAGTGTTAATGGCAAACCAACGGAGAATACATTGATTTGCGTAACCGCTTTTGAAGCGACGGCGAGCGATACATTCGTCAAAAAAAGTGCAATTAAGACGGGCGCCGCAAGTTGTAATCCCATCGTCATCAATTCAATCAGCGCATCGAGAAACAGTTTACCCAAAGATCCACTAAACAGTATGGCGTGTCCGATCGGAATCACTTGAAAGCTTTGCATAATCGCAAGGACAACCACATAATGACCATTTATCGATAAAAACCATACAGCAAAAACAATATAATAAAAGTTAGACAGTAATCCAGTTGGACTCACCATTCCTGGCGAAATCAATGAAACGATAGAAAAACCAACTTGTTGATCAAGAAGTTCACCTGCAAATTGTGTAATTGCAAAAGTCGTATTGGCGATTAAGCCAATAGCGATTCCCGTTAACGTCTCAATCAAAGCAAGAATGATAAAGTGAGGAAAATCCAAACCATGTGACCATTGAAAGCTTTGCTGTTTGGTTAAAGTGCTATCAATGATTAAAGCAAGAAAGAGTGCAAAGCCGATTTTAAACCATACAGGGATCTGCGCATTACTGATCACCGGTGCCGTACCGATCATGCCTAGAACACGGAGAAAGATAAGCAACAAAAGAAGCAAAGCGGGTGTAATCGTCATCGTCTTGTCAACTTATATAAGAGGAAAGATTCCCGAGTATATGAGCTGTAAAGCTTTGCAAAAGTTCCAGCATCCATGGCCCCGCGATCAATAGAACAACGATAATCGCAGCGATTTTAGGAACAAACGTTAACGTCTGTTCTTGAATCTGCGTCGTCGCTTGAAAAATACTGATGATCAGACCGACCACAAGCCCGACAATCAAAAGCGGTCCTGTGATATCCACAACCAGTGAGATCACCTGTTGAGCAAGACCAATTACAAAATTACCATCCATTTACTTCATCCCTTTATACACGATCAATGGAATCCGGTTAATAAAGACGAAACGACGAGATACCAACCATCGACCATTACAAACAACAACAACTTAAAAGGCGCCGAGATCAATAAAGGTGGAAGCATCATCATCCCCATTGACATGAGCGTAGTGGCAACGACCAAGTCAATCACGAGAAAAGGGACATAAATCATAAAGCCAATTTGAAACGCTGTCTTTAACTCACTTAAAGCAAAGGCAGGGATCAGCGTCGTTATCGGCAACGAAACGAGATTTTTCGGCGTTGGTAGATGCTGATATTTTAAAAACAGATCGACATCCGCCACGCGAGTTTGTTTGGCCATAAACTCTTTGAAAGGGAGTTCCGCTTTTGAGAGCGCGACACTTTGTGAAATCTTCCCTGAAAGATACGGTTGAATCGCATTGGAATTTACGGCAGATAAAGTTGGCCCCATGATAAACAAGGTCAAAAAAAGTGCCAATCCGATTAACACTTGATTCGGTGGTGATTGTTGCAAAGAAAGCGCATTTCTAACAAAAGAGAGAACGACAATAATACGTGTAAAAGAAGTCATCAAAATCAGTATTGCTGGAGCCAAACTGAGTATCGTAAGTAATACAATAATCTGAACCGTGCCTACAACACCTGAAGGCGTAGAGCCAGGATTCACCGATAACGATATATTCGGCAGAAGTGAAGTTTGTGCAGCCAAAGAGACGGCAGGAAAGAAGCTCGACAAAAGAAATGACAAAAAAACGGCGATGAACGTTTTACTTTTCATCCCCTACGTCATCCTTCCTCTTATCGACACGTTCCGACATAAATTCGGATGCGGCTCTCGTTCTTTTTTCTTTTACGCTTTCCAAACGTTCACTAAGCACGGTAGCAAAATCATCCTTACGATCTTTCGGTTGGCTTTGTTTCTTCTGCAATATACTCATACTATTAACCAAGAAGCGACCAACAGGTCGCATCATCGTACTTGGCATCATTTTGGTTTCATAATCCATCAAAAGGCGCTTTGCCAGTTCAGGATCATCGATTTCAGCAATCGGTTCAATGGCGTTACCTACCCCTACCATCAACACACGTTTCTCGTCGATCACAAATACTTGCATCGTTTTGTTATTACCTAACGGAATGATACCAACCGATTTGATTAATGTATGCGAAAAAGTTCTTTGCGCTCGCTTCCCGATAAAGCGAAGCAAGAAGACAGCGAGCGCAACGATGAGAATGAGTACAAACACATCATAAATGTACGTGGTATAACCGATTCCACTCATCACAAAAATCGATTACATCAACCGACAGTTTTGCGAATCGCTTCAATAACACGATCAGCTTGGAAAGGTTTCACGATAAAATCTCTTGCCCCAGCTTGAATCGCATCAATAACCATAGCTTGTTGACCCATCGCCGAACACATGATCACTTTAGCTGCGTTATCGAGTTTACGGATTTCTTTCAAAGCCTGGATGCCATCCATTTCTGGCATCGTGATATCCATCGTGACGAGATCAGGTTTTAACTCTTTATACTTATCGACAGCTTGTACACCATCACTTGCTTCACCCACGACGACGAAACCGTTTTTCGTGAGAATTTCTTTAATCATCATGCGCATAAAA
>JABEUY010000119.1 GCA_013044175.1 Bacilli bacterium
CTCCGGCGAGGACGGCTTGTACGCCTTGTTGCACCATCAGGCTGACCATGCCTTCGTGCTGGTTGGCGCGCGCGTCGATGTATTGGCGTTCTTTCACCTTGCCTTCTTCCATCACCACGCGATAAAAACCCTCACTTCTTCCAAAATGGCCGGATACGTGATCGCCATCGGCCATGACGGCCCAAATCTTACTCATCTTCATTCCTCCTTGTCGTTGTAATGCGATGTAGTTCGTAGCAAACGTGACGGCATCACGCTCGCCCATCATCACTTCGTAATCGCCGCCTATAAATTGTAAGCCGACGCCATAGGCGAGGGCGGTGGCGACTTTGCGATGTGCTTTTGCGAGGATGCGCTGTACGGTGCCACGCGAAACGCCCATCGCTTCGGCCGCGCTTTGCTGGTCTTCGCCATCCGCATCGACGCGCCGTAAGACTTCGATTTCCTCACGCGATAGCGTAAGAGCAACGTCCGTCGGCCAATCGGGCCAAAATGCCTGGTGCGGCGCGATGCCGGTGATGCGTCGACATTTGCGAGGGCGGGGCATGCGTTCGCCTCCTTTTTGTGCATATGCACATAACTACTGTACGCCGCGCGACTTTCGCTGTCAAGCTCCCCCAAGACCCGTCCCACGCTTCCCTGCCTCAACCCCGTTCTCCCAACCTTCCCCCCTCACATTACCTTGCAAAAATCCTCATTCGTCCTGCAGCAATCGCACCCTTTCGTGCATTCACTACAACGTAAGCACGCCGATGCCAAGAAAGCACGTTTCCCCCTCATCCCTACGCTTTCGCACATCGCGTACCCCTAACTTTCCTGGTAAAGGAGCGTGAACCCTATGCATCCCTACTACAATCATGCGGTAACGATGGTCGGTCGCCCTGTCTGTGTGCATGCGTACAATCAGGTCCACTATGGCATCTTAAATAACGTGACCGACGGTGGCGTCTACTTGCGCCGCACCCCGGCAGGTGTGGGTGTCGCCGATCGCGTCACACCGCAGATCGGAGGCTTTTCAACACAAACCTCCATCGCACCCGCTTTGCACCACTTGACCAACCCACAAGATCGGCAAGCTGGTCATGAGGCGGACAACATTTTTTGGCTCTGGCCGTTTTTCTTCCTTCCTTGGTTAGCCATCCTCGCGCTTCGCCCATGGTATTATTAGCAACGCCAAAAGCGCTGGACTTGGGCTCATGGTGTCAACCCACGACCCGCCAGCGCTTCGTTCAGCGGCACGCTTCTTTCATACTCTCGTCACGACAGTGCCATCACCGGTGATGGCACCTTGGCGAGGCAAGTTACTGGGACTCAGGCCTCCACCTTGCCCTGGCACACCACCTTCGCCAGCGCCGCCACCTGTCTGCCCGAGCAGGGATTTTCGCAAAATGACCGTCCGCCCTTCGCCTTGTTGGGTAGTCGGCACTTGCCCATAGCCTTGTCGCGTAAAAAACGCCAGACTACGCTGGTTGGTCGGCTGCACGTACGCTTCCATCTCGATCAACCCCATAGCGCGCGCCTCGGCTTCGAGTTGGCGAAGTACTCTCGCCCCATAGCCTCGACCTTGGTAGGAAGGTAAAAACGCGATCGTACCAACGTTCAACCGTCCTGTCTCGTTCGCCTCGACGCTCACAAATCCGATCACCGTGTCTTGCAAGACGACTATGCGCGTATACGACTGCGCGATGTATGACATCACCTGATTCATATCGAGTTCTTGCCCATAGCTCGCTTTATAGATCGGTGCGATCTCTTCTTGGGTGATCTTCATGATGAGCGCATCATCGATCGGCGCATACGTGCGAAGCGCAAGCGTTGCTACACCTGTATTGCCGCCACCACTTTCTGGCGAGGATAGAGCAGGTGGTGCCACTTGCGCAGAATGCGGTAGACCATCTGGTGCAGCACCTGGCTGCGTCGGCGCCGTGTCCATCGTCTGCTTCACCAGTTTCGACGGCGTTCCTGTCACCGCAGCACGCGCTTTTCGCGCTGGATTTCGCCGTTTTTTTGCGGTTGACCCACGAGCCATTTCACCAACCGTACCTCGAACCAACTGCATCGATAACGCATCCGGATTGTCCGTTACTCCTGATTGCGAATGTTTGATCACCACGATGTCTCTCCCCCATCACGTCGGCAAGGCAAGCCACAAGCCTGCCTCTTTCTCCTACGATATGTTCGAGTCGCCCAATCGGTACCATCTCGCAAGCCGTTTTCACCGATCAGGCTTCACAAATCGCATCATCTTCTTGTAAAAACGCTTCAAGCACATCCATCTGCCCATACTTTGCGGCGCCATACGGCTCTTTCAGACGCATCGCCGTCTCCAGATCCACGTCATACAAATTCGCGAGCGCTGCCACATAATACAACACATCATACAGTTCCTCATCGATCGTTCCTTTGATCGAACCAGTCTCTTTAAACCGCACAGGATCGCGCATCATGCGCGCGAGTTCACCCACCTCTTCGATCAATTTTTGCAGATAGACAAGAGGCACATCCGGGCGATGATCTTTCTTCTTGATATACGCTTGTAGTCTTTGTAACGTGACCGGTTTTGGCATCATGCAGTCCCCTTTTCATCCATAAAAAAAAAACGCCGCTTAGCGACGTTTTTTCTCTTGTAATTTTCGTAAGGAAAAGTAGGTCATCAAGAATAAAAATCCCCACGCGATAGCTTGAAAGATGCCAAACAAGATCCACGCGATCGAACTACGGATCAAAAAGGCGACAAGAAACGAGACAAAAAACGCCATTCCCGATAAAAACATCGAGCGACTAAACGCCATGCTCTTTAACGCCTTATATTGAATCACGATGGACGTGACCAATACGATCAGACCGATGATCCAGACGAACAGCACGCAGACTCACCTCGCCCCGCCTTATGGCGTCAGATTTCCCTTAGTTCGTGATGCGCGTAAGTCCACCCATATAAGAAACGAGCGCTTGCGGAATCAACACTGAACCATCCTCTTGCTGATAATTTTCAAGCAAGGCGGCCACGGTGCGACCGATCGCTAGACCCGACCCGTTGAGCGTATGGACAAACTCCGGCTTCGCTTTGTCAGCGCGACGAAAACGGACATTAGCTCGACGAGCTTGAAAATCTTCAAAATTACTCACCGACGAGATCTCGCGATAAACGCCCGCCGAAGGCATCCAGACTTCGACATCGTACTTTTTCGTCTCCTTAAAACCGAGATCACCCGTACAGATCGTGATCACGCGATACGGTAATTCGAGAAGTTGCAAGATTCTTTCCGCATCGTGCAAGATGCTTTCTAGCGCTTCATACGATTTCTCCGGCTCGACAAATTGCACAAGCTCGACTTTATTAAACTGATGTTGGCGGATCAACCCGCGCGTATCACGCCCAGCTGAACCCGCTTCCGAACGAAAGCTCGTACTAAAGCCAGCGTACTTGATCGGCAATTGTTCAAGCGACAAGATTTCATCGCGATGCAGATTGGTCACCGGCACTTCAGCCGTCGGGATCAGATAGTACTCCGTATCGCTCACTTTAAATACATCTTCTTCAAACTTCGGCAGATTGCCCGTTCCGAGCATACTCGCTTGATTGACCAGATACGGTGGTAGGATTTCTTCATACCCCGCCTTGACTTGCTGATCGAGCATGAAACTGATCAAAGCGCGTTCAAGACGCGCACCAAGTCCTTTCATAAACACAAAGCGCGACCCCGTTACTTTCGCGGCGCGTTCAAAATCCATGATACCTAGCGCATCACCGATCTCCCAGTGCGGTTTCGGGGTAAAGGCTAACGTCGGCAACGTCCCTTCACGGCGTAACTCGACATTTTCTTCTTCTGAAAGACCGTCTGGCACGCTGTCATGCACGAGGTTTGGCAGACGCAACAAAATCCTCGCGATCTCTTCATCCATCGTACGGAGTGCATCATCTTTTGCTTTGATTTCATCACCGACAACGCGCATCTCTTCGATCTCGGTCGTCGCATCGTCACCCGATTTTTTCTTTTGTGCGACCAATTGTGACACACTGTTGCGCTTTGCTTTGAGCGCTTCCACGTCGGCTGTCCATTCCCGCCATGTCTGATCTAACGTTAAAAAACGTTCAAACATGGTGATCGTCTCGTGCGGTTCCTGACGCCTACGCAAAGCATGACGCATCGCATCCGGATTTTGCCGCAACCATTTCGCATCTAGCATATCGTCGCTCCTTATCGTTCTTGCGCAATCATGAATGTATTGTAACCTATACAAGTATCTTATTGAAGCCAAAGAGAGAGTTGCGTGAGACGCATCCTCTCTCCGTAGCCTTTTTAGCCAAAAAAGTTATGCCTCATTCACCATGGCGAGAAAATACGCATGAAGTCGCGTATCTTCGGTTAATTCCGGATGAAAGGACGTGGCGAGCATCGAATTCTCACGCACACCGACGATGTGACCGTCATACGTCGCAATCACATCCACATGTTCACCTTTCGCCAGCACTTGTGGGGCACGGATAAAGACGGCAGGATACGCATCACCCGAAAGACCTGCAACGTTCAAATCGGCCTCAAACGACTCGCGCTGACGACCAAAACTATTGCGATCCACGGTGATATCCATCACGCCAAGATGCACATCGTCTTGCTGATGAATCGACTTCGCAAGCAAAATCATCCCAGCGCACGTACCAAATACCGGCATACCTTGTTCGATGCGCGAGCGAATCGGTTCGTACAAATCATATTTGCGGATCAGTTTCCCGATCGTCGTGCTTTCGCCACCTGGCAAGATCAACCCTTTTACAGCGTCAAGATCTTGCGCGTGTTTGACCAAGACCACATCAGCCCCGACCGCGCGCATGCGATCGGCGTGTTCCCGTACTGCGCCTTGCACATCTAAGATGCCAATCGTTGTCAAGCTTCTCACCAACCGCGTTCTGCCATGCGCTCATTAGCGCCAAGCGTTGAAAGTTCGATCCCTTTCATCGGGGTACCAAGATCTTTCGACAATTTCGCCAGCAGATCATAATCTTTAAAATTCATCGTCGCTTCGACGACCGCGCGACCGAATTTCTCCGGGTTGTCCGATTTGAAAATTCCAGACCCAACAAACACGCCGTCAGCGCCAAGTTCCATCATCAATGCAGCATCAGCTGGTGTCGCGACACCACCAGCAGCAAAGTTAACGACAGGCAGTGTGCCCGTTTTATGAATTTCAAGTAAAAGTTCATAAGGAGCGCCTAGGTTTTTGCTTTCTGCGACCAGTTCATCTTCGGACATCGCTGCGATTTTACGCAATTGTGATTGCACAGTGCGCATATGTTTGACCGCTTCGACGATGTTACCTGTGCCTGGTTCGCCTTTCGTACGGATCATCGCAGCACCTTCTGCGATACGACGAAGCGCTTCACCAAGATCACGAGCACCGCAGACGAACGGTACCGTATAGTCGCGTTTGTTCACATGAAACTTATCGTCAGCTGGTGTCAATACTTCGCTTTCATCGATATAGTCGACGCCCATCGCTTCTAAGATGCGCGCTTCGACGATATGACCGATACGGCATTTCGCCATAACCGGAATCGTGACCGCTTTCATCACTTGTTCGACGATCGTCGGATCGGCCATACGAGCAACCCCGCCAGCAGCACGAATATCGGAAGGGACCCGTTCAAGCGCCATGACGGCGACAGCCCCTGCAGCTTCCGCGATTTTCGCTTGTTCCGCGTTGATTACGTCCATAATCACACCATTTTTTTGCATTTGCGCCATACCGCGCTTCACACGATCTGTTCCCACGACTGCCATTTCATTGCCTCCTAATGATGTTCAAGGTTGATCGTTCTTCTTTGTTGCTTGTTGATCTTCTTGTTGCTTCATCTTGCGCAAAAAACTGCGAAACATGAAAAATCCACCGGGTACCAGGACGACGACAAGCAAGATACTCGGTATCATCATCCATACGCTCACAGATTGCATGCGTCTCCCACCCCCTTTTCGCCTCGATTATATCATACCAAATCGTACGCCTAGGAGGAAATCGCCTGTCTGGCGATATCCGGTTTGTTCGTGATGACAGCATCGACGTGTAACGCATAAAGAGCTTGAATATGATGAGGTTCGTCTACGGTATACGGACGAAGGTGTATGCCTTCTCGCTTCGCTTCTTCACTATAAGAACGGTTCAACATCAACCGCGCGTCCGGATGGATCGCCTGCGCGCCAAACGCTTTGGCTTCTTTAGCGTGCACCGGTCGATGTAAGGGGCACAGCATCGCGATTTGCACCGTTGCATCCATACCTTGCAGCACTTTGAGACTCGGATGGTAAAACGACGAGAAGATCGTCTTTTCAAACATCCCGATCGCTTTGACGAGCGTGAGTGCTGAAGCTTCTATGCCTTCATAATGGATCTGATCCGTTTTCAGTTCGATATTAAGCAGAAGATTGGTCGTTTGAAGATGCTCGAGCACATCGCTGAGTTTCGGCACTTTTTCTCCAATATACGCGGAAGAATGCCGATACCCTGCATCGAGTATAGCGATCTCATCATACGTCATATCGATGATTCTTCCACGACCTTGCGTGGTGCGATCGACCGTCTCGTCATGCATCACGACAAGAACGCCGTCTTTCGTTTGATGAACATCGAGTTCGATGCCGTCTGCACCTAACAAGATGGCCGCTTCAAAGGCGGCCATCGTATTTTCCGGTGCGATGGCGCTTGCTCCGCGATGCGCGATAATCTGCATGCGACACCCTCACTTTTTTTAACGATTCGAGGAAAAAAAGCGATCAGACACTATAGTTAGGCGCCTCTTTCGTGATATGCACATCATGCGGATGACTTTCACGAAGGCCAGCACCTGTGATTCGTAGAAACTGACTGTTATTTTGAAGCGCTTCAATCGTTGCTGTTCCGCAATAACCCATACCCGCGCGTAGGCCACCGATCAATTGAAAGATGATGTCAGACAAAGGTCCGCGAAATGCAACTCGTCCTTCGATACCTTCTGGCACGAGTTTTTTATTTTGTTCTTGGAAGTAACGATCCGAACTGCCTGATTTCATGGCGCCGATCGAACCCATTCCGCGATAGACTTTGAAACTGCGTCCTTGGTAGATCTCCATCTCGCCAGGACTTTCTTCTGTGCCCGCAAAAAGACTTCCGATCATCACGACGTTCGCGCCAGCAGCGATCGCTTTCGTGATATCGCCTGAATACTTGATGCCGCCATCGGCGATGATCGGAATGCCGTACTCGCGAGCCACGTTAGCGCAATCGTAAATCGCGCTGATCTGCGGTACACCGATCCCGGCGACGACACGCGTCGTGCAGATCGAACCAGGTCCGATACCGACTTTCACCGCATCCGCACCTGCTTCGATCAAATCGCGCGTCGCTTCCCCTGTCGCGACGTTCCCGGCGATGATATTCAGTTGCGGATATAAAGCGCGTACACGTTTGACCATGTCGATCACGCCAGAAGAATGGCCGTGCGCCGTATCGATGACGATTACATCGACGCCAGCTTCAACGAGCGCTTGAGCACGTTTAAACGAATCGGCACCAGTCGATACCGCCGCGCCAACGAGTAAACGTCCCTTCGCGTCTTTCGCTGCGTTAGGAAATTGTTTCGCTTTTTCAATATCTTTGATCGTGATCAGACCTTTAAGCACAAAATGATCATCCACGATCGGCAATTTTTCGACTTTATGCTTTTGTAAAATCTCTTTGGCTTGTTCGAGCGTCGTTCCCACCGGTGCTGTGACGAGGTTTTCACGCGTCATCACTTCGCCGATCGAACGATCAAAATTCTTTTCAAAGCGCAGATCGCGGTTCGTGATGATCCCGACCAGTTTATTGTGATCATCGACGATCGGTACACCGGAGATGCGATACTTCGCCATGATCGCTTCCGCATCATAGATCGGGTGATCAGCCGTTAAAAACACAGGATCGGTGATGACGCCACTTTCTGAACGCTTCACTTTATCGACTTCGTCGACTTGTTGATCGATCGTCAAATTCTTGTGAAGAATCCCAATCCCGCCTTCTCGCGCGATAGCAATCGCCAGCTTGGATTCCGTTACCGTGTCCATGCTGGCGCTCATTAAAGGAATATTCAGTTTGATTCGTTTCGTCAACTGCGTACTAATAGATACATCGCGTGGCAGAACATCTGATTTTGCGGGTCGTAAAAGGACATCATCAAACGTGAGTGCCTCTGCCCCGAATTTGTCTGACCAGTGTGCCATGGTAGCCTCCTTTAGATAAAAACCGATTTTTCGGCAGATAGTTTAGAGTAAGTCTATCCACAAGGCTAGGTCATGTCAACTGGTCAGTATAACTTTTTATTACCGAGCTTTCATCGAGCGCATCGCGCGACGAAGCTCTTTAATGGATGGCCTTTTTCCATACATTAATACGCCGGTTCGATAGATCTGCGCTGACAACCAACCGATAAATATGATCGTCGCAAGCAGTAAGGCGATGGAGATCGCGATCTGCCACACTGGTGGGTTCGTCAGACCGATCCGCAAGAACATGATAAACGGTGAGAAAAACGGGATGAATGACATCACCGTCTGCAAGGTGGAAGACGGCGCTTGTAGCCCGAAGATTCCGACGTAAAAACCGATCATCAACAAAAACGTAATCGGCATCTGGACTTGCCCGAGATCTTCGACGCGACTCACCATCGAACCGACGGTGGCAAACAGCGTTGCGTACAAAAAGTAGCCCGTCAGATAGAAGAAAAGCAGGTACAGAATCAAGTTTAAAGGAAGTTCTTGCAGGCTGATGTGAAATTGCGATAGTAGAAACTGATGATTTTCAGGCAAGGAAAGGTTGAGGACGCCGATCACGATCACGATAAAAACTTGCGTAAGACCGATCAGTCCCATCCCGATGATCTTGCCAAACATCTGCTCAAGCGGCGAGACGCTTGTGATGAGGATCTCCATCACGCGCGAGCTTTTCTCCGACGTAATTTCACTGGCGATCAGCGTACCTGACATCGTAATAGCAAAAAACAAGAGAAATAAGAAGACGTATTCCAGGACCGTCATCATCACCAATTGACTTTGCGTCTGCGTGGCTGACCCTGAGGATCCGTTCGATAATGCGGATATCTTAATCGGCGTCACGTTAACGGGCGTATTGAGATCTTGCAATTGTGCGCTGGTTAAGCCGAGCTTTTTCACGATCAGACCCGTCTTGACCGCTTGTAAGGAACCTTGCAAGGTCGAGGCGAACTCCGAACCATGTACCAGAGATTGATTGCTTTTATAAATCACATTAGGAAAAGATTGCGAAGATATAGATTGCAATTCGAGATAGCCCTGCAGCGTGCCTTGTTGAACAAGCGCATTGAGTTTCTTCTCGTCCGCTCGCACCGACCCGAGATCGTGATATAAAACGATTTGAATACCAAAAGAAGGTTGTTCCCGATAGTAAGATTGCATGATCTTCGGCAAATTACCCGTTTCGATCATACCGATTTTGACCGCTGTATTAGAGGACATCTTGGAAATCAGATACGGCAGATTGATGCCAACGGTGATGAGAATCGCAAGAATGACGAGCGTGACGATAAACGGACGCGAACGTAGACGATTGCGATAGGTAAACGCGATGACCGTTCCGAGATTACGCATGTTCTTCACCCACCACCTTGATAAAGATTTCGTTCATCGTCGGTTCCATCACTTGAAAGTGCATGACTTCCGTTTGACTGAGGGCATGTTGCAAAATGGCGCGTGGATTCGCGCGTTCATCAAACGTTAACTGATAGCGATGATCTTCCATGATATCCACATGGGTGATGCCTGGCAGCGTCGCCAGATCATCAAGCGTATCGACTGTCTGTACCATGATCTTGTCTTTGGGATAACTTTCTTTAATCCCACGCACCGTACCACTGACGATCGTCTTCGATCGCTTTAAGATCGTAACTTGCTGACAAAGTTCTTCAACATGATCCATACGATGGGTGGAAAAAAGGATCGCAACGCCTTCATCGCGAATCGTCTTGACGACACCTTTGAGCAATTCGACATTGACAGGATCTAGACCACTAAACGCTTCGTCGAGGATCAAGATCGAAGGTTTATGTAAAACCGCCGCGATAAACTGGATTTTTTGTTGATTGCCTTTGGACAGTTCTTCAACGCGCTTTTCAAGATAATGTTCGACCTCAAAGCGAGCCAACCAAGAACGCACAGCCTTTTCCGCATCCTTCGTCGCCATGCCCCGTAATTTCGCGAGATACACCAGTTGTTCGCCGACGCGAACTTTCGCGTAAAGACCGCGCTCTTCGGGCAGATAACCGAATTTACGCGTCAGCGATTGATGATAGCCTTGCCCTTCCCAGAGGATCTTCCCTTCATCCGGAGCAAAAATCCCCAGCGCCATACGCATCGACGTCGTTTTACCGGCGCCATTGCCCCCGAGCAATCCGTAGATTTCACCAGGTCGTACACTTAGATTGAGCTGATCGACTGCGGTAAACTCCCCGTATCGCTTGACGATGCCGGTCATTTCAAGTGCATTCAAATAATCCCCTCCTTTTCGTATATATGATAAAGGAAGGGATAGGTATTTTCAAGTGCATTCAAATAATCCCCTCCTTTTCGTATATATGATAAAGGAAGGGATAGGTATTGTACACTTGCTTTTATTCATGAAAAAAAGCAATTCGAAGTTTTCGTCTCATTATAATTGCGCTCGAATGGCTGACGCTGTGCCTAGATCGAGAATGGCCGGGACTTTCACTTTGGCCTCAGACGTTGTCAAAGAGCGGAGTTTATCTTTAACCGCGGGAATACTCGCGGCGCTCATCGACAATTCGGTCAAGCCCATGCCGATCAGCAATTCTGTCGCCAGCGAATCGCCAGCGAGTTCACCGCACATCCCGACTACGATACCCTGTTGCTGTCCTGCATGCCCTGTCATTGCAATCAGGCGTAACACAGCAGGATGAAACGCATCATACAGATAAGCGACTTTCTCATTGCCACGGTCAGCTGCAAGCGTATATTGTGTTAAATCGTTCGTACCGATGCTCATAAAGTCCACTTGCTTCGCGAATTGATCGGCCATCACGGCAGCGGCCGGTATCTCCACCATCATCCCGATGCGATAATCCTTTGAAACGGCAGTGCCTTCTTGTTCAAGCTCTTGACGACATGTGGCTACGAGTTCTTTCGCAGCGGCTATTTCATCGAGCGTTTCGATCATCGGAAACATGATCCAAAGCTGACCATGCACGCTCGCACGTAAAAGTGCGCGCAGTTGCGTTTTGAAAATCGCAGGATTAGCAAGGCAAAAACGGATCGCTCGATGCCCGAGAAACGGATTCTCTTCATGATCAAAAGGTGCGTAAGGCAGTGCTTTATCGCCACCGATATCAAGCGTTCGAATGACGACAGGTCGGTTCGAAAAGGCGGAGAGCACCTGACGATACACGTCGTACTGTTGCTGCTCACTGGGCCAGTCGGTATTTTCGAGGTATAAAAACTCGGTACGAAAAAGGCCGACTCCTTCTGCTCCGAATTCGATCGCACGTTCGATATCTTTTAAACTACCGATATTGGCAAGGACATGGATGCGCTGCCCATCTTTCGTAACGGCATCGTCTGCGGCGCGATTTTTTTGTTCTTTGGCGAGCGCTTTTTCCCCTTCCATCAAGGCTCTGGTCTTCAAGAGCATCGCTTCATCGGGCGTGACGCAAAGGGTACCTTCCTTGCCATCAAGAATCATCAGGTCGTTTTCTTGCACTGCGTTAAGCGCTTCGCCAAGGGCGACGATCATCGGAATCCCTAACGTACGCGCGAGAATGGCTGCATGACCAGTGACACTGCCACGCATGGTCGCGATCCCGACGATACCTTCTGGCAAACTCACCGTATCGGAAGGCGTCAGATCTTCCGCCAATACGATTCTTTTATCGGAACTTATCGTTTTGATTTCTTGGTCAGACTCGGTCAAATGACGCAATAAGCGTTGCCCAACATCGTGTATATCGGTCGCTCGAGCTTGTAGATATTCATTATCTAAGCCACGAAGCATCGCTGCCATTTCTTGCGTTACTTGTTGACAAGCATACGCTGCGCTTTCATGTTTTTGATGAATACGTGAACGGATCTCATCCACATACGAAGGATCTGTTAAAAACTCTCGATGCGCTTCAAAGATTTCCGCTTCTTTTTCACCGAGTTTCTTCGTCGTTACTGCTTGCAATTCGGTGATTTCTTGGCTTGAGATGGTGATCGCAACTTCAAAACGTTGAAGTTCCTGCTCGATGTGGTTTGGCTCAACAAATTGTTCGATCACTTCGACCGTTTGTTGACGTAACCACATGACCTTGCCGATCGCCAAGCCTGGTGCTGCTGCGATGCCCTTCACGTTCATCGCCATGTCGATCGTCCCCTTACTCAAGCTTCTTCACCTAATCCGGATTGAATCAGTTGCATCAATTCTTGCATCGCTTGCAGTTCATCCGCTCCGTCGATTTGCAATTCCACCACATCGCCCATTTTGATACCTAAAGACATGACACCGAGGATGCTTTTGGCATTGACCCTTTTTCCTTCCGCCGCGATTTGAATGTCTGATTGGAATTTCGAAGAGGCTTGCACAAGTTTGGATACAGGTCGCGCATGCAACCCGGATGGATTCGTAATCGTTAACGATTCTTTTTTCATGAAATAGATCCCCTTTAAGCTTTTTTCGTTGTGATGGTATACGTTGCTGTCATCGTTTGATGAGGTGGTACATACTGCCAATCTTCTTTTTCCCCGAGAGCGCCAGAAAGCGCCATCCAAGGTTCGATACAAACAAATGAATTTTTATGATCGGTCCAAAGTACAAGATGCTTAAAAGATGGATCGACCGTCATCGTAATCGTACGTTGTTGATCGAGAATTACATCAAAAGTAGGTGTTTCACATATTGGGACGACATACGACTCGTTCGTACTTCCGATATCGATGATTTCTGTCATCGGATACTTCGTGCCGTCTTTAAGATCTCGATAATATGAAGCTTTGATGTTGGTTGCCACCTGATATTGGTTCGCGTTGAAATACGGATGAAATCCTCCGTACATCGGCATACTTTGTTCCCCTGCATTGTGGTAAGACTGCTCAATCGATAAAACACCATCGCGCAATGTATACGTCATGGTGACGACGAAATCAAAAGGAAAGGTTGCTAGTGTGATCGCATCACTCTCGATGCGAACGGTCAGGGAAGCTTCCGCTTCGTTGGTCATCGCTTGCACACGCCATGCTCTTTGTCGCAACAACCCGTGATTCGGTAAGCGATACCGTTGCTCACCATCGACCAGTTCACCTTGTGGCAAAGCACCGCAGATCGGCCATAAAATAGGTATGCCACCACGCATATTCTCATTCGTCTGCACAAATTTGGCTTCGTCGAGGTAAAGAATTTCCTCACCATAAGGCGCAAAGGCGATCACCATACCACCGCGTTCAGGACATATTCGCACGGTAGAATTCGTTTTTTGCTCATACAATTCATAGATCGTCAATTTCCCCGGAATTTTTCTTACCTCATACACCTTGGATTCTACCCCCTTTTTCGCATAACCATCGCGACATCGCCAAGTTGAATGGGACCATCGGGTGCTCGTTCGACGATTTCAACTTGATCGACGTTCGTAATGATAAACGGCGTTTGCATCGATTTAGCTTTTTCTCGCAAAACCGTCAAATCGACATCAAGTAACTTCTGCCCTTGTTTTACTTCTTGCCCTTGTTCGATGTAAGCGACAAAACCTTCACCTTTCAATTCAACAGAATCGATGCCGACATGAATCAACAGTTCTATGCCATCTGACGTGGTGATGCCTACCGCGTGCTTTGAAGCAAGCAGTGTCGTCACTGTGCCATCGATTGGCGCGCACACTTCATGACCAAAGGGAAGAATCGCGATCCCATCACCGACCATACCTTGGGCAAAAACCGGATCGACCACATCACGCAATGCGATCACTTCGCCAGCAAGTGGCGCGGTCAGTGTCATCATCTCATTTTGTAGTGAAGCGTTTTGTGATTTACGGGAAAAAAAATTCGATAGCACAGCGAACATCCCTTTCGATTTTTTGGGAGCTTTGTTGCCATGGCAACAAAGCTCCTCAGCGTTGCTCTTACTTGCTTTCCATCACCTAAAATTAAAGGTATTGCTTGATTTCATCGGTGAGCAGATCGGCAACCGTTCCCACGATCACTTGCGCGCTCGTTTTATTTAATTTGATGCAACCACTTGCACCAAGTTGCGAAAGTCGTGCTTCATCGATGCGATCGACATCCTGTAATTCCAAACGCAGACGTGTCATGCACGCTTCGATCAACTTGATGTTGTCCTTGCCACCAAGCGCTTGCAAGTAAGCATAGCCACGATCATCCGCGGACGTATTTGCTTGATTCACCGCATTCGCTTCTACTTTTGGCGCTTCTTTACCGCCAGTGACTTGATATTCATCAAGAATAAAGGAATTGCCGATGTTACCTGCTGTAATCAATTCACGACCTGGCGTTTTCAGATCAAAAAACTTAATGGAAAAGTAAAAGATCACGAAGTACAGCAAGCCAAACACGATACCGATCGGAATCAACCAATAACCGTGCGTCGCATAGTTCCGATTGAGTACATAATCCAGAAAACCTGCCGAGAAAGTAAATCCGTCTTTGATACCCAGTGCAAAACAGATAAACATCGACAAGGCGGTCAGTACGGCGTGAATGATGTAAAGAAACGGCGCGATAAACATAAAGGAAAACTCGATCGGTTCTGTGATTCCTGTAAAAAAGGAAGTGAAGGCGGCACTACCAAGCACACCAGCGACCACTTTGCGATTTTCTTTACGCGCAGCCAAGATCATCGCCAAAGCAGCACCAGGTAAACCAAACATAAAGATCGGGAACATACCCGCCATATATCCACCAGCTGTTGGATCACCAGCAAAGAAGCGGTTAAGATCACCCGTAACGCCATGGAAATTACCATACACAAACCAGATATACGTATTGATGACATGATGCAAGCCAAACGGAATCAATAAACGGTTAACAAGACCGTAGATACCTGCCCCATAAGCTCCTGTCTCGGTTAGCCATTGCCCGAGCGTATTGAAGGCGTTTTGCACCGAGGGCCATATCGCACCGAAAAGGAGGGATAAGAAGAAGGATACAATCATGATTAAAATAACTGCTAATCCGCGACTTCCACCAACATAACTAAGGTATTTAGAGTCTTTTTTACTAAAGACATTAAATAACCAACCGGTTAAAAGTCCTCCGACGATCGCGCCAAGATAACCAAGATTAATGGAAGAATTGATGGCGTCAGCACCACTCGATAAAATGGTATACGATAAAAATCCAGCGAGTCCGGCTAAACCGTGATTATTCTTGGCAAACCCGACAGCGATACCGATCGCAAAAAGAATCGGTAGATTGCTAAATACCGCGTTACCCACACTCGCCATAAAAGGAATGTTTAACGTATCCGGCTGTCCTAACCGTAGTAAGAGACCGGCAACCGGTAAGATCGCAATCGGTAACATCAAAGCTTTACCAATACGTTGCAATTGTGCCAGCATAAAAATCCTCCTTTTCGCGTGTTATATTAATGCCATGTATTTCCTAAGATCAAAGCGATAAACAAGGAAATAGCAGCAGAGACGATCGGTACCGAACGTCGACCGCCGAAGAAACCAAGCCAATCGGGTAATTTCGTTTTATAAAATCGGTTATAAGCGACACCTGCCACGATACCTGCTGTGATTGCACATACCATAAAAAAGCTATCATTCCAATAGGAAACGGGGTTATTAACGATTTTGGCAAGTGGTGTTGATAACGCTGCGGCCCCTTGTGTGATGACTTCAAAACTTAAAAATCCGGCTAGCGCAGCTGCACCTTGATTTTCTCTTGCAATAGCTACCGCTAATGCGATAGCAACGATTTGTGGATAGCTGGCGTAAATGTCTTTTCCTATCCAATAGAAGAAGCCTATATTGAGTTTATCTGGGCCTCCCAACCAGTGTAGAAAAGCGCCAAGCAAGATGATGATGATGAGTAAAATCGCATAAGGCACATACGGGCGATTTTTACTTTGCATGGTGATCCCCCTTTTCTGAAATGATGTAAGCGCTTGTTGTATAAAAGCAAAAAGCAGGCAAGAGCCTTAGCTCATGCCTGCTTAGGATTCGCAGTTACACGCTTACATAAACATGTTACCGCATTCACAAAGCTTTGACAAGATGTAATTTCTAACAATC
>JABEUY010000015.1 GCA_013044175.1 Bacilli bacterium
TGACCTGTTCATTACGAGTGAACCGCTCTACCAACTGAGCTAAAGTGGCATATATGGTAGCGGAGAAGGGACTTGAACCCCCGACACCACGGGTATGAACCGTGTGCTCTAACCAGCTGAGCTACTCCGCCTTAGGTTTTATGGCGGAGAGAGTGGGATTCGAACCCACGAGACGGTTATAGCCGCCTACACGATTTCCAATCGTGCTCCTTCGACCAACTCGGACATCTCTCCAAGCAATTGAACAACGCAAGAAGTAATTTACCATGAATTTGTCCGAGATGCAAGTAAGCTTCCTCAAAAAATACGAGGTAATTTTGACCATAGTAACTCAGGTGGATTTCCCAGTCATGACGACCGGTGCCATCGCCTTGGTTTGCGTTTTGTACGCGCGAAGTACGCCTAATAGATCATGAAAAAACGGGCCTCCATACGCTACGATTACGCCAGCTGAAAGATAATCCAAACTGGTGGCCACGATCGGTGGTGATTGCGCCCAGACCGGATGCAATTTCAACATTTGTAGCGGATGAACTTGCACAAGCGCGGCTAACACCGTGCCGTTCACGCCAGCGAGTACATGCAGATTGGCTCGACGAAGTGCCTCTTCATAAAGATGATCGAGTATATTTTCATCCGGTTTAGCTTTCGCCTGCAAATGCAAAAAGACGATGCGTTTTTTCATCTGCTGCGTTATCGCTTGTGAAGAAGCGGATAAAGCAGCCATTATGCCAAGAAAGGATAAAAGATCATCCATACCTGTTCCCCCTTCGCCAGATCTTGTTTAAAACCTACGCGAAGGGGATTGTGTCCTAGAACGAAAACATCAAGCAAAAAGCGTCGCTCGTAACGCCCCGAGCTTGTGATTACACTCACGCCATTCTTGTTCAGGATCGGAATCGGCCACGATGCCAGCTCCCGCTTGCAGATACGATACGCCATCTTTAACGACGACCGTGCGGATGATGATCGCCGTATCGAGATTGCCATAACAATCGATCATGCCAATTACCCCACCATACGGTCCGCGATGTACATCTTCGATTTCGTCGATGATCTCCATCGCTCTTACTTTTGGCGCTCCCGATAACGTACCGGCTGGAAAGGTTGATAAGAATACATCGAACGAACTTACTTTTTCTCTCACGTTTCCTTTGACAAGAGAAACCAGATGATAGACGTGCGAATACTCTTCAATTTGCAAAAGCTGTTCCACTTTCACCGTACCCGCTTGTGCGATGCGTCCGATATCATTGCGACAAAGATCGACGAGCATTACATGTTCTGCACGCTCCTTCTCGTCGGCAACTAGGGCACTGATCAGCTTTTCATTCTCCTCTTTTGTTTTTCCCTTCCCTTTCGATGTGCCCGCGATCGGTTTCATCTGGACGATGCCATCTTCCATGCGCACTTGCATTTCAGGACTAGCACCAAACAACATGTACTGGCCATAATTCGCATAAAACATATACGGCGACGGATTCATTCCTCTTAATCGACCATACACCGCAAGCGGATCAATCGTACCTTTGATGCGATCCCTTTTTGAAATAACGCATTGAAAAATATCGCCTGCCCGAATATACGCTTTCGTTTTTTCAATGCGCGATACGTACTCCTCAAAGGAAACGTCTTCGACGATTTGCAAATCTTCTGACTGATAACCTGAAAAGTAAGGTATTCCTTCATGGCTTTTTTGCATGAGCTGTTCAATGTGTTCGTGATCAATTTGTTCGTTATGGTCAAAAGAATGAACGTACAAGACGATTTTTTCCGGAGAAAAATGCATCATCATACGATGAATTTGCAGATGAAAATCATCGATCTCGCGATCATCATACGTCGTGGCAGGTATTGCTTCAAAGTATCGAATCGCATCGTACCCAAAAAAACCTAGATAGCCAAACGCATAGTGTGGCAAGTGGTCATCGACGATAAATTTCGCCATGATTTGATCCAACTGATACGACAAGTTGCCTTCGATCGTATCTTGTCGAGGCAATTCAAGTTGCTCGAGGACGGAACGCTCTCCTTGCACCATCAGCTTTTCACCTTTACCGTGCACAGAAAGGATCGGAAATAACCCGATCATCGAGGAAGTATACGGTATCTCATCGCGCGTTACCGAATCGAGTAAAAACGCTTGATCTTCCCCATATTCTTTAACGAAGTGATAAAAAAAGGCGTACGCCTCGGTCGTTGCTTCGTACGTAAAGGTTGTCGTGTGAACGCGAAGTTGTTGCGTACTCATGGATCAGATGACCTCCGATGCAATTTTATTTGCCGCTTCATGCAAGGAAGGTGTCGACGAACATAGAGAAAGAAAATTACGAATAATATCGTGTCCATACTCTGAAAGGATCGATTCCGGGTGGAATTGGACGCCGTATACGGGATAGTCGCGATGTTCAACCGCCATAATTACGCCATCTTTCGTCATCGCCGTCACGCGTAGATCATCCGCTACCGTCTCAGGGTCAATCACTAACGAATGATACCGCGTAGCACGAAACGTAGCAGGAATGCCACTGAAAAGACGTGACGTTTGATCGTGTGATACGATCGATGTCTTTCCATGCATCAAATTCTTGGCACGAACGATCGAAGAACCAAACGCTTGCCCAATCGTCTGGTGTCCAAGACAAACGCCGAGAATCGGGATATGAGTATAAGCTTTTATAACGAGATCGATCGATATGCCTGCCTCACTGGGTGTACACGGTCCTGGCGATAATAAAATACCAGAAGGATTCATCGCTAAAACATCATCGACACTGATTTCGTCATGACGAAATACGCGAAGATCCGCGCCTTGCATTTGCATATATTGCACGAGATTAAAGGTAAAGGAATCATAATTATCGATGACAACGATCATCTCGACTACCCCCTTGTATCGTTAACAACAAAAAAGACCACCGTCGGTGATGGTCTGGGTCTGCGTCGAGGGTACTCAAGCGTGACTTGATCAATGATTACGGATCACTGTCGATCACACACTTGAAATACCTATGCATTTCGCTCTACTCGACTCTGCTTGACTACCGACTCGGCTCAAACCGGTATCGCTCGTGACACCGCGTTTGTTGCATCATACTAAGAAATACGATTTTCGTCAATAAAAAAATCCCGATAACTCGTATCGGAATCTCTCTGGTGGGCCTAAGTGGACTCGAACCACTGACCTCACGATTATCAGTCGTGCGCTCTAGCCAGCTGAGCTATAGGCCCAAGTATGGTTGCGGGGGCAGGACTCGAACCTGCGACCTTCGGGTTATGAGCCCGACGAGCTGCCAACTGCTCCACCCCGCGACGATCAATGAAGATAATATGGTGGGCAGTGGCAGTTTCGAACTGCCGACCCCTCGCGTGTGAGGCGAGTGCTCTCCCACTGAGCTAACCGCCCAACCTATTGTGGTGACCCCAAGGGGAATCGAACCCCTGATTCCGCCGTGAAAGGGCGGCGTCTTAACCGCTTGACCATGGGGCCTAAATGGCTCCCCGAGTAGGATTCGAACCTACGACCCTTCGGTTAACAGCCGAATGCTCTACCGCTGAGCTATCGAGGAATATATGTGGTGGAGCTAAGCGGATTCGAACCGCTGGCCTCTTGAGTGCGATTCAAGCGCTCTACCATCTGAGCTATAGCCCCACTTATGGTGCCGAAGGCCGGACTCGAACCGGCACGGGGATCACCCGCGCGCTTTTGAGGCGCGTGCGTCTGCCAATTCCGCCACTTCGGCATAGATGGCGTGCCCAGAGAGATTCGAACTCCCGACCTTTTGATTCGTAGTCAAACGCTCTATCCAGCTGAGCTATGGGCACTCGCAAAAGCGAACAAGTAGAGAATATCAAAAACGACTAGTATAAGTCAAGGGTTTTTACGATGAAATAATTTACAGGCAACACGCATTATGGACGTGTTGCCTGTAAAGATCATTCATAACCTTGCTTACGCGAGCGTTACCTCTTTGCAAAGGTATACGTCTTGAATCGTTTGTAGAAGCTTCGCCCCTTCTTCCATTGGGCGTTGGAATGCTTTGCGCCCAGAGATGAGACCCATTCCCCCAGCGCGTTTATTAATGACCGCAGTGCGTACAGCATCGGCAAAGTCATTGGCACCAGATGCACCACCGGAGTTGATCAAACCGATTTTGCCCATATAGCAATTTGCCACTTGATAGCGTGTCAAATCGATTACATGATCAGTGGTTAATTCTGTGTAGATTCTTTCATCCGTCTTACCATAGCTACTGCCTTCCATGTTGAGAGCTTTAAAGCCACCATTGTTCTCAGGGAGCTTTTGTTTAATGATATCGGCTTCGATTGTAACGCCAAGGTGGTTAGCTTGTCCTGTCAAGTCAGCAGCAACGTGATAATCTTTGCCACCAACTTTGAATTCTGGATTGCGAAGATAGCACCAAAGAATCGTAAACATTCCGAGTTCATGCGCTTCGTGGAAGGCCTCCGCGACTTCTTGCAATTGACGTGTCGATTCATCAGAACCAAAATAAATGGTTGCTCCTACACCAGCAGCACCCATGTTCCATGCTTGCTGTACATTAGCGAACATGACTTGATCGAATTTATTGGGATAGGTCATCAATTCGTTGTGATTGATTTTAACGATATAAGGGATTTTATGCGCATATTTGCGTCCCGTTAAGCCAAGAACACCGAGCGTTGATGCAACGCCATTACAACCGCCTTCAATCGCTAACTTCACAATGTTTTCAGGGTCAAAGTATGCTGGATTTTTCGCAAAAGAAGCGCCAGCAGAATGCTCAATCCCTTGGTCTACAGGCAAAATGGACGTATACCCTGTGTTGGCAAGGCGACCGGTCCCAAGAAGCCACTGAAGGCTTTTTAACGTCTGATTATTGCGATCGGAATGAGCATATACCTCATTGATGATTTCAGGCGATGGCGAAGTGATTACTTCTTTAGGAATCGTCTTACAAACGTGTTGCAACAATGAATCTGCATCATTACCCAACATCGATACGATTTGATCGATCATGTACATTCTCCTTTACGCTTTACCTACGACATCCACTTTAGTATACCATCGTCTTAGCAAACAGTACCACTTTTCACGAGGTCACATCGTATGGCCGCCTACATAGTATACATGTTTTATGCACTAAATGCATAATCTCGATAAATTGCAACAAAAACAAAATCGTTTAAGCATATATGGTATAACAAGGTAGTGCTTGCCTTTTGATTAGGATTACGATGATGAAAACAAATGAAGAGTATCAACGCGTGGATGAAATCGAATTTTATATGATGATACAATAAGGATTATTTTTCAATAGGTTAGCAACACCAAAAAGCTGGAAGACGTATCGCTACGTCTTCCAGCTCTCGCTTGCCTGGCAACGTCCTATCCTCCCAGGATCCTGCGATCCAAGTACTCTCGGCGCTAAAGGGCTTAACCGTCGTGTTCGGGATGGGTACGGGTGTTTCCCCTTTGCTATGGTCACCAA
>JABEUY010000016.1 GCA_013044175.1 Bacilli bacterium
ACAAGATGAAACGCATAATAAAAAAACGCAAAATCATAATGCAGGTAGGACATCTGATCGAGACCCATCCATTCGATCAGTCCACTGATCATAAAAATCATGATCAAAATGGCAGCCGCCACCCCGATAACTCCTCGTGGCTGTCCGAAAACAGCTTTCGCACGTTTCACATCATGGCCCCTTACCGAGAAAGGATGAAAAGCGAAATACTATCATGGATGATGAGGGCAAAACCCTAAGATAGGCTGAGGATTGGTTGAAAATCTGCTGAGAAAATGACTGATCATAAAAATAGAAACCATAAAAAAAATTCGAGCCCTTCTTGCAGCGCCCCATACGTATCGCCGGTCATACCACCAAAACGTCGCCGCATCATCCAAGTGAATAGAATGGTCGCTAAGATTTGCATAACGATAAGCAACAAAGCGTTGCGCCAAGGGAAAAGAAGGAATGTAATCCCATACGTTATCATACCACTACAAAGTGTGATTCGGATAGGAATTTTTCCTGCAAAAATCGCACCGAGTCCTTCTTCTTTTGCACTTTTCGCAAAATGCATCGAAAGATTCATCGCATACCGCGACAGCATCGGAACCACCAAAAAGCTCGCCCACGACGACACAGACAACCCCGTAAGGGCAACGAATTTCCCAAGGATCAGCAAAACACCCGCTACCACACCGATAGCACCGACCCGACTATCTTTCATAATCAAGAGTGCTTTTTCTTTCGGTGCTCGACTACCGATCGCGTCCGCCGTATCCATCCAACCATCAAGATGAAGGGCACCCGTCATCACGGTATAAAGCGCTAACCCGATCCATACGCGAGCCATCACCGTCATATGTGGCGCTAATAACCACTGTGTACCCCAAAGAACAGCACCTTGCAACAAACCGATCAGCGGATAAAACAACACACTTTGACGAAGTTCCTCTTGCGAAACTTCTTCATAAGAAGGCGTGGGCAGAATCGTCAGCATCTGCATCGCCAAAAAGAACGCTTTCACGGCAACACCTCACGCAACTTTTTCACATCGACCGCCATACCAGCAAAAACGACGTACACCGCATCGGCACGTTGCGCCACTTGTTGATTAAGAATACCCAGCGCGTCACGATAGCGTCGACTCAGTCCATCGCCAGGCACAATGCCTTGCCCCACCTCATTACTGACCACCACAACATGATGCTTTGTCTCTTGTAGTGCTTGTACAAGTTGCAACGTCCGTTCTTGCAACCTTGCCTCATTCGCCTCTTCATAAAAAAGCCAATTACTAACAAGCAACGATAAACAATCGAGGATCACGATACGAGCCTCACGTTGCTCAACCAACCACGTTGCGACTTCGCAAGGGACTTCTTGCGTCATCCACGTCGCCGGTCGCTCAGCTTGATGCTTTTCAATACGCGTCTGCATCTCATCGTCCAGCGCTTGACCCGTCGCCAGATAGACGACATCCCGCCCCGACTCCTGTACCTTCTTCTTTGCCCATTGTTCAGCAAAATGGCTTTTTCCACTGCGTGCTCCCCCGAGTACAAACACATAACCCACAACCTCCACACCCCTTCCCTTACGAATCCTGAACATTTCCTTAACAATTCGTTCATTTTAAATTGTGCGTTTGTTGCTATCGTACAAGAAGCATCATCATTTTACGATAAAAAACGTACAGAAAGGTCCATGCTTATGCAACGCCTGCTTACCGCCAAGCGCCAAAACACCGCAATCGGCTGGCTTTTCGTCTTACCCGTTCTGCTGTTGCTCGGCATCTTTAGCCTCGGCTCTGTCGGCTACGTCGCCTATCTTAGCCTCTTAAAATGGAATCTTATCACGCCGAATCCGCAGTTTATCGGATTCACCAATTATAGCCAACTTTTCAGCGATCCCTACTTTTGGGGTGCAGTCAGTCGTACTTTTCTCTATCTGATCGGTACGACGGTCGTCATTCTCCCTTTGAGTTTCTTTCTCGCGCGGCTGTTGCAAGATCGTCTGCGCACCAGTCGCTTCTTTCGCGGTCTTTTTTTCTTACCGTATGTCGTTCCGACCGTCGCAAGCGCCATCGCGTGGTCATGGCTTTTTGACGGCAATCACGGACTTGTCAACCTGTTTTTACGCATGTTTCATCTCCCTGCACAACCTTGGTTGAGCAATCCGAATGAAGCGCTATTCGTCATCATGCTCTTATACATCTGGCAATTCACCGGGTACTTTGTCGTCCTTTACATCAACGGGTTACAAGCCGTTCCGACGCACGTCTACGAATCGGCGATGATCGATGGCGCCACAACATGGCAAAAGATCTGGCACATCACCTTACCTTTGATCACACCGACTACTTTTTTCATTTTGACGATGTCGATCATCTTCTCCTTTCTTTCCTTTGACCAAGTCTACGTCCTTACCCAAGGCGGTCCAGCGCAAAGCACGACGACCATTATTTACTATCTCTATGAAGAAGGCTTTCAATTTTACGATATCGGTCGCTCTGGCGCCACCGCCATGGTACTTTTCATCTTTTTGATCTTCATCACATTTTTACAATTTAAGGGGGAGAGCAAATGGGTACATCATCAGATGTGATCGTCGAACAACCTCTCCTTAAAGGAGGTGAAAAAGTCTTTCGCAAAAAACGTTGGCGGATCAGTTCGATCGTCAAGTGGGCGATCATCCTTCTTTTCGCTGCACTATTTGCCATTCTCTTTTGGTGGATGATCGACACCGCGCTGCTTTCCAACCGCCATGTCTTTGACTATCCGCCCGATCTTTGGCCGCGTGTTCCCGAATGGAGCAACTTCGCCAAAGCGATCGCGCAAACCAACTTTTTGCGCTATATCGCGAACTCGATCGGCGTCGGCTTCTTGATCGTCATCGGACAATTGATCACAGCTTCATTGGCTGCGTACGCCATTGCCCGAGTACCTTTTCGAGGGAGAAAAATCGCATACGGCGTCATCTTATCGACCCTGATGATCCCAACACAAATCACGTTTATACCACTTTTTCTGATCATGAAACAACTGAATTGGATCGACAGTTACCAAGCGCTGATCGTGCCCTTTCTCGGTTCCGCTTTCGCTACTTTTTGGTTGATCCAAGCCTTTCGGCAAGTGCCCCAGGTCATCTTGGATGCTGCACAAATCGACGGTGCCAACCATTTTTGGATCCTTTGGCGTATCGTCGTGCCACTGAGTAAGTCATCCTTACTGTCTGTCGCTTTCTTAAATTTCGTCTTTCATTACAATGATTTGTTCTGGCCTTTGGTCGTCACCCAATCGGACGTCATGCGCACCGTTCCTGTCGGTCTTTCCTACTTGATCGCCAGCGATGGCGCAGGAACCGCTTGGAACGTTCTGATGGCAAGCGCGATCATCGCCGTGATCCCTGCCGTCGTGCTGTTTCTTTTTGGGCAACGCTACTTAGTGCAATCCGTCTCACATAGCGGACTTAAAGAGTAATTACATAAGCTTTTTCATCTTAGGAGGGAATTCTTTTGACGAAAAAAACATTAACACTACTCGCCCTTGGCACCGCACTTTCCACCATCGCCGTCACGGCAGGTCCCTTGACCGCCATGGCAGCTTCTGCTCCTGTCCAAGTGAGTTTCTGGGAAGGCATGTCCGGACAACTCGGTCAAGTTTTGCAAAGCATGGTCAGCAAATTCAATCAGACACACCCTGGCATCCACGTAACGGCGACGTACGAAGGCAGCTATTCCGGTGGCGGCCCGATGCAAGAAAAATTGTTAGCGGCCGTCGCATCGGGCAAAGTGCCCGATCTCGTCCAACTCGAAATTCACTCGATGCCTCTATTTTCAGCCAATGGCGCCTTAGAACCGCTCAATACGATGATGGCAGCAAGTGCCAACGATAAGAAAAGCGACTTTCTCCCTGGCTTATTGAACAACACTTCCTACCAAGGTAAAACCTACGGAATTCCCTTTAACCGTAGCGTCCCTGTTCTCTATTACAATCCGGTGATGTTCGCCAAAAAGGGCATCAAAACAGCGCCTCGTACATGGGCGCAACTTGAAAAAGATGCCAAACTGCTTACCGTAAAAGGCAATGGCCAAACGAAAATCTATGGCTTTGAACCGGTCAACCAATGGTGGTTCTTCGAATCGCTTGTCTGGTCCAACGGCGGGCATCTGATGAATAAAGGCTTGACGCAAGCAACATTTGCTACACCAGCGGCTGCAGCAGGTATGCAACTTTGGCAATCGATGAAAAACGCAGGCACGTTAGCGGCCAACTCAGGTCCTAACGAATGGACACAAACGATCGAAGATTTTGGCCACGGACGTACCGCGATGTACATCGGTTCCGCCGGCGACATGGGTCAGATCAAACAAACAGGTATTCCTTATAAAGCCGCTTTCGTTCCCATGTTCAAGCAATTTGCTGTTCCGACAGGTGGTGCCAATGCTGCGATCATGGCGAAAGCACCCGAAGCACAAAAACAAGCGGCGTGGCAATTTATCGAATGGTTTACACAACCGGCACAAACCTCGCTTTGGAGCCAGTTAACCGGCTATATGCCTGTGAAAAAAGCGGCGTTAACTTCCCCGATGATGACCGCTTTTTACAAGAGTCATCCGAATCACAAAGTCCCTGTGATGGAGCTTTCGTACGCGAAACAAGCACCGCTTTCCCCGTCCTATCTACAAGTGTATCAATACATTCAAAATGCGATGGACAGCATCATGTTCAGTAACCAAAACGTCCATCAAGCCCTTTCAGGTGCTGTGCAAAGCGCTAATCAAGCGATCGCGCAAGGTTGATCACCATTTCAAAGCTCGCTGCTTCGTTACGCAAAAAGTCACGCTTTCCCAAGCTGTGACTTTTTGTTTTCTTGGCATGACTGCATGACAAAGAGTAAACTAACGATGAAAGCAACTGATCAAGGAGGTAAGCGGTGTGCGTGTAGTTTTCGAACGAGATGTTCCTTGTACGCTGCGCGATGGTATCATTCTTCGTGCCAATGTGTATCGTCCTGACGAAGGCGGTCCTTATCCTGTTATCCTGACGAGACTTCCTTATGGAAAAGATGGTTCAGCCTATAGTGTGCTCGATCCTATCCGTCTTGCCGAGGCTGGCTATATCGTCGTCATCCAAGATGTGCGCGGTTGTTTTGCCTCTGATGGTGAATTTCAAGGCTTTCCTCAAGAATTTAATGATGGCTACGATGCGGTAGAATGGGCAGCCCACTTGCCAAACGCCAATGACACCGTCGGCATGTACGGTGTATCTTACTATGGTTATACGCAGTGGGCTGCCGCTGCGATGAAACCACCCTCCCTACGCGTCGTCGCACCGACGATTGCGCTTGATGATGGCTGGCTTGGCGCTACCTTTCGCCATGGTGCGATCGAATGGGGCATGACCGCTTCTTGGTTCAGTGGCATGGCCGTCGCCAATCTCTTTAAAGTGAAAGAACAATTCGAAGATTTTCCGGCTCGCTTTGGTCGTCTTGTCTATGATAACGATCGACTTTCTCACGAAGGTTACTTCGATTTACCTCTTGATCAATTTGGCGCACTGCGACGAGCCGGCGTCCTACCCGATTTCTTTGAACAGATTACACGCACGCGCTATGATGACACTTGGCGTGCCATGTCGATTAAACCACACTACGATCAGATGGACGTCGCCGCCTTTTTAACCGGTGGCTGGTATGATGTGTTTTTACAAAGTACACTGGATGCCTACCTTGCGCTTCAACAAAACGGCAAAGAAGCCCGCCTCTTAATCGGTCCATGGTCACATATCAATTTTACAGGTGCCGTCGGTGACGTCGAATTCGGCGCGGCCGCCGATATCGGTTTTCTTAATTTTGAGATGGATAGAACGATGCTCCATCGTCGCTTCTTCGATCATACGCTCAAACAACCCGACCCAGGACTTGAACAGGAACCTCCCGTTCGACTTTTCGTGATGGGTAGCAACACCTGGCGTTATGCATCAGCTTGGCCACTTCCCGAAACAACGTATACACCGTATTATTTACATAGCGAAAGCACATTGTCGACCACAACGCCGACACTTGAGCCAGCCGATCACTATACGTACGACCCACTCAATCCCGTGATCACAACCGGTGGCAATCTGCTGATGACGCCTTCCTATCGTCCCGGGCCGCTTGATCAGGCGACGGTCGAGGCACGCGATGATGTTCTTGTGTATACTTCAGCACCGCTTGAAGAAGCCTTGACGGTCATCGGTCCAGTCAAAGCGCGACTTTTCGTCTCGACAACTGCGCAAGATACCGACTTTGTCGTTCGACTTACCGACGTCGATCCATCCGGTCGTTCCCTGAACCTCGCTGATGGTATCGTGCGCATGCGTTATCGCGATTCATTAGAACATCCTTCCTTACTTGAACCCAATCACATCTATGCGATTGAAGTCGACTTGTGGGCGACCGCCAATGTGTTTTTACCAGGCCATTGCATTCGTGTACAGATCACAAGCAGTAACTTTCCGCGCTGGAGTCGCAACCTCAATACGGGAGAATCGAACGAATCGACAGCAGAGACCATCGTCGCGACACAGACGATTTTGCATGACGAAAAACATCCTTCCCACCTGCTCTTGCCTGTGATACCTTTAGCGTAGGAACGAAGAAATCACAACGGTTCGGGGGATCCGTATGGAGGCAACCATTGAGAAAGTAAAGCAGTTTATCGGGGGCGGACTGCTGGTCAGCCCCTGGCTGGCTGGCGTCGGTGATAAATCAAGAATTGATGATGAGATATTTCATTACTTAGATCAAGAAGCGCGCAGTATCGCTGAGAAAGAGTGGACAACCGCCCAGCAAGACGCCACGTTTGGGCCCGGTTTCCCAAGGATGGATCGCATCGCACGAACAGCCATCTATGAGACGGCCGCATCAACAACCGTCTGGATCGCGCATGAAGAATCCGGCAGCGATCAGACAACCATGGCGTATGCCAAACTGGCAATGCAACGTTTACTTACCTATAAGACGCAGTACGGTATCGGCACACTCGTCGAAGTCTATGCCATCGCAACACGCTATGAGAATTATCAGGCGCTTCATTACTATAAAGAGATGCCAGAGCGCGTGTTTATTCAAGGCACTCTCCATCGCCCTTGGATCGAGTACTCCTTACAAGACGAAGTCAGCCTTGGTCTTCTTGCAGGTAATTTGACGATCATTCGCAAGCACGATCAACGCTTCATCGCACTTTCTCCAAAAGGAGAACTTTTTTTTGCTTGGTTGCAAAATGTGCTTGGACAAGCTGGTTACCTTAAAAATCGTATTCATCACCTGCATATCTCGAGATTTAATTCTGCCATTATCTTCGAACAAACCATCGCTAAATTCGTGCCTGGTTGGATTGAACACCGCCAGCAATTTGTCGATTGGCTTGACCTAATGCCTGGCATGAAGGTGCTTGAGATCGGTTCTGGCGATGGACTACTAACGATAGAAGGCGGCTTAGCCGAACGCATCGGTTCACAAGGTTCTCTCGTCTGCTTGGATCCCTCCAAAGGCATGCTCGCACGCCTAGCGCGCAAAGTAGAAACGAATGCTTTATCGCAAGTCAAAATTCTGCAAGGCAGAGCGGAGAACATTCCTTTTGCTGATCATACTTTTGATGCGGTAATCGCATCAAGCGTCCTTCACTTGACCGACACGGAAGCTGCACTTAAAGAAATTCATCGCGTCGTCAAACCAGGAGGCTTTGTCGGCGCCTTTAATCTGTTGCCATTTGGCATGGACGAACCGTTTTTTATCGAATGGATGAAACCGATTATGGACTTAGCGAAAGACAATCAGCAACAGTCGCCGCGCACATTCTTAATCGACCAAAAAGCAAATCTCGACGCTTTCATCAAGTCTGGTTGGCACGTCGAGAAATCACAAGAGATCGATGAGCGCACGTTGTATTGGTGGCCACGTGAAATCGTCGATGTCCTCATTCGCGGACTCGGCTGGGCGCAAGAAGAATTGGCCACCTTGCCTTGGGCAGCCCGTGAAGAATTGATCACACTCTTGCAAGACCGCGGTGAGATGATCTGCCGCAAGTACCCCCAAGAAGACCGAATCTTAGTCAGCCCGATGATCATGATCAAAGCGACGAAAGTGTAAACCGGTTCTAAAGGGAACGCAAACAACATAACGATACATTATCGCTTGGCTTTATTCAGAAAGGAAGAACACGATGTCGACACGTAAAGTGGCGTTGATCACAGGTGCCTCACGAGGACTTGGCGAAGCCATGGCCTATCGCTTTGCCCACAACGATTACCACGTCATCGTCAATTACCGTACGACAAAAGAAGAGGCAGAGCGCGTCGTCGAGA
>JABEUY010000120.1 GCA_013044175.1 Bacilli bacterium
GGCGATATCGAGCAAATCGAATATCGACATACGATGAATAAGAGCTGTGATTTGATCCATGATACCCACCTAAAAACAAAGATAGGACAGTTGCCTCGGGTTGTCCGAACCGTCCATCATTCTCTTGCTATTGTACACCTCGACCGACGCCTTTGTCTTTATCGAATCGTACCCATGATGCGTTTTAGGATGGAAACGATCGCCAGAACCGCCTCATCAAGATCCGTCGCATCCACTTTTTCAAAAACCGTTTCATATTGCGCCATGCCATACCTATACATCGGATCATAATAATCAGCCAATAAAATCGCAGCCAACTTGGCATCATCACGGGCTGTAAATGCTGCTTGCAATCCTTTGCGCGAATCCGGCGATAATCTTCGTTCGATACGCGTCAACGCATGCTCAACCGCTTCATAAAATGCATCGCGATCTTCACTTTGATACGCTGCAAGCGTTCTTTCAATTCGCTGCGCAAATGGCGCCGTCACTTCAATCGCGTAACCTCGATGCTTAGCTTCGTCGAGAAAATCGGGCATCGTCGCGTGGCCGATGCGTTTGCTTTCCGCTTCGATGATGTAATACGGTGCTTGGTTTTGTGGTTGAAAATAAGCGTAGAGACCCGATTCGAATTGTCGTTGGTTCGCTGGATTTCGATCGATTGCCCCAAAAACAGATCCACGATGACGGGCTAAATCTTCGAGATCGATCACCGGTTCGCCAAGCGCCCGCAGTTTCGCAAGAAGCTGCGTTTTGCCCACTCCTGTCATGCCGTGAAGAACAAAGAGTGGCGGGATCGCTTCTTGTGATATCCCTTGCAAAAAAGCAGTGACATGTTGCCGATAGCTCCTATAGCCTCCCGTAAGGCGAAATACAGGCATATCGAGCAGATCTGCCATCGTCGCCATCGTCTTACTACGCATACCACCTCGCCAACAAAAAACGATCCCTTTTTCGCGACCGATGATTTGCGCCATCTGTTCCATGAGGTAGGGAAGTTTTGCCGAGACGATTTGCACGCCAGCTTTTCGTGCTGCTTCTACGCTGATCTGTTTGTAGATCGTCCCGATCTCTGCCCTTTCTTCATCATCAAATAAAGGCAGATTGACTGCGCCAGGAATCGTTGCTTGTGCAAACTCCCCGGGGGAACGAACATCGATCCAGCGCAAGTTTTTTTGCTGTTCAGCTTCTTGAAATGTATAATCTTTTACCACAACAGGATCCCTTTCTCCTCTACTTTATGGTAATCTTACCTTACCTTCATGACGGAAACGGAGATGCTTTCCATGATAACCGATGCACAAGTTTTTTTAGTAAGTTGGGCACAAGTCAAAAATGCTCTTTTTCTCGACCCACAAGACACTGCCTATCAGGCAGCTTTACAGCGTGTTGAGGAACGGTTGAAAGAAGATTTTTCCATTGATGAAATGCAGTTGATGACACGGGATCAAGAAGCCTACACGGTCGCTTATAAACGGCATGGTAAAATGCATTTATTACCGATCGATGCGGATGAAATTGAGGATTTCACCTAGTCTTTGAGACTGAAATGACCTAGCTACGATGAAGCACGCTCTGCAAAAGAATCGGTGTCACATGGCTTTCTATAAAGGCTGCAATGACCAACAAGATAACGACGTACAATACCACCGCTACACTGTCTCGAAAAAGAGCACGCCAAGAATTCGGCGACATCGGATCGAGTTCTTGCGTGTCGCCTCGGACAGATCTTACGATCGTCTTAACCATTACTTTGGTGATGCGAAGACCAAAAGCTGAAGCGATCAGATAGGCGGGTATCTCAAAGATGCCGTGCGGTAACACACCAGCGAGAAAGACGAGAAATGGATTGAGATGTGACACGGAGGATACTGTCGAAATCACATACCCGACAAGGGCACCATTTAAGAAGACATAGATAACGGGCAATATCCCGAGAATAAATCCACCGAGAAGCATCATCACGCTAACGATCAAATTGTTATTAAACAGCGATACCATAAGCTGATTAGCCGTCTCTTGACGCATCAAGGCTGCTTTTTGCTCCAAGGAAGAAAGCATCGGATGGAGTAAAGCGATCAGATCCTGTGAAAAAAATATCCCCCCAAGTGCTCCGACGACAAACAGGCAGGTTGTGATGATCAATTCCCACTTCATCCGCCTAGCTAGTATAACGAGATTTAACGTCATGACAATTCTCCTACTCCAAAAGTTTTCTCGTATGAATTATACCCGAATTACGCATACTCGTGGCGTAAGGAGGTTGATCTTATGCTACGACGCTTCACATCGATGGGACTCGTGCTGAGTTTGTTGTTCACTTCATTGCCCTCGATGGCTTTTGCTGCACAACAAGAACCACCCCAGGCGATCTATCGTGTACACACCAATGACAAAGTCGTTGCGCTCACGTTCGATATCTCATGGGGATCGCATCGCGCCGATCCAATTCTCGATCTTCTTAAAAATAAAGACGTAAAAAACGCGACATTTTTCCTTTCTGGACCATGGGTTATGCATCATCAAGAGACAGCAAAGCGAATCAAAGCGTTAGGTTTTGAAATCGGCAGCCACGGTTACAAACATAGCGATTTTACCGATCATAACGACGCTTGGATTCGCGAACAAGTGCAAAAGGCGGAACATTCTTTGCAAGAAACTCTCCAGATAAAACCTCAATACATCCGCACGCCAAATGGTGATTTTGATGAACGCGTCTTAAAAGTACTTACTACCATGCATTATCGCGTCATTCAATGGCGGACTGATTCACTGGACTGGATGAATCCTGGCGTCGATCGTATCATTTCACGCGTGCTCACGCGTGTCGTTCCTGGTGATATCGTGTTGCTTCATGCCAGTGATTCTTGCCAACAGACGCATCTTGCCCTACCGCGTATCATCGACGGATTACGCGAAAAAGGCTATCGATTCGTCACGATTTCACAATTGCTCCAAGGTGGAACGGTTAACTCTTCGGTTGAATGACGACGCTTTGGCGACGTACCATAGGTTGGGTTTTGCCCATCGTAAAGAGCAGATACGTGTTACAAATCGATAAGACGATCCAGATTAAGCCCGCAACATTCCATTGTCTTGCATTGACGACCGCAGGTAGCCACTCGACGGCTGTGAAGACCGACATAAAGAAAACGGATGGCAAGAAGGCTTCCCAGTTTGTTTTGTAGGCTTTCACCAAGCCGACGAGGACGGCGTAGACAAACGGCGAAAGCAAGTAGACGAGATAATTCCCAGGTGCGAGGGCTAAACCGCTAGGTAATAACGATGCGACTTGAGGAAAATAAAACAACACGTCAAAAATCGCAAAGCCAACGAGCACACCTTGAAACCACATCCACACGCGAAAAGGCAGAAAGCTACGAAAGATATAGTTAAGAAGCAAAAAGGCCCAAAGACCCATCAAACCGCCAGCGGCAGCAACAAATCCTCCGACAAGGGCACCCATATAAAACGGGATACCTGCGGGCCATCCAAGAATCGCAAAGAATAACCCGGCGACGACGCCGATGCCGATGACGCTACCAGCAATTTTCCAAAATAAAGCTTGATTCATCGTACACACTCCCTATCATCAGAATCAAATTATTTCCAAGGTAAACCTAAAGGAGAGGTTAGGATGAAGCGTCCAAATGTGATGACCTGGATTCGCCTTCTCGGGATACCTTCGCTTCTCCTTGTCGGTTGTGGAGCTACAGACACATCCGCCGCTGACAAACAACAAACGGCGGGTAATTATGCTGAGATTAAAACGATCGTCCTTGACGTCTTACATAGCAAAGAAGGTATCTCTACGTTACAAGATACCATGGGTACTTCTGATTTTAAAAGTAAGTTAACCGTCTCTCCTAACGATGTTCGGACAGCTGTCGAAAAATTGTTACAACAAGGACAAAATAAATCCTTCTTTGCTTCGCAAATGAACGATCCTACTTTCGCACTCGTTTTGGTTAACGCAGCAAAACCACAACTCCTCTCAATGCAAAAGCAACTTGTCAAAGATCCTACCTATCAACGCGATCTCGCCGCCTTGTTGCATTCTTCGTATTTTGCCAAGCTTCAACTTGACGCATTACGGTCACCTGATTATCGCGAAGCGATTCAAACGATCATGACGGACGCTTTACAACAACCAACTTTTCAACAACTTTTTAAACAATCGATGCAAAAAGCGATGAAGGAGTCTTCAGGCAAAAAGCAAGATACTAGCAAAAGTCAAGGCGATAGCAAAGAACCATCGGATAGTGATAGTGAACAAGAGGGTGGCGAATAAAAGAAGCGTCTGATCGTTAAAAGTCGATCAGACGCTTGATGATCCTTTCGGTATCGCTTTACTCGGCCATAGCCACGGCAGGTTTTGCACCACCTGTTCCGAGATCGACAGGAATTTGTTTTTTCCCGATAAATAAGACCGAGAATAAAGCAAGTCCAGCGACGGTTGCCGAGACGAGAAAAGCAGCTTGCATGCCTGATTGAAAACCGACACCATGCAGATAATTGACGATGTTCGTAAGCATGTTCGCATTCGTCACACCATATACGCTAGGCATGGTGCCAGTTTGGTGTAGCATTCTTAGATTCGGAACACTAAGTCGTGAAGTATAGCGAAGAAAATCACCTGTACTTCCCGTCTGCATAACGGTACTTAAAAATGCGGTACCGATTGATCCCGCGACATTTCGCGTTGTATTTTGTAGCGCTGTACCACGACTGACAAGATGACGTGGTACGTCATTTAATCCAGCTGTCGATACTGGCATCATCGTTAAGCCCATGCCCAAGGAGCGAATCGTATACAGCATCATGATCATCGTGAACGTCCAATTGACGTTTAAGTACGTGTATAAAATACTCGTCGCAAAAGTGATGATCAAACCAAAGATCCCCATAACACGCGCACCAAAACGGTCAAACAGATAACCGCTAATCGGCATCGTAACTGCCGTAACAAGCGCACCTGGTAAGGTCAGCAAACCTGTCTGTAACGGTGTTAATCCTAGACTATCTTGTAAAAACACGGGGAGAATAAACAGCACCCCGAGCAAGGCGATCGAGATCAAACTTGAGGTGATCGTCGCTGTTAAAAAGACGCGTCGTGCAAGTAACCGTAAATCGAGCATCGGTGACTCGGTCGTGAGCTCAATCGCGACAAACAACGCGAGGAACACCGCTGCTAAGAAGAGAAAGATCATGATCGTCGGTGATCCCCAACCATCGCTTGGCGCTTCGGACAAAGCATACAGCAACGAGAAAAAGCCGATAAGCGAAGTGATAAATCCCCAGAAATCGAATCGTTCTTTCTTTGATCCACGCATCGTCGGTAAGCTTGCCGTGACTAAGAAGAAACTTAAGATGCCAAAAGGTACATTGATGTAAAAAATCAACCGCCAGTCTACATATTCCACGAGATAACCGCTGAGTGTAGGGCCTAATGCGGGTGCAAACATTAAAGCAATACCCCAGATACCCATGATCGTTCCGCGACGTTCCGGCGGAGATAGACTGAACATAATCGCCATACTCGTCGGCATCAACATAGCGCCACCAACCGCTTGGAACACGCGAAATGCGATCATCGTCTCCGTGCTCCATGCGAATCCTGCCATTGCCGATCCTAGTGTAAAGACGGCAAGTGCGAAGAGATAGACGCGCTTTTGTCCGAACCGATCGCCCAGATAACCACTGATCGGCGTCAACATTCCTGTGACGAGCATGTAGGCGGTCACGACCCATTGGATTTCATTTTGCGTCGCGGCGAACACGGACATCATCTTAGGGATTGCAACATTGACGACCGTGTTGTCGAGAATCGCCATAAATACGCCCAAAACGATCGCGATCATCGTCACGGGACTCATCCCAAAACGCTCTTTAAAAGACACGTTTCTGCCCCCTTTCCTTACGCAGCTTACGCCTAATTGTTGTTATTGACGTGAATGGTAACTTCAGCACTCATGCCTGGAAGTAATGGTTTCCCCGAATAGTTACCTAAGCTTATTTTCACCGGGACGCGCTGTAGTACTTTGGTATAAGAACCAGAAGCTGTTGTTACATTGGGAACGAGTGAAAACACAGATTGCGTTACGTTACCAATCTGTTCGACTGTTCCTTGAAACGTTGTATTCGGAATACCATCGATATTGACATCGACGCGTTGTCCGACAGAGACATGACGAATTTCTGTCTCGGGGATATTCGCCGTGATGTAAAGGCTGTTCAAATTAACAACATCGGCGAGGATTTGCCCAGGCTGCACCATTTGGCCGTTTGTAGCGTTGTTTTGAATAACCGTACCGGTGATCGGTGAAGTGATCATTTCAGCGTTGTTGATTTTTGCCTTCATCTTTTTATTTTTATAAAGAGGTACAAGGCTCGGATTCGTGGCTAACACCGATCCATTCGATTCCATACCGAGGACATCGCCTGCGTTAACGGTTGTATTGACCGACCCATTCCAAGAAGAAAGCGTTCCACTCAAAGGAACTGTGATTGGCACGATCGTTCCGTCTACTTGCGCATCGGTAGAAGTTACATAATTGATCGAGTTCGTGTAATAGATGTAGCCGCCAAATAATAAGGCCGCAAGTACGATGATGGTGATAATTTGAATCGCGATGAGGCGAATTACGTTATTACCTGCCACACTTCATCACTCCTTTTCCTTCGTTGCGATTAATTCCTATGAATTGAAACTTCAACGGACATACCAGGAAGAAGATTCTTAC
>JABEUY010000017.1 GCA_013044175.1 Bacilli bacterium
GAGAGCGGTTGTGACAACGAGTAATTGTCATAATTACGATAGACATACGTGCCACCCAACAATACCCCAAAAGTCAGGATCAGCGCGATCATGGCTGGGATGATTCGAATCCTCGGCATGAGCACCACATCCTTTCACAAGACTATCACCTAGTATAGCACCTGCCACGACAAGTTTCAGTACGAAACCTTGCCCACAATGACAAAAAACATCCAAGGTTGTACTCGGATGCCTTTATCATAAAGAAATATGCAAAGTAGTACTAAAAGACCACAAGACAGCACCGGTATACATGTCCTCATACACGTAGGCATAACGTCCATTTGGCAACAAGAGCGTCACCTCATAAACTGCATTGTCCGAAGTCAAAGCTCCGAACGTCGTCGTCGTATTCGGATTCACATAGCCAGGAACGACCGAGACGACTTGACTTTTTCCTTCGTGATGTTGCGCGATCGTGGAAGCTTTCGTCGGCGTAATGACTTGATTTTGATATACGACAACAGTACTTTGTCCATTCACAAAGACATACAGTGTCTTATGAAAAGCATCCGTCCCCACAACCGTCGGTTCCAAAGGACCGCCAGTAAACCAATAAACGCGTGTAACGTGATCCATCGGCGAATGATCTAACGCATACTGCGCCACTTGCACATTCTTCGGATCGACAGAAGTAAGCTTTGGCATAAAATAATTGACAGCTACGATACAAAAACCAAGTACGACGAAAAGGAAAAGCGATCCGAACATCAGCCACAGTCGTCGTCTCATTCTGTCTTATATACCGTTACCCGATACTTACCTTCTGTTGATGCTTTTGACAAACCAAAAATCAATTCCTTGTGCTTAAGCGTTCGATTCAAAAAATCAATGAGCAGATACAAATCTGGACTTGCATCGACTTCTTGAATCGCTATAATCGCATGTTCACGGTCCATAAACGGACAATTCCCCTCTAATCTTCGAACTTAACGGCATCAACCTAGCGAAAGATGCCATGTCCCTAGTGTATCAAGCAACCTGTCATTTGTAAAATCAAAAGTCACTGGCGTAACGCTCACACGATGCTGTTCAACCGCGTAGACATCCGTGCCCGGTTCATTGTTCAGTTTAACGATTTCACCCGCTTGCCAATAATAGGAGCGACCTAGTGGATCGACGCGCTTTGTATAATCATTTTGGTATTGACGAACACCCGTACGTGTAATCTCAATGCCAGTGAGTTCCTCATAACCACCCGGAGGAACATTTACATTAAGGTACGTATCTTTCGGTAGACCATGAAGAACAAATTGATCGATCAAAAGACGAGCTACTTTCGCGCATGCCATAAAATCAAAAGGTTCACCCGTTAAGGAAAGCGCGATCGCAGGAAATCCAAGTAATGCCCCTTCGCTAGCCGCCGCCGCCGTTCCTGAATAAACGATATCATGACCGAGATTCGAGCCTGCATTAATACCGCTTAAGACGAGATCAACCGGTTCAACACTTTCATGGCATAAAGCCCCAAGCCCGAGTTTCACACAATCTGCTGGCGTGCCGTTTACTTGATAAGCTCGAATTCCTTCTCCCAAATCAGCTTTTTCTGCATACAATGGCTTGTGAAGGGTAATGCCATGGGACGAAGCACTTTGTGGTCGATCAGGCGCAACCACAGTCACTTGAGCAAAAGTAGCCAAATACGTAGCAAGGACGCGAATTCCTTGCGCGTGAATACCATCATCATTCGATACGAGAATGTGCAAAGAATTCACTCCCTAACCTTTTATTCTGGAATATAGTAAGCCAAGGATTGTAACTCGGTCGTCATATCGGTACTGCGCACATGAACATAGGCAGGCACCTTCAAACTCACTGGCGCGAAATTCAAAATCACATGAATACCACAACGCACCATCACGTCACACACTTCTTGAGCCGCGAACGCTGGCACCGCGATGATGCCCATCGTAAACGTTGTCGTTTTGGCATCGCTTTCAAGTTGTTCAATCGGTAAAACGGTCAATTGTCCTACTTGCGTCCCTATTTTATCCGGAGCGCGATCATATAAGCCCGAGATCGAGATACATTCATTTTGAAAGCGCGTGTAATTGGACAAAGCGATACCGAGATGCCCAGCGCCTACGAGTGCTACGTGAATCTGTCGATCCAAATGAAGGATTTGTTCAAGTTTTCTCGACAGATATTCCACCTCGTAGCCGACTCCTTTACGACCGAATTCGCCAAAATAAGCGAGATCTTTACGGATCTGAGCAGGATTTAAATCAAGCTTGGCTCCCATCTCTTTCGAAGATACCGTATCGATCCCTGCCTCTTGCAAATCTTGAACATGACGAAGATAGATCGGTAAACGTCGAACGACGGAAGGTGAAATTTTCGCTTCTTTCATGACGACAACCCCTTTAACGAAATCCCCAACAAAAGTACTCATCCCTCATTATATACCGAATAAGCATTGTATTCTTTGAAAAAACGGTGTATACTATATTAGTCATTTGGATCATTAGCTCAATTGGTAGAGCATCCGACTCTTAATCGGCAGGTTACAGGTTCGATTCCTGTATGATCCACCAAGTGAAAAAGCGGAGATCATGTTCACTGATCTCCGCTTTTTCGTTGCAATCAACCTGCAAACGTGTTTTTAACTGCTTCAACAGCTTGATCATAATCAGGATGTTGACCAACTTCTTTGAGGTATTCCACATACGTGACTTTTCCATCGCGATCGACGACAAAGACAGCACGTGTATCGATACGCAATTCTTTTATGTACGTACCAAAAGCAGAGCCAAACGACATATCACGGTGATCGGACAAGGTAACGACACGATCGATACCGGCTGCACCACACCAACGTTTTTGACCAAACGGAAGATCGGCACTGATCGTCAAGATCACAACATCATCGCCGAGTTTGCTTGCTTCTTCATTAAAGCGACGAGTTTGCGCATCGCAAACACCCGTATCTAACGAAGGAACGACACTGATCAAGCGTACTTTGCCTTGATAATCTTCGATGCTCACCGGTTTAAGACCATTGTCAACCAAGGTTGCGTTCGGTGCTTGATCGCCGACTTTAATTTCTGGACCTAATAAAGTTACAGGATTACCACCAAAAGTTACTACCCCTACGCGTTCTTGCGACACGTTTCATCACCCTTATCCTCGAATTTTTTCTTGCAAAGCTATTATAGCGCACCAAAGATAGTAAATGCCACGCACAATCATAAAGAAGTCAAGTAGGGATGTGCGTACTGACAAACTTCAAGCAGTGAACCAGTCACCATCGGCATCGCAGGAATCGATCGTAAAAACGTTTTACCATAGGACGTCGTGCGAATGCGTTGATCAAACACAAAGATGACGCCTCGGTCATCCTTGGCGCGAATCAAACGCCCCACACCTTGCGTAAAGCGAATGACCGCTTGGGGTAACGCATAATCAAAAAAAGGTTTTTTCCCCATGCGCGTTAACCGATCGGATCTTGCTTTGACAATCGGATGCGTCGGCACATCAAACGGTAATTTCACGATGATCAGGCAACGTAAGTCATCGCCTTTGATATCGATACCTTCCCAAAAACTTTGAACGCCAAACAGCACTGCGCGATCCGTTTGTTTAAACTGATCGATCAGATGCGTCCTTCGCTGATCCTCAAAGCCTTGCGCAAAGATACGAATCTGTCGTAACAGTAAGCGATCGGCAAGTTCTTTATGCACAGCGAGCAATAATTGATACGAAGTAAAAAGCACGAGCGTTCGACCTTTCGCAAGCACGACGATTTTCTCAATCGCATCACATAGCGACAAAAGATAATCCTCAGTCTCAGGCGCAGCAAGATCATCCGGTATGGCGATCAACGCTTGTCGCTCATACGCAAAGGGTGAAGCAACGATCAATTCTTGCACCATGCCAAGTTGTTGCAGATTCGTCAAGCCTACTTGCGCCATAAAGTAGTGCAAGGACTGGTGAACGGTTAACGTCGCCGAAGTAAAAATTAACGATTGGCGTTTTTCATAGAGGGCGCTTGCAAGCAGGGAACCTACCATGATCGGCGCTAGGAAAAACACCAATTGCTTTTTGGCTCGAAAGGTCATGCTTTGTACCCATCCAACAAACGCATCTTCCTCATGCTTCATCATGACAACATCAAGAAGCGTCAGACAACCATACAGGACATGGCGCACCTGACCGACACCATCTTCGATCATCCCGAGCGTCTGCTCAGCTTCACCCGAACTTAAACTATCGATTTCTGAAGAAAAGCGATCATAATCGGCGAGCATCCCCGATAACGTATCCAGTCGATTCGCTAGCGCTTCAGCCGCGCTTAAAATTGTCACATAGGATTCACTTTGTACGATGTCTTTCGTGATGCGAAATTCGCCATCCTCATCGTTCGGCACAAAATCGCGCAAAAAAGCGTCAAGCCATACTTGAAGATCTTTCTCACTTTCATGAAGTTGCCGGTTGATTTTACCGATCAACGGAGCGATCAAGGAAAACGCCTCATGACCGCGCGCACTTCCTGCGATCGCAATTTGCTCCATTTCACGAAGTCCACCTTGTCGTCCATGCAAAAGTCGATCGAGTCGGTACAACAATTCGTCGAGTTTCACTTCACTGCCAAAACTTTTCGTCGCTTGCTCCTCCAAATGGTGAGCTTCATCGAGAATAAGATGCTTATGCGATGGCAAAACGCGATGATCGGCCATCACATCGGAAAGCACCAAGGAATGATTCGTGATGATAAGGTCCGCTTGAAAAGCTCGTTGACGCGCCGCAAAGTAATAACAATCCTGAAAAAACGGACAGCGCTTACTAATGCACGATTCCGTTTCACTTTGCACGAGGTTCCACACTTTACGATCGGTCGCATTTAATGCGATCTCTTCGCGATCACCATACGAGGTTTTTGTCAACCACGTTAACAGCGCAGGTAAAAACTGCTGTTCTTCACGCGATAATGCCGCATACCCATGTACATAATTGGCCGCTTTGCGCAGACAGACATAATTACTTCGTCCTTTAAGTAGTGCCGATTTAAACGGTACAGAAAGGGTTTGTTGCGCGATAGGAATTTCCTTATTGTACAGTTGTTCTTGTAACGCGACAGTATGTGTGGCGACGACGACGCGCTGCCCGGTTAAAGAAGCATACAAAATAGCAGGATACAGATAGCCAAGTGACTTACCCGTTCCTGTCCCAGCCTGCACCACAAGACTTTGCGCTTGTAACAATACATCGCTAACGCGCTTCGCCATCTCACGTTGCCCTTCCCTTTTCTCAAAAGCAAAAGAAGAGAGATCCGCTAACGTTTCATCAAACACCTGATCGAGCAAAGCCTGTAGCGTACCTTCATCCGC
>JABEUY010000121.1 GCA_013044175.1 Bacilli bacterium
CATACTGCTTCTGTTGAGTCATTCTGCACACCTCGAATTGAAATCACCTTATTCTTACATTCTCAATTCGCTGTGTCTACTATTTAGTCTAGCATCAATATGGCCGGCGTTCTGTTGGTCATTCTTATCCAATATATTCACTTTAAGACGACAGGTTCTCTTTGGCAGCCTAGCATGAATCTTGGTTACATCGTGGCGATGCCATTGGTTCCGATTTTGATTATTGGCACGATCATTTCAAGAAGTTTTTACAGGAAAACTGGGAATGCATGGTTGGGCGGATTGGTGAATACGCTTCTATTTACCATAATTACCTGCGCCAATACAGCAACCTCGTTTCATTACATTCTTGGTTAATCGAACGGTCTTTTGCGTTGATGAACTGCGGATAGGGAGTTCACGTAGAACTTGATTGGGGATGCACTGAGTGAATGTGCTCGAAAGAGGCCTCAGTGCATCGTATTCTTTTCTGAACCATTGCGTAAGGCAGAATATAACGCAGTGTTTTCAAAGACAATGGTTTGATCTTCAGGCATACCAATATATCGTGTAAAATAAAAAGTATAGTATCGTTAAGAAAAACTTATCTAAGGCGTGGTTGGACAACTACCTGGCACTTTGTGTACTTTCAAATAGAAAGGGATTGGCTAGTATGATTGACCATGAAACCAACAATCGAAAAATTGCCCGTAAAATGATGAAGATTGGCATGGTGATGATAATTATTGGCGATCTTTTAAGTATAATTGGTATTATAATACAAATAAAGCGAGATCATAGTGTGTCGATCGAAACGCTGATCGTTGCGTTGGTGCAAGTTGTATTGACATTGTATTTTATTCGTATTGCGAAAAATATGGGTTACATTTTTAACGGTGAGCGAGAAAAGAAAAAAGATCGTGAATAGTCAAGGATATTGATCAACGTAAAACATAGAAGCATAAAAGCATAAAAGAGTCATTTACTCGACAAGGATCTTTTTTAGCCAGAGAGGTATTCATCATGAAACGGTTATTGGAACGTGATAGCATGTGAAAATAGTCCAACATAATCTATTCAAGTTGTTATAGGCCGAACAGATCGTTCGTGTTGGTACGAACGTGATTCTCGATTTTGGGTTTTGGACACGGGAAGAAAGACAAACGGTGCAACAATTATTCTCTCAAAAAGGCATCGTTACAGAGTTGCATTATTGTAAGATGGATCATACTACGTGGCTTCGTGCGATCGAGAAACGCAATCAACATCGACAAGCTTTCGCGACCAAGGAGTACTTTGTCGATGAAAACATCAAGCAAATAGCGATGAATATGTTTGAAGAGCCCGCGGATGATGAAGTCGATGTCCTTATTGACCATCGTTTTGACGAGTAAGCCACGTAACGAGAATCTTGACGCCACGTAACATTGGGATTATGCTCCAGCCATGACCATATGGTCACGGCTTTTTTGATGGCAAAAAAAAATGAGGAGAGAGGCTATGCCATCGGCACAATTTTTACAATTGCCTAAGACAAAACAAGAGCAAATCATCGAAGCGAGCTTAATGGAATTTGCGAACTACGGGTATGATCTTGCTTCTACGAATCGGATCGTTGCACGAGCTGAGATTTCTAAGGGTGTGTTATTTAAATATTTCAAAGACAAAGAATCCTTGTTCTTATATGTGTGTGATGGTCATCTTCGCGACTATATGGATAGCATTCCGCGTGGACCCTTTGACGATATCATCGCTTTTTTACGTGCATCGACACTTCATAAAATGCGATTTATGCATGCGCATCCGTTGACCTATCAACTGTTTGTGCGAATTTTGAAAGATGCAAAGCATCCTGTCTATGCGAAAGTGATCGTCAGTCAACTTTCCTATGTGTATCAATTCACGGAGGATCTGCAAAGCATCGTGAATCAAGTTGCGCTTCGCGATGGGATAGCTTGGGAGCATATCATGAATTTTATCACTTGGATCGGACTTGGTTTGCAAGAGAAATACATGTCGTCGATTCCTGATATGGTCGATAATCGCTTAGAAAGTTCGCTGCAGCCCATGATCGACGAATTACAAATTTATCTCGATCTTTTGCAATTTGGGATGTATAAGGAGGGTTTCAAGCCATGATTGTTCTCCAAGGTGTGACCAAGCGATTTTCAAGCGGACGCGGTTTAACGGATCTTTCTTTTACGGTAGAAAAAGGTGAAGTTTTTGGCTATCTGGGTCCGAATGGTGCAGGTAAGTCGACGACGATTCGTCATTTGCTAGGTTTTTTACGTCCGGATGCCGGAAGTGCCTATATAAACGGAAAGGACTGCTGGACGCAGGCAGCGAGCATCCATGAGCAACTCGGCTACTTGCCTGGTGAAACGGCTTTTTTTGATACGATGAATGGACTTGAATTTCTTTCCTTGCTCGGTAGTATGCGAAAGATGCGCGATACGAAGCGCAGAGATGAGTTGATCCAGTTTTTTTCGTTAGAAGTTAAAACACCGATTCGTAAAATGTCAAAAGGTATGAAGCAAAAGCTAGGGTTAATCGCGGCGTGTATGCATCGTCCGCAAGTACTGATTCTCGATGAACCCTCTTCCGGCCTTGATCCTTTGATGCAGCAGCGCTTTGTCGCTTTGATCGAAGAGGAGAAAAAACGTGGGGCAACGATGTTGCTGTCTTCACACGTGTTCACCGAGGTCGAGAGAGTTTGTGATCGTGTTGGGATTCTTAAAGACGGGCGACTCGTAACGGTGCAAGACATGGCAGGATTGCGCCAAGTGACCAGTAAAATCGTGACGGTTAGTGTTGGCAGTGAGCATGATTTGACGAAATTACGTCTTGCGGGAATACCTATTGTGGCGCAACGTCACCATGAAGTCGATGTGGAGATCAAGGGGAATTATAACGAATTGATTCAGGTGTTAGCAGGGTGTGATGTTCATATGCTTGATGTTCGTCCCCGCAGTTTGGAGGAACTCTTCATGCACTTTTATGGTGAAAAGGAGGTTGAAAACGATGAACTTCGCGCTTTATAGCAGTGAGATGAAGGGCAACGCAAGAACGATCGCAAGCTATGCGGTAGGTATGCTGATGTATATGGCACTTTTTATTTGGATTTATCCTTCCTTTGCTGGATCGCAGTCACTCAATCAGCTTTTGCAACAAATGCCTCAAGGCCTTTTGCAAGTCGTTGGCTATACAGCAGGGGTTCATCATATCGGTGATTTCCTTAGCGGTGAATTCTATAGTTTACTTTATCTCATCATCATGGGGATCTATGCGATTTTTGCTGCGACAAAATTGGTCGCCCACCTTGTCGATACGGGAGCGCTCAGTTATGTATTGGCCATGCCCGTGTCTCGCGTCAAAATCGCAATCACGCAAGCTGGTGTCTTGCTTAGTGGCGTTCTTATCATCGCTTTCGTTACGACAGCGGGAGGACTACTTTTTGTTGCTTGGTGGGTACCGCATGCCGGAATGTCGTCATGGTATTTTGTTCAGATGAATATTCTTGGTACCTTGCTATTTACGTTAATCTCCGGATACTGCTTTCTTTTCTCTTGTTGGCTTCGCGATGAACGGTCGGCGCTTGGGTTATCGGCTTTGCTGACGTTGCTGTTTTATGGATTGCGGGTGATCGGTGATTTGACTTCAAAATTTTCGTTTGTGACTCGTTGGTCCGTATTTTCCCTATTTGATCCCCAAAAATTGATGCATGGACAAGGAAACTTTATTGGAAATTCGCTTTTTCTCGCCGTCGGTACGTTACTTTTATACAGTGTCGCCATCGTTATTTTTCGTCGTCGCCAATTTTCTTTATAGTTCCAAAGTGAAATGAATAAGCAGGCAGCCAGAAATTCATGGGCTGCCTGCTTACTAAAAACCTTTTTATAAGACGACTATGGATTAGGAAGACATGTAGGCTGGGTCGTATTTTCTGGAAAAATCAGCATCAGAAAGCGTAAGATAAATGATACCTTCAATCAAACCAATAATGCCTGGAATTCCAGTCCAACAAAATACGAGATAAAGGATGCCCATACCG
>JABEUY010000122.1 GCA_013044175.1 Bacilli bacterium
TACGATCCCAGTATCCTTACGTGCAAAGGCGAAAATTTTCCATACAGGACATGGTATACTAGAAGAGCAAGCCATATCGTAAGCATTTTTTTAATGATCAGATCGATATTGATCTTGATGAGATGGAAGGAAAAATTTGGAGGCGAACTGGTTTGTCAGAATATGATTCATCGCAGATCGTTGTACTTGAAGGCTTGGAGGCGGTAAGAAAACGCCCAGGGATGTATATCGGTTCGACGAGTGCACGTGGTCTGCATCATTTAGTCTGGGAGATCGTCGATAATGCGATCGACGAAGCCTTGGCTGGCTTTTGTGATACGATTAACGTCACTATACATCAAGACCAGTCGGTAAGTGTCGAAGATAATGGACGAGGTATTCCGGTCGATATCCATGAGAAAGTCGGTCTGCCGGCCGTTACCGTTGCACTTACGATACTTCATGCTGGGGGAAAATTCGGCGGTGGCGGCTATAAAGTGTCAGGAGGTCTTCACGGTGTAGGTGCTTCAGTCGTGAATGCCTTATCAGAATGGCTACATGTCTATGTCAAACGTGATCATAAACTTTATAAACAATCTTTTTCGCGCGGGATTCCGACGACGGAATTAGAAGTGGTCGGCACTTCGACGGCAACAGGATCGATCGTGGAATTCAAACCTGATCCGCAGATTTTTACCGAAACGATCGAATTGTCGTTCGATACCTTGCAGACACGTCTGCGTGAGTTAGCGTTTTTGAATGCAGGCATCACGATTCAGTTAAAAGATGACCGTGATGACCGTGAGCAGACGTATAGCTACGAAGGCGGCGTGCAGTCGTTTGTCGAATATTTGCATCGCGGCAAAGATGTCTTACATGAACAAATCGTCGGCATTACTGGTGAACGCGATAAAGTGATGGTGGACGTCGCTTTGCAATATAACGATGGCTATAGCAGCAATATCTATTCCTTTGCCAATAACATCAACACGATGGAAGGCGGAACCCATGAATCGGGTTTTAAATCTGCCCTGACGCGCGTGTTGAACGATTATGCAAAGCGCAATAACATTATTAAGGATTCGGATCAAAGCTTATCAGGCGATGATGTTCGCGAAGGATTGACGGCGATCATCAGTGTCAAGTTACCTGAACCGCAATTTGAAGGGCAGACAAAGACGAAGCTCGGCAATAGTGAAGTCAAAGGGATTGTGGAAAGTCTTTTTGCAGAGAAATTAGGCACTTTTCTCGATGAAAATCCTTCGGTCGCGAAACGGATCCTTGAGAAAGCAGTAACGGCAGCGCGCGCTCGAGAAGCGGCCCGTAAAGCACGGGAATTGACGCGGCGTAAAAATGCGCTTGAAGTCAGTTCGTTACCGGGTAAACTCGCAGACTGTTCGAGCAAAGACGCTTCGATCAGCGAGCTTTATATCGTCGAAGGCGATTCGGCAGGTGGTTCGGCGAAACAAGGCCGTGATCGTCACTTTCAAGCGATTTTGCCGCTTCGTGGTAAGATCATCAATGTGGAAAAAGCGCGCCTTGATAAGATTTTGTCCAATGCAGAAATTCGCGCGATCATCACAGCGCTTGGCACGGGGATCTCGACTGATTTCGATCTTGCCAAAGCGCGTTATCATCATGTGATTATTATGACCGATGCGGACGTGGATGGTTCGCACATTCGTATTTTGTTACTTACGTTCTTTTTCCGCTATATGCGCGAGTTGATCGACGCGGGCTATGTCTACATTGCGCAACCACCACTTTATAAAGTGTCGAAAGGTAAGCAGACGTACTATGCGTATGACGATGCCGAAATGCAACGTTTACAAGAGCAACTTGGCAAGACGGGAATCGGATTACAACGCTATAAAGGTCTTGGCGAAATGAACGCTGAGCAACTTTGGGAGACGACGATGGATCCTGCGTCACGTACGCTTTTGCAAGTGACGATGGAAGATGCGGCCGATGCGGACGCGATTTTTAGCGTTCTTATGGGTGATCGTGTCGATCCGCGTCGCGAATTTATCGAAGAGCATGCTCGTTATGTTCGTAATTTGGACATTTAATGCCTAGGAGGCAAAAAGTACGTGACGGAAAAAGGTAAAATTTTACCCCAAGATATCAGTTCAGAGCTACGAAAATCGTTTATCGATTACTCGATGAGCGTCATCGTCAGTCGCGCATTGCCTGATGTGCGCGACGGGTTAAAACCGGTGCATCGCCGTATCATTTATACAATGATGGAACTTGGCATGACACCCGATAAACCGTATAAGAAATCGGCGCGTATCGTCGGGGATGTGCTCGGTAAATTTCATCCTCACGGTGATACGGCCGTCTATGATGCTTTAGTACGTTTAGCGCAGGATTTTTCGACACGCTACCCACTCGTCGATGGCCACGGCAACTTTGGTAGTGTCGACGGGGATGCGGCAGCTGCGATGCGGTATACCGAATCGCGTATGTCACATCTTGCCCTTGAATTAGTACGCGATATCAACAAAGAAACGGTCGATTTCAAACCAAACTACGACGAGAGTGAAAGCGAACCGACAGTTCTTCCGTCGCGTTTTCCGAATCTGCTCGTCAACGGTTCTTCCGGGATTGCTGTTGGGATGGCGACGAATATGCCGCCGCATAATTTGACCGAAGTGATCGACGGTGTCGTGATGTTGATCGATCAACCCGATTGTACTGTTGCCGATCTGATGACGGTGATCAAAGGACCTGATTTTCCGACAGCTGGCTTGATTCTCGGACGTGATGGGATTCGTAGTGCTTATGAGACGGGTCATGGTAGCATCACCATGCGTTCGGTACATACGATCGAAGAAGAAAAAAACGGCAAGATGAAAATCATCGTGACTGAATTGCCTTATCAGGTGAATAAAGCGAAGTTGATCGAGAAAATCGCTGAACTTGCCCGTGATAAGAAGATCGACGGTATCACCGATTTGCGTGATGAAAGCGATCGTCGTGGTATGCGTATCGTCATTGAGTTACGACGTGACGTTCGGCCACAAGTTGTGCTCAACAATTTATACAAACACACGCCGATGCAGTCGACGTTTGGCGTCAACGCGTTAGCGCTCGTCGGTGGACAACCGAAAGTTTTAAATTTAAAACAACTATTGTTTTATTATGTGGAACACCAAAAAGAAGTCATTATGCGTCGTACCCAGTATGATCTGCGTAAAGCCGAAGCGCGTGCACACATCTTAGAGGGCTTACGCATTGCCCTTGATCATCTGGATGAAGTGATTGCGTTGATTCGCGCTTCAGCCAATGCGGAAATGGCGAGAAACGGATTGATCGAACGCTTTGCTTTGTCAGAAGAACAAGCACAAGCGATTCTCGATATGCGTTTGCAGCGGTTGACAGGACTCGAACGCGAAAAGATCGAACAAGAATATAACGAATTGCAACGAATGATCGCAGAATATCGTGCGATTCTCGCCGATGAAAGTCTTGTGTATGGTGTTGTGCGTAAAGAAATCCTTGAAATTCGCGATCGCTATGGTGACGAACGACGCACACGAATTGTTGCGGCTGAAGGTGAATTTGATGAGGGCGATTTTATTCAGGAGCAAGATGTCGTCATTACGATATCGCATTCTGGCTATATCAAACGGGCGCCTTCAACAACGTATCGTTCGCAGCGTCGTGGTGGTCGCGGTATTACGGCGATGGGGACGAAGGATGAAGATTTTGTCGAACACCTTTTTATCACGTCATCGCATAATCACTTGCTGATCTTCACGAATCGTGCCAAAGTGTATCGTTTGATGGCGTATGAAATTCCGGAACTCGGACGTACTGCAAAGGGCGTTCCGATCATCAACTTGTTGAACATCGAACAAGGTGAAAAAATATCGGCGGTCATCCCCGTTTCGAAAGAAGATATGATTCGCGAGGATCTGTATCTTTTTACGGGAACAAAACAAGGTATCGTCAAAAAGTCATCGCTTAGTCATTTCGCTAATATACGAAAAGGTGGAATTATCGCGTTATCGTTACGTGAAGATGACGAATTGATCGCAGTTCGTTTGACGGATGGTCATCAAGAAATCATCATCGGCACGAGAATGGGCATGTCGATACGCTTTCCTGAGTCGGATGTCCGTGTTATGGGAAGACAAGCGTCAGGCGTGAAAGGAATATCGCTCGATGATGATGTCGTGATTGATATGGATGTCATCACCGAAGGAACGACGGTGCTTGTCGTCACGGAAAAAGGCTATGGGAAACGCACGACGATCGATGATTATCGCGTACAATCGCGCGGTGGTAAAGGGGTAAAAACGCTGAATGTCACGAAGAAAAACGGACAAGTAGTCGGTCTGAAAATCGTGCACGAAGCGGAAGATTTGATGATCATCACCAATACGGGTGTAGCCATCCGTATGCATATCGACGGTATCTCGACGTATGGTCGCAATACACAAGGGGTTAAGCTAATTAACGTTGGCGAAGAAGACCTTGTGAGTACGGTTGCACGTCTTGTTGCTACCGATGAAGATATTGAGTCTGAAGAGTAGACGAAGTACAATAGGACTATATCGTCTTACTTATGCGAAATCGCGTAAGAGGCATGAGGTCTCGGAAATGAGGTGTGCACATGGAATTTGTGATCGATCAGTTTTCGATTTTCATGGTGCTCGTGTTGTTTCTCGTCATTGAGGGTATCATCGTTAATCTTGTGATGCCGCGAAAAGAAGAGCAAAGTTAAGCGTTTGGTTGAAATAGTTTGAAAGTACAGGGAGAAGGCGGTCATTCACCGCCTTCTCCCTGTTTTATGTTCGCCAGTTTGGCCACATGGCTTTCGGATTGAGCTCGTAGATGCCATCTTTACGGTACATGTATTGATGGACAATCAATTCGCGTCGAATCGTACAAAAATCCTCATGGAATCGTTGGATGTATGCATTGATTTCTTTTTCGGTGTACGATTGCCCAGGTTTCAAGTCTCGCACAAGATATTCAAACACGATCAGTCTACGTTTACGCTGTGCCGGAAGTTGTTTGATCATGCCGTTTGTCGTGATGAAGTTTTTGAGGACAGTTTGTTCTAGCTTCTCGGTTTCCATCATCGCAGTCTCCTTGACAGTTTCCTGGTTGGCTTTTTGTTCGAAAAATTCCGATAATATAGCTTCTGCATTTTGTTTCAAGATGTATTTGTCAATGTCAAAGTAAATCGTGTTTTTGTCACGGATCTCTCGAATGATCCCTGTTTTACGCAACAGCGTCATGTGATGTGTGATCGTGGCTGGCGTGACGCCGAGTTTTCCGGCGAGTGCTTGACCGTGAAGCGGTCCATCGCGTAGCAGATATAAGATGCGTAACCTTGTAGGGTCGGCGAGTGCTTTGTGGTAATTAACCAGTTTATCGAGTTGCATCGGATCACCTATTTTTATCATTTTCTAATTTAATAAATATCTAATTATAAGTATAGTTAATGAGTTGGTGATCGTCAATACTTCGATGCGTTGAAATAGAAGGGAGATAGTGGATTATGATGCGTATTCTTTTAGTCGGTGCGAGTGGCTTGGTCGGGCATCATGTCTTTCGGTTGCTGCAGAAACACAAAGTCGAGGTGATCGGTACGTGTTTTCAACATGCTTGGGATGAAAAGTTGATATCGGTGGATCTCACTTTGCCTAGAGGCATTGACCGTCTTCTTGTTTCGCATCAACCTGATCTTGTGCTTTGGTGCGCAATGCATGAACAGGGTAGTTTAGAAGAAAAAATGTTTGAGTACGGCTTACAACCTTTGCTAGCACACGCAAAATCTTCGATGAGAATGCTCTATGTTTCTACAAACGGTGTTTTTCCAGGAACGAAAGGGAATTATGCTGAAGACGAAGAAACTTCGCGATTGCTTGCAACGACACCCGTGACTGCGTATACGAATACCAAACGGCAAACGGAAAGACATTTCTTGATGAACCATGAGAATCTATGTATCGTTCGCGTAGGTCCGATCTATGGACAAAATACGCGTGGACAATGGGATAGGCGTACCACTTCGCTCATTTTGTCTCTTAAGCATTCCGAACCGCTTTTTCGTGCCACGAATCTGTTGCGCACGTTTGTTTATGTTGAAGATGTCGCTAATGCGCTCGTTGAGCTAGCGGAATCTTCGTACCGTGGTATATTGCATCTTGGTCCTTCGACTTCGTCTAGCTATTACGATTTTGCGCTTCGTATGGCTAAGCACGTTGGCTTGTCGACCGATCTGATTCAACCGTATGAAGTATCTCCACAAGACATGGAACAAAAGGCGATACGCGTCAATACGACGTTAAACACGCAAAAAGCGCGGTTGATCCTTCAGACGAACTTTCGCGCGCTTGAACAGTTGTAGGAGCTATTATGCTGGCACCTCGTCAATCTGAGATCCCAATCATTAATGGTTGTACTAAGCCAATGTTTACTTCTTCTTGATGAATGGCGTATTTCCATCTATTTTGATGGAAAAAGTAAAATTCTTTTTAGATGGTGTTGACTTCTCCTTGAGGAGATGATATATTACTCCTTGTCGCCGCGAGCGACGGCACGAACGGCAAGCGCCGGACGGGCCTTGAACCTTCAAAACGATCACGAAAGTGAATCGCAAA
>JABEUY010000123.1 GCA_013044175.1 Bacilli bacterium
ATCATAATCCGGATGGCTCATACACACCACTTCCTAAGAAAAACATCGATACGGGTATGGGGCTAGAACGAACTGCTGCTGTCCTTCAAAATGTAGCGACGAATTACGATACGGATTTATTTATTCCGATTATCGCGCGTGCAGCTTCATTATTGGGTATTCGTTATGGTGAAAAAGAAACGACGGATGTCGCCTTAAAAGTGATTAGTGATCACGTTCGCGCTGTGACATTCTCCATTGCCGATGGCGTTTTGCCGAGCAATGAAGGTCGTGGCTATGTCATTCGTCGTCTGTTACGTCGCGCGGTGCGTCATGGGAAGCAGCAGGGAATGACGAAGCCCTATCTGTATGAACTCGTGGTCGTTGTGGGCGAAGTGATGCAGGATTACTATCCTGAGATCCTCGCAAAACGCGAATTCATCGAAATGGTAATTCGTACCGAAGAAGAACGTTTCCATGAGACGTTAACGGATGGTGAGGCATTACTCGCCAAGGCGATCGTACGAGCGAAAGAAGCGAATAGTGAACGCCTTGATGGTGATGAAGTGTTTAAACTTTACGATACCTATGGTTTTCCGATCGATCTTACCGAAGAAATCGCGTTAGAAAGTGGGTTGTCGGTCGACCGCGATGGCTTTACGGCCGCGCTTGAAAAGCAACGTGAACGCGCACGAAATGCAAGACAAGATGCGGATAGTATGCAAGTTCAGACGACATCGTTGCGCGATCTCACTGTGCGCAGTGAATTTATCGGCTATGAAGTCACGACAGCTTCCTCAAAGATCGTCGCGATCATTCATGAAGATCAATCGGTACAAGAAGCCGGTCTTGGTGAACATGTGCTGATCGTGTTAGAACGCACGCCTTTTTATGCAGAAAGCGGCGGTCAAGTTGCGGATCACGGTGAAATTATCGGCGAAGAATTTACGCTTCATGTTACGGATGTGCAAAAAGGGCCGAATGGTCAACATATCCATGATGCGAAAGTCGTATCCGGTACTGTTCGACTCGGTCAAAGTGTGACGGCGCGTATCGAAGCCACGCGACGCTTTGCGATCGCCAAAAATCATACAGCGACGCACTTGATGCATAAAGCGCTACGTGATGTTCTCGGCACGCATGTTGCCCAAGCTGGTTCGCTTGTCGAAGACGGGCGTCTACGGTTTGACTTTTCACATATCGGGGCGATGACGAAAGAAGAGATGGCGCTCGTTGAACGCCATGTGAACGAACAGATCTGGCAAGACACGCTCGTTGCGATCGATCAGATGGCGATTGATGAGGCGAAAGGCCTTGGTGCGATGGCGTTGTTTGGCGAAAAATATGGTGAAGTTGTTCGTGTCGTCAAAGTCGGTGCGTATTCTATTGAACTTTGCGGTGGTTGCCATGTCGAACGGACAGGACAGATCGGCCTCTTTAAATTGATTGGGGAGACAGGGATCGGTTCGGGTGTTCGTCGTATTGAAGCCGTGACAGGTAAATTCGCTTACGAGTATGGCATCATGCAAGAAAAATTACTGACGGCGATGGCTGAACGATTGCGTGCTAATCCCTTGCAATTACCCGAAAGAGTCAGTCTGATGTTGGATCAGACAAAAGAGTTACAAAAAGAAATTGAAAGTCTTCAACAGACGATCAGTAAGCTTGAGTCTGGCCAACTGCTAGATGCTGTGGTCACATTTGAGGGTCACAAATACTTGGTTACGCAAGTTGCAGGTATGGATGTCGAAGGGTTACGCGGGATCGTCGAGCAGATTCGACAAAAAGATCAAGAAATTCATGTGGTGTTAGGGTCAGTTAAAGAAGGTAAAGTAGCTTTCGTGAGTTCGATTGCAAAATCGGGTATAGCGCAGGGGCTACATGCGGGGCAATTGATTAAACAAATCGCGCAAGTGGCTGGCGGTTCCGGCGGAGGAAGACCTGATATGGCGCAAGCTGGCGCGAAAGATCCAAGTAAATTGCAAGAGGCATTAAATCTTGCAAAAGCCATTTTAGAAGAAGGTATTGCAAAAACGATCTCGAAATAAGTAAGATAATCTGTTTTTAATGAACCTGTGACTGCAGGCAAAGAGGTGTAGCGTTATGTCGCCTTTTGATGAAACGATGCAATTTCAAACTCGCCAAGATGGCCGATCACGCGCAGAAAAAGCTCTTTTGCTCGCTTATGAAGCTCTTGTCGACAAGGGCTATAATCCGATTCATCAGCTTTCCGGTTATCTCTTGTCGGGTGATCCGGCCTACATCACGAGCCATCGCGATGCTCGTGATGTTATTCGACAAGTTGAGCGCGATGATCTGATCGAAGAACTGGTACGCGCCTATATGTCGACGAGGTTGCCATGAGACAAATGGGTATCGATTATGGCGATGTGCGCGTCGGCATTGCGCTTAGCGATTTACTCGGCATCACGGCACAATCGTATGCGGTGATCGATCGTAACAAAACACCTGATGTTCTCGAGGAACTTGCTACGATTATCCGTGAACAAGAAGTGTCGGAGATTGTTGTCGGTTTGCCCGTCAATATGAATGGAACACTCGGAGAACGTGCACAAAAGACGGCGCTTTTTGTCGATGCGTTAGAAGAACGCTTTGGCTTGCCGGTTGCAACGATGGATGAGCGCTTGTCTACGGTAAGCGCTCATCGTCTCTTATCACAAGGGGATGTTTCCTCCAAGAAACGCAAGCATGTGGTCGATAAACTTGCAGCTGCATTGATTTTGCAAGCCTATATGGACAAAAAGGGGAGATCATAATGCTCGATGATTTGCTTCAAGGCTTCGTGTTATTAACGGATGATGACGGTGTTGAAGAAGAGTATCGTGTATTGCGCGTAGCAGAAGTTGAAGGTAAACATTACGCGTTATTGCAATCGACCGTTGATCACGAGGAAGAACCTTTGATTCTTCGCATCGAAGGGGATGTCGAAGAGGATACGGCTACGCTCGTAGGGATTGACGATGATGATGAATGGGATGTCGTCGCTGAAGTATTTGATACGCTTTTGTTTGATATCGATGAAAACTAACCGATAAAAGGATACTTTTTATGCGCTTACCTTCGATTCGCAAACGCCAAATACGTATTATTACGATGGTGATGGGGAGCCTTGTGGTCGTCTTGCTCGTCCTATCGATTCTTTTGCGTGTCGTTTTTTCTTCACAAAATGGCATCAAGGGTCAGTCGATCTGGGTGACGATACCGCAAGGGGCGGGAAGTGCAACGATTGCTTCTTTGCTTGTACAACATCGTGTTATCGGTAGTTCGTTTTGGTTTCGTACCTATCTGTTTCTCTCTGGAGATGGTGGTAAGATCCAAAGCGGTGATTATAAATTTGCATCAGGTATGTCGATTGAACAAGTAGTAGCCGAATTAATGGTTGGAGCCGCGCAGTTCGATACGGTCGTCGTTACGATTCCAGAAGGGTTTACCGTATCGCAAATCGCAGATCGTCTTGCCGCGCTTGGCGTGACGACGCGGGCAGCCTTCCTTGAACAAGTTCAGCAAGGCATATTTTCTTACTGGTTTATGCCTTTAGGCAACTTTTCTAAAAAAGGCGTGCGCTATCGTTTGGAAGGGTATCTTTTTCCCGATACGTATGACTTTTTACTCGGTGAAAATCCGCATGATGTCGTTAATGCGATGTTGCAGGCAACCGATCAAATTCTAACGCCGTCTTTGATCGACCGTATGCATCAAGAGCATTTGACGATCAACCAATTGTTGACGATCGCTTCGATGATCGAACGCGAAGCGGCGATCAGCAGGGATCGACCGTTGATTGCCAGTGTGATTTATAATCGATTAAAGATCGGTATGAAATTACAGATCGATTCTACGGTGTCTTATGCTCTACACGGTAAACTCAATCTGACGTTACAAGATCTTGCGGTCAATAGTCCTTATAATACGTACCAAAATACAGGGTTGCCTGTCGGTCCGATCGCTAACCCCGGTCTTGCTTCCATCGAAGCAGCCTTGCATCCCGCGCATACCGATTACTATTACTACGTTGCGAAATACAATGGCAGTGGCGGTCATTATTTTGCGACGACGTATGCACAACAACTCGCCAATGAGGCAAAGAGCCAAGCTAATCTCGTGAGTAGCAGTCATCAATCTAAGCAAAATACAAAGCAAACTGGCTAAAGAAACATGATCACCGTCCCGTTCGCATATCGTGAAAGCACGAACGGGAGGTGTTTTTCTATGCCCTTTTTAACCACCATCGTCATGATTCTGCGGGAATTAAGTGTATTTGTTTCCTATGTTAAAAATCAGTCGTTCGCAAAGCCCTTAACGCAGGAAGAGGAAGAAAGAGCGATCGCCCTATGGCAACATGGTGACATCCATGCACGAAACCAATTGATCGAGCACAACCTGCGCTTAGTTGCCCACATCGTGAAGAAATATGATCAAGGTAAAGGCGATGCGGAAGACTTGATTTCGATAGGCACGATCGGCTTGATCAAAGGCATACAGACGTTTGATGGGCAAAAAGGGGTAAGACTGGCGACGTATGCAGCGCGTTGTATTGAAAATGAGATTCTGATGCATCTGCGGGCGCAAAAGAAAGTGAAAAAAGATGTGTCGCTTCACGAACCGATCGGGCAGGACAAAGAAGGCAATGAAGTTTCTTTGCTCGATGTGCTTGGCGATGATGGGGAAGATGGCATCGTGGAAACGATCGCTTATCGAATTGAACGTGATCAGATCTATGAAGGGCTACGATCGCTCTCAAGGAGAGAACGTGAGATTATTCTGGCGCGCTTTGGCCTGTTACAAAGTGAGGAAAAAACGCAACGTGAAATCGCCAAAGAACTCGGTATCAGTCGTTCTTACGTGTCGCGCATTGAGAAAAAAGCGATTGAGAAATTGCAAGAGCAGTGGCAAGACAAATTTCGTCAAGATCCTTAAGTTTTGCAATGAAGCATGTGACATGATAGGATGTGGCGTATTGAAAGTGAGAACGGGTGGTGTATCGTGGCAGCAAAATGGCTCCCCGATGAGTATGTAGCATCGATTTATCATATCGATTTTGAGCGATTATGGACAAAAGGGTATCGAGCTGTAATTACCGATTTGGACAATACGCTGACGAAGTGGGATTCGCCGCATTGTCCCGAGAAACTTGTCGCTTTTTTAGCATCGATAACAAATCGAGGTTTTCAACTTTGTGTCTTGTCGAACAATACGCAACGTCGTGTGGATGATTTTGTGCGACCGCTTGGGATCAGGGCGATTGGCAAGGCGGGTAAGCCGCGAAAAGGTGGTTTTAGGAATGCACTTTTTGCCATGAAGGCAGATGCTTCGAAAACGATCATGATCGGCGACCAAGTCTTCACCGATATCGTCGGAGGGAATCGAGCTGGACTTTATACGGTTCTTGTTCGTCCTATCGATCCTGTCGAAAATAAGGGCACAAAGTTTATGCGCCATATCGAACGTGTGTTATTACGAAAAATGCAAGTGGCTACAACGGAATACTTTCGTTATGATAAGAAGTAAGGGAATTCGACATCAGAAGGGATCGATTAAAGAGTG
>JABEUY010000018.1 GCA_013044175.1 Bacilli bacterium
GAAAGAAAGCCATCAACGCGGTCAAGAGCGCGTCAATATGCGCGACGCCGAAAATTTGCTTCGACAGGCTGCTCATGCAGCAGATCCTTTTATCGCACTCTATGAATCTTATCGACATACCATACCTCAAGATCGGATTTCACATCTTCTTTTTGAAGAAGAAGAAGATCGGTAAGCAGGCAGATTTGCCTGCGACGAAAATGTAACCGTTTCCACACACATTCTTTACATTTCTCGCAAAGAATTAAGATTACTCTCCGAATGACCCCATTGATTTTGTCCCTCTGTGTCAAATTCCTTTTTCCATATCGGTACGATTTGTTTTATTCGGATCATAGCAGTTTCAGCAGCTTCAAACGCATCTTTTCGATGTGGCGTTGACACGCCGATGAGCACGCTCGTCTCTGAGATGCTGAGATAACCTAAACGATGCCAAATCGCCATTCTTGCGATTGGCCATTTTGCCATACATTCGTCGATGACTTTTTGCAGCATTTTTTTTGCCATGTCTTCATGCGCCGTATATTCGATGGCGATAGTCTGACGATCATCGGTGAATTCTCGCACGATCCCTGAAAAGACTACGACTGCACCAGCTTTTGGATCGATAACGAGTTGGTGCATTGCTGCACTATTTAAGGGCTCGGTGGTTAAGACTACCGTTTCTGGTGCGCCTCCGCTGACAGGAGGAATGATGGCGATACGATCATTTTTTGTGATGACTTGCGACATATCGGCGTACTCTTCGTTGATGGCAAATCGGCAGCGCGTAAGAAGTGATTCATGTTCTGGGTAGGTAAGTTTTAATTTTTGTGCGAGTTCTTTTATGGTGATTTCGTTTTCGGGATATTCATACGTAATTTGATTCGCTTGTATCGCCTCTGCGATAGCAGCATAGAGTTCGATGGTGATCAGCATAGGAATTCTCCTTTTTTTGAATCAGTATACCTTGTTGCAACATGCTATACTACCTAAGTAGAGTACGGGAGGTATGCTTTCATGGCTTCTATACATGACGAACGTGCTTCCCTGACGCACTTTAATGCGTCAGGACGTGCTAAAATGGTCGATATTAGTGAAAAGATGATGACATCTCGTGTCGCTGTAGCGCGCGCAGTTTTGCAAATGCAGGAAGAGACGGTTTCTTTGATCCGAAGTGGACAAGCAGCTAAAGGAGACGTACTCGCCGTTGCGCAAGTGGCTGCGATCATGGCCGCTAAGAAAACGTCTGAGGTTATTCCGATGTGTCATCCTGTTGCGTTGTCAGGCGTTGATATCGATTTTTCTTTTCCTGATGAACGGACGATTATGCTTACCGTTAAGGCGAAAACGGTCGGTTCGACAGGTGTCGAGATGGAAGCGTTGACAGCTGCTTCAATCGGTGCCTTAACGATATATGATATGGTAAAAGCGATTGATCGTGGTATGACGATTAATTTTTTGGGATTGTTAGAGAAAGACGGCGGAAAGAGTGGCCATTATGTCCGAGAAGGCTAAGAAAGAAGGCGTACCAAATTGTTATCGCTTAAAAAATCAGCAGCGATTGTTGTGGCGAGTGATCGAGCGTATGATGGCGATAGAGAAGATGCGACGGGACCCTTACTATCTGCCCGCCTAACAGAATTAGGATTTTCGATCATCGCACAGACGATCGTGCCAGATGATGAGGATATGATCGTATCAACCCTAGAAGAATTGGTCGATCATGAAGTTTCTTTGATCGTTACCACGGGTGGCACTGGTCTTGGACCGCGTGATGTTACACCGGAAGCGACTATGCGGGTGATCGAGAAACAGGTACCTGGTCTTGAGGAGGAGATGCGGCGATCAGGTTTAATGGATACCCGCTATGCGCTGTTATCGCGCGCTGTCGTTGGGATGAAGGCGCAGACGTTGATCATAAACCTTCCCGGTAATCCGGATGGTGCGTTATCATCGCTTGCTTCGATTCAAGACGTTTTAGGACATGCACTTTCCGTCATGCTAAGTCCTACCTTTGATCATGATACGACTCGTTGATTGACTATTTCTTCATCCAATCGGGTTTTTTGATCTGTCCACGTCTTTTTGCGCGATGGTAGATAAAACCCCCGAGAAAGGAAGTGCCAAGTCCTGCGAGGAGGATCCCTAATATGATTTGCCACCCTTGGTTAGGCATTTTGCCAAGGGAATTCATAATGCCAAGGCGAATGAGATTAATACCTTCTCCGGCGATAAGGAAAAAGCTAATAAGAATCGCCCATGAGATGATTGTGCGCATTTGTATAACCTGCTTTCCGTGTTTTTTATACTATAATTCGCCTTTTGATTTCGTACAAGCATGTAGCAGTTTATCATGAAGAACATTGAGGTGTTGGCAATGGCAGAAACTTTTGATGTCATGATTCTTGGCGGTGGCACAGGTGGTTACGTAGCTGCGATTCGAGCCTCCCAATTAGGGTTATCGGTCGCCGTTGTTGAAGCGGATAAACTCGGTGGAACATGTTTACATCAAGGCTGTATTCCGTCGAAAGCTTTGCTACGAAGTGCTGAACTGTTTCATGCTGTGCAAGATGATGCTTTTGGTATTGTAAGTTCAGATTTACATTTCGATTTGCCAAAAGCGATGGATCGTAAGCAAAAAATCGTCGATCAGTTACATAAAGGTGTTGCATTTCTGATGAAGAAAAATCAAGTTCGTGTCATCGAAGGCTATGGACGCATTATGGGGCCTTCGATTTTTTCACCAAGTGCTGGTGCAGTTCGTGTTGAATACGCTGATGGAGAAACGGAAATTTTCACCCCGAAACATACGATTATTGCGACAGGTTCTAAACCACGCGCGCTTCCTCAACTCCCTTTTGATGGAGAATGGGTAATCTCTTCGGATGATGCATTGCGATTGGAAACATTACCTGATTCGCTGTTGATCGTCGGTGCTGGTGCGATTGGTCTTGAATGGGCTTCGATGATGGCTGATCTTGGCGTGAAAGTCACATTACTGGAAGCTTTACCGCAAATTTTACCTCAAGAAGATGAAGAAGTCGCCAAAGAGATGGCGCGCCTTTTAAAGAAACGCAAAGTGGAAGTTTTTACGAATGCGACGCTTGATGCCGCTTCTGTGAGAGATGAAAATGGCATTTCGATGATCGATGCTGTGATCGACAACGAAAGAAAGACCTTTACACCGGATAAAATTCTCGTTGCCATCGGAAGAAAAGCTAATGTTGATGATATCGGTCTTGAAGCGACGAATGTTGTTGTCGAGCGTGGTGTTATCGTCGTCGATGCGCAGATGCGTACGGCTGAATCGAGCATTTTTGCTATCGGCGATGTGATCGGTCGCCTTCAATTGGCGCATGTTGCTTCGCATGAAGGGATCCTCGCCGTTGAAGCGATTGCTGGAATCACGACAGAAGAAATCGATTATACAAAGATACCACGATGCACATACACGCGTCCTGAAGTGGCCAGTGTGGGCATCACCGAAAAACAAGCGAAAGAGCAAGGCTATGAAATTAAGGTGGGCAAATACAGTTTACGTGCACACGGTAAAGCGATGGTCTATGGCGAAAACGATGGATTTGTTAAAATCATAGCGGATGCAAAAACGGACGATCTGCTTGGTGTCCATATTCTTGGCCCTCATGCCACGGAATTAATCGCGCAAGCAGCACTCAGTGAGTTTCTGGATGCTACACCTTTTGAACTCGGAACGGTGATTCATGCCCATCCGACATTATCTGAAGCGATTGGAGAGGCCGCCTTGATCGTACAGGGAAGGGGCATTCACGGATGAAAGGAGAAATTAACGTTTTGTCTAAACATCATCAACTCGGCTTAACCGATGATCAAGTGATTGCGATGTATGAGAAAATGCTGGAAGCTCGTTTGATCGATGAACGCTTATGGCTTTTAAATCGGGCGGGGAAATTGCCGTTTGTCGTTTCTTGTCAAGGGCAAGAAGGCGCGCAGATCGGTGCCGCCTTTGCGATGGATCCTACGATCGATTATGCCGCGCCCTATTATCGCGATTTGGGCACGATTCTCGCTTTTGGTCAAACACCTAAAGATATCATGTTGCATATGTACGCGAGAGCAGAAGATCCAAATAGCGGTGGTCGGCAAATGCCCGGCCATTATGGTTCTAAGAAACATCATCTGATGAGTATTTCCAGTCCAGTATCTACTCAGATCCCTCATGCAGTCGGTATGGCGTTAGCGGCCAAAATGCGTAAGGAGACATTTGTGACGTATGTCTCGTTTGGTGAAGGTTCGAGCAATCAAGGCGATTTTCATGAAGGCTGTAATTTTGCTGGAGTGCATAAATTGCCTGTGATTTTCTTTTGTGAAAATAATCAATATGCGATTTCTGTGCCATTAGCCAAACAAGTAGCCTGTGAGCATATCGCGGATCGCGCTTTAGGTTATGGTTTTCCTGGCGTCGTGGTCGATGGCAATGATGTACTTGAAGTCTACCGTGTGACGAAAGAAGCGGTCGATCGCGCCAGACGGGGTGATGGGCCTACCTTGATCGAAGCGTTGACCTATCGCCTTACACCACATTCGAGCGATGATGATGATCGTGCTTATCGTTCGAAAGAGGAAGTGGATGAGGCGAAAGCTAAAGATGCGATGATTGTTTTTAAGGATTATCTCGTCAAACAAGGATTGTTGGATGAATCGAAGGAAAAAACGATTCGTGATCGCTTGATGCAAGCGATAAACGAAGCGACCGACTACGCTCAAACGGCACAAGATCCACCTCCTGAAAGTACATTAGATTACGTGTACGCTAACTAAGGAGGGTTTGTTGTGGCTGTGAAATTATTTATCGACGCTATACGTGACGCATTGTTTCATGCGATGCGAGAAGATGAACAAGTCTTTGTCCTCGGGGAAGATGTTGGCGTACGTGGCGGTGTTTTTCGCGTAACGCAAGGTTTGATCGAAGAATTTGGTGAGCAACGCGTCATGGATACACCACTTGCTGAATCGGGCATTGTCGGTGTTGCGATCGGTGCAGCGGCGATGGGTTTTAAGCCCGTAGCTGAAATACAGTTTGTCGATTTTATTTTACCTGCTGTCAATCAGATCATTAGTGAAGCGGCAAAAATGCGTTATCGTTCGAATAACGATTGGACATGCCCGCTTGTAATTCGCGCTCCTTTCGGTGGTGGTGTTCACGGTGCGCTGTATCATTCGCAAAGCTTAGAAGCGTTGTTTTACCATGTGCCTGGATTAAAAATCGTCATTCCTTCAACAGCAGCCGATGCGAAAGGTCTCTTACTCGCTGCGATCCGTGATCCTGATCCTGTTTTGTTTTTTGAGCATAAAGGCATGTATCGTTTAATCCGTGATGAAGTTCCTGACGGCGAACATATCGTGCCAATCGGAAAGGCAACTTTACGTAAGACTGGCGATGACATCACGGTAATCACTTATGGTTTGATGGTGCATTACGCGTTAGAAGTAGCTACAAAGCTCGAACAAGAAGGAATTCATGCGCATATTCTCGATCTTCGTACGATCGCACCGCTAGATCGCGAAGCGATCATCGAGGCAGCTAGACATACCGGTAAAGTGCTTATCGTGCATGAAGATAACAAGACAGGCGGAGTAGGTGCAGAGATCGCTGCTATGATCGCGGAAGAAGCGTTGTTCGATCTCGATGCGCCGATCATGCGTTTGGCGGGGCCCGATGTGCCTGCGATGCCTTATAATGCTGGTATGGAAAAATTTTATATGCTTAATCCACAAAAAATTGAGGATGCCATGCGCAATTTAGCTCGTTTTTAAGCGAAGAAAAAGCAAGGAGAATGAGAGATGGCAGAAGTGCGCATGCCGAAACTCGGCGAAAGTGTGACGGAAGGTACTCTTGGAAAATGGTTAAAAAATGTAGGCGATGCAGTATCGAAATATGAACCGCTCGTCGAAGTGGTCACCGATAAAGTGACTGCTGAGATACCGAGTGATGAAGAAGGCATATTGATAGAAATCGCCGTAGCAGAAGGGGAAACGGTTCGTGTCGGTACGGTGCTTGCCTATATCGAGCAATCTAGACCTGCAAGTGAACAACAGCCTGTATTAGTCGAGTCTAACCAACAACATAAAGCTATTGAGCCTTTAACGACGAAACAACGATATTCGCCGGCTGTACGTTATTTAGCACAAAAACATGCTGTGGATCTACAAACTCTTTCAGGGACAGGTTTCGCAGGGAGGATTACTCGAAAAGATGTGTTAGCCAGTCTGCAAACGGTCAATGAGCAAAAAGAAACGGATAAGCCATTGTTACCACCAACTGAAGAAAAACACGATATTCAAACGATTGCCATTACGCCGATTCGCAAAACGATCGCTACAAGAATGACGGAAAGTGCTCGCGATGTACCGCACGCTTGGATGATGGTGGAAGCTGACGTCACCAAACTCGTTAAAGTACGCGAACGAAATAAGAAGTCGTTTAAAGAACGTGAAGGTATCGATTTAACGTACTTCCCGTTTTTTATGAAAGTCGTCGTCGATGCACTCAAGGAATATCCGATGTTGAATTCGACGTGGACAAATGACGGTATTCTTGTGCACCAAGGTATCCATCTTTCTGTTGCGGTTGCTACTGAGGACGCGCTTGTCGTCCCCGTGATTCACCATGCTGATCGTCTTTCGATCTCTGGACTTGCGCATGCGCTTTCTGCGATTGCTACACGAGCGAAAACCGGGAAATTAACACTCGATGATGTATCGGGTGGGACGTTTACGATCAATAACACAGGCGCATTCGGATCTGTTTTGTCAAAGCCGATTCTCAATCCGCCACAAGCAGGCATTTTGTCGATTGAATCGATCATTAAGCGCCCCGTCGTCTTAGCTGATGATGCGATTGCGATTCGTTCTATGGTGAATTTGTGCATAAGTATCGATCATCGCGTTCTTGATGGTTTGATTACTGGTCGATTCATGAAATTGATCAAAGGGAAACTTGAAGCGTTCGATGTTACAATGGATGTGTAAGGTGGGTGATTGATAATTATGGTCGAAAATGAAAAGAATGAGGGCAACCAAACCCTTCGTCGTCCAGAATGGTTAAAAATTCAGTTGCAAGCTGGTGATGGTTTTCGTGACCTTAAAAAAATCATGAAAAAAAGCAGCCTGCATACGGTTTGTGAAGAAGCACGGTGTCCGAATCTTTATGAATGTTGGGCACATCGTACAGCAACTTTTATGATACTTGGTGATATCTGTACGAGGGCGTGTCGCTTTTGTGCCGTGACACCAGGGAAACCGGCTGGCCTTGATCTCGAGGAACCTGTACGCGTTGCCACGGCTGTACAAGAAATGGGATTGCGGCATGTGGTCATCACTTCCGTGGCGCGTGATGATCTCGCCGATGGTGGAGCGAGTGTATTTGCCATGACAATTCGGGCTGTCAGAGAGTTAAATACAGAATGTAAAATCGAAGTACTGATCCCTGATTTTATGGGGGATCGACAAGCTTTGCAAACGGTGATGGATGCTAAACCGGATGTTTTAAATCATAACATTGAAACGGTGCGACGACTCTCTGATCATGTGCGTTCAAAAGCTAAGTATGATCGCTCGCTCGAATTGCTTTCCCGTGCTCGTGAGATGAGTACAACCACACCGACAAAATCAAGTATCATGCTTGGCGTCGGTGAATCCTGGGATGAAATTTTGATGACGATGGATGATTTACGGGCGAACGATGTCACGATCCTCACGATCGGCCAATATTTACAACCGACACGAAAACATTTGTCAGTTGAAAAATATTATACCCCTGAAGAGTTTTCCCAACTACGTAAAATCGGATTGGCAAAAGGATTTCGTCACGTGGAAAGCGGCCCGTTAGTGCGAAGTTCATATCATGCCCACGAACAAGCGCAAGAGATTGTTCATCAGAATTAAATCGAGGTAGTTCAATTTGACGTTGTGCCAGATTGCTTGGTGCAACGTTTTTTGATTTGCTTATCTACTAAATCGTTTCCGATGATGGGTGCCTTATTTTCTTTGTTATTACAACCATGTTACTATATCTAATCACTTTTAACCATAAAAGAATTAAATATAGAATCATAAGTAAAGTATAATGATATTTTACCTATAAAAAAACCAAATAAAATCGTAAAAAAACACTTGAAAGCGTAATCAGTTCGTTGTATTGTAACAATAACGAGATTGAAAACCTTTTCGGTTGCGATTTCGCGAAAAACTATCATCAAGGGGGAAATTTAACGATGAAAAAGCAGTTCCTTACTGCCGTTGCCATGTCAGCTTTAACGATTGGCACCTTACTTGGAACATCAGGAAGTGCCTTTGCAGCACATATGCCCAAACTGGCACAATCCACAACGCCACTTGAGGTTGTACCATCGCCAAATGGTAACTTCCAAGATAATTTCAATCCTTTTTCTGCAAACGCTAACTATGGAACGCTCGGCTTTATCTATGAACCGCTTTTTTACTTCGATAATGTTAGTGGCAAAACGTTTGATCTTCTTGGTACCAATTATTCATGGAGTAATGGCAATAAAACTGTAACGGTTACTCTTCGTAACACGAATTGGTCGGACGGCAAACCGTTCACTTCTGCTGACGTCGTCTTTACTTTCAATATGTTGAAAAAATACCCAGCTGCTGATACGACAGGACAATGGCAACAATTAGCCTCAGTTAAAGCGGCTGGCCCTCATAAAGTTGTCTTTACTTTTAAAACAACAAACGTACCTTTTGCATCTTACACGTTAAATATCCCGATTGTACCGCAACATCAATGGGCTAGCCTTGGCGATCCTTCCAAAGCGACGATGACCAGCCCGATCGGAACAGGACCCTATACATTAGGTTCTTTCTCGGCACAGGATTATAAGTATGTTGCTAATGATAAGTATTGGGGTGGCGTGCCGCCGATTAAAACGCTTGATTTCCCAGCTTATTCAGGTAACAATGCTGGTGACATGGCGCTTGCCAGTGGTAAAGTTGACTGGGCAGGTATGTTCCTTCCGAATATTCAAGGTATCTTTGTAAACAAAGATGCTCAACACAATCACTACTATTATCCTCCGGGCAACGTCGTCATGTTGTATACTAATCTTAAAGACCCAATTCTCAGTCAACTTCCAGTTCGTCAAGCGATGAGCCTTGCGATCGATCGTAATAAGCTCGCGAATGAAGGCGAATACGGTTATACCAAACCAGCAAGTGCTCTTGGTTTGATCCTTCCTAATAACCAAGCTTGGGTTGATCCGGCTTTGAAATCCAAAGTTAATCTTTCTTATAATCCTGCTCAAGCGATGAAAGTGCTTGAAAAAGCAGGTTACAAGAAAAATAGTCAAGGCATTTTTGCTAAAAACGGAAAACCACTTTCCTTCTCACTGCAAGTCGTTGCGGGTTGGACAGACTGGGATACGGATGCTGGCTTGATTCAACAAGAATTAAAAGCGGTCGGTATCAATGTCAATGTAGAACAAGAAGCATTTAGTGCTTATAACAACAACCTTTCCGGAACCAAGAAATCCTATCAACTCGCTATTTCTTGGACCAATACTGGACCTTCGCCGTACTTCTTGTTCCAAAACATGTTGTGGAGCAAAGGCAATTACAATGTCGAACAGTTAAGCAACAAGACGGTTGATAATGCTCTTGTCTCGTTCTCGCAAACAACAAACCCTGGTCAACAAAAGCAGGATCTTTATAAAGTAGAAAATTACATGTTGAACCAGGTACCGAGTATCCCGTTGTTCTATGGACCAGTATGGTATGAATACCGTACGATGAATTACACAGGGTTCCCAACGGCAGCTAATCCTTGGATCAATCCTTCCCCATACACGAATTACGCGAACGCGATCGTTGTTATGCACTTGCATCCTGCGCACTAAGGATCATCAGCAACGATAAGGTGGCGAGGAGATTGGACATATGTCTAATCTCCTCGCCGTGACTTAGGGAAAGAAGGTGTATCAATTGCGTTACTTTTTGAACAAACTCGGTTTTTTGCTCCTGACGATATGGGCTGCATTAACCTTGAATTTTGCCTTGCCTCGACTCATGCCAGGAAATCCTGCGCTTAATATGCTCGCTAAATTTCAAGGTAAAATGCCACCACAAGCCTTAAAAGCTTTTGAATTGCAGTTTGGCTTTTCCAATCAACCTTGGCCAATCCAATACATTAATTATCTTGGCAGTATGCTTACCGGTCACTTTGGCTTTTCGTATACGTACTATCCTGTGCATGTCTCAACAATTATCGCGCAAAGTTTACCATGGACATTAGGGTTACTTGGCATTTCTTATCTCGTCTCTGTCGTTTTAGGAACCGTTCTCGGAATTTTTATCGCGTGGCGACGTGGTGGAGTTACCGACTCGATTACGCCGATCGTATCGATGACATTTCAAGCGATTCCACAATTTTGGTTAGCTGTTGTATTCGTCTATTTCTTAGCGTTTTCTAATAACATTTTTCCGATGAGTCATAGTTATGGTAATACTGAAGTTCCTGGTCTTAACTGGCCGTTTATTCGTAGCGTTGTCTATCATGGTTTCCTTCCTTTTCTCGTTGTATTTTTAACGAGTGTCAGCGGTTGGATTATCGGTATGCGTAACAATATGATGATGACGTTAGGTGAAGATTATGTCGTCTTTGCTGAAGCTAAAGGGGTTTCCCCGCGTCGTTTAATTTTTAATTATGCAGCGAGAAACGCGATCTTACCGCAAGTGACCTCGATGGCCATCGCATTGACGACAATCATCGGTGGACAGATTCTGATTGAGCAAGTTTTTTCCTATCAAGGTATTGGTTTTCAATTAACGAACGCCGTTACTTCTGAAGATTATCCCTTAATTCAAGGCATGTTTTTAATCGTGGCCGTATTTGGCGTCGTGATTAATTTCCTCGTCGATATTTTGTACGGTCGATTAGATCCTCGCATCCGCAGGAGAGGGGCGACATCATGATGCAGACAAAAAAGAAACGTAATAGTAATTCTGCATTACGAGGATTTTTTCGTAATGCTAAGGCTGTGGTCGGTTTTTCGATTTTTAGTCTATTTGTCATCATCGGTATTTTTGCTCCTTTGCTTGCACCGTATGATCCACAATCGACCAATTTTGCCCCTTCTTTAGGTCCATCGGTGGCGCATTTCTTTGGGACAACCAATACGGGTCAGGATATTTTTTCTCAGTTTATTTGGGGAACGCAAACATCGCTGATTGTTGGTGTCGGTTCCTCGCTAATTTCGACGCTGATCGGATTTATTATCGGCGTATATGCAGGGTATAAAGGCGGTACAGTCGATGGTATTTTAAATACGATAATGAATGTGTTTCTCGTCATGCCTGGCCTTGCTTTGTTGATACTTATCGAATCGTATTTGAAGAGTTCGACACCTTTGATTAACGGCGTCATCATTGCAGTAACTGGTTGGGCATGGGGAGCTCGTGTATTTCGCTCGGTTGCGATGTCGATTACCAATCGTGATTTTATCGTCGCAGCACGCTTATCAGGGGCAAAAACTTGGCGAATTATGTTTGTTGAGATATTGCCGAATATGACATCGCAGATTGCCAGTAATTTGATCTATGCTTGTCTTGGCGCAATTCTTGCTGAATCAAGCCTTGCCTATCTCGGGTTTGAAAGTATTTCTTCGAACAGTTGGGGAACAATTTTGTTTTGGGCGCAAAATGGTGGCGCTATGTTAAGTGGCTCGTGGTGGTGGTTTGTACCACCTGGCATTGCGATTGCTCTTGTCGGTACGAGTCTTGCCCTAATGAACTTTGGTATTGATCAAATTACGAATCCACGCTTACGGATTCATAAAAAAAGAAAAATCTCAAAGAAAAATCCTGCTCTTGAGCCTTCAGGAGGAATGTAAGATGAGCGATCGACAACCAATTCTTGAACTCGATCATCTGTCGGTTGGTTATCAAACTTCTGCAGGTATTGTGAACGCCGTCAATGACGTAAATCTCACAATATATAAGGAAGAGATCGTCGGTTTGATCGGGGAATCCGGTTCTGGTAAATCGACGATGGCTTATGCGATTATGCGGTTGTTAAAAGGCGATGCATTGATCACAAATGGAACGATTCGCGTCATGGGTAAAGACGTTTACGCAATGAATCTCAAAGAGTTGAGAGCTTTTCGCTGGGCACAGATGGCCATGGTTTTTCAAAGTGCAATGAGTGCCTTAAATCCTGTCATGACCGTTCAAACGCAGATGGTCGATACGATTTTGGCCCATAAGAAAGGTATGACGAGATTACAGGCGATTGAACGGGCGAATCAACTGTTAGATATTGTGCGTATTGATCGAAAAGCGATGCAAAGTTATCCGCATGAATTATCGGGAGGTATGCGTCAACGCGTCGTCATCGCGATTGCGATTGCCTTAAATCCTGGCTTTGTTATTATGGATGAACCCACAACGGCTCTTGATGTTGTGGTACAACGTTCCATTCTCGATCAAATTAAGGAAATTCAAAAACAAGAAAAATTTGCTGTACTCTTTATCAGTCATGATTTTAGCCTAGTGGCTGAAATGGCTTCACGCGTTGCGATTATGTATGCTGGACGTATCATTGAAATGACGCCAAGTCAAACGTTGCAATTGGGCGAACGCCACCATCCTTATACAGAAGGGTTACTTCGCGCGATTCCCCATTTGTCTGCAGACAATATAACGATCGAAGGTATACCGGGGTCACCACCAAACCTTGTTAATCTGCCGCGTGGATGTGCTTTTCACCCGCGTTGTCCCGTTGCGGTTGATGTGTGTAAAGACCAGAGACCAAAAGCAATCCCATCAGGAAATGGTCATGTGGAATGTCATTTGTTTGAAGGGGAACAGGAGGTGCAACATGGCTGACCATCTTGTTTCGGTCGAAGATCTTCTCGTTCGTTTTCTGGTGAATGATGGCCGACAAAAAGTGTATATCAATCCGGTGGATCATGTTAGCTTTCACATCGACGCAGGTGAAGTATTAGCGCTTGTCGGTGAATCTGGATCAGGCAAATCGACGATTGGAAAAGCACTACTTCGCATTCTTGAACCGAGTGCAGGTAGAATCGAGGTCATGGGGAAAGACGTTACCCACATTAAGCACAATGCGCTTTATGAGTATCGCAC
>JABEUY010000124.1 GCA_013044175.1 Bacilli bacterium
ACCATAACCGGTCATGCTCGTTAACAGTGTCGATCCGTCCCTTCAAACTTCACACAACATCCATTTTACCTTAAGTATGAAAGACGGACAAGCAAGACCCAAGATCTCACCGTTTAACGTTGAAGGAATGGTTTGGGCAAAGGCCTTGACTGCTTTGGCTGTTCTTTACGATTCTTACCTGACAAACTCGGAATGATCGCCATGAGAACAAGCACGAGCCAGTCGAACCAAGAAAGTATGGTCGTATGAAAGATAGTACGCAAAAACGGTACATAAATCACGAGCAAGAGTAGACTTAACGAGCTAAGAACAGCAGCCACAAGCCACTTGTTTTCAAAAAACGGTCGCGAAAATAATCCGTGGGAAAGTGATCGGCATTCAAAAACATGAATGAGTTGCGCGATCACCAAAGTACTAAACGCCATCGTTTGTGCTTTCATCAAGGGTTCATGCATCCTTAAACTCGCATAAAATACGGCAAGGGTGATCAAACCGATCAACGTACCTCGCATAATGATTTTTCGATGAAGGCCACCTGCAAATAGACTTTCATTTGCGTGACGTGGGGGCTTTTTCATCAAATCATCCTCTTTACCATCGATACCTAGCGCAATAGCAGGTAGGCCATCTGTGACGAGATTCACCCACAGAATTTGTATCGGCAAAAGCGGCAATGGCAAGCCCCACACCATCGCGAGAAACATCGTTACGATTTCACCGATATTACAGGACAATAGATAGCGGATAAATTTACGAATATTATCATAAATCCCGCGCCCTTCTTCAATCGCTGCGACGATCGTCGTAAACTGATCGTCAGCAAGCACTAAGTCAGACGCTTCTTTGGCAACGTCCGTACCACCCATACCCATCGCAATCCCGATGTCTGCCGCTTTAATCGCTGGCGCATCATTGATCCCATCCCCTGTCATCGCAACGATATGACTAAGCTTTTGATACGCTTTTACGATGCGCAGTTTATGCATCGGGGTAACACGAGCGAAAATATCAATCGTATCGATCTGACGGAGCAATTCTTGATCATGCATTTGATCCAGTTGCGCACCTGTCACCAACTTCCCTTCTTCAGTAAGTAGCGAAAGGGACTGTGCGATCGCTCGCGCCGTCAATGGATGATCACCGGTTATCATGACCGTTTTGATCCCCGCCGTCCTGCATGCAGCTATGGCATCTTTCACTTCTTCTCTCGGTGGATCGATCATACCCACGAAGCCGACAAAGATCAGATCGACTTCATCGTACGTGGGATCTTGCTTATACTGATCTGTGCTTTTATAGGCAAAGCAAAGGGTACGAAGCGCTTTTTTGGCCATTTTTCCGATTTCATGATGATAAAGCTGTCTATCTCTCTCCAAAAGGGGTTGTATCGTCCCTTTAACAAGTTGTTTTGTACACAAAGATAGTAGGATTTCAGGAGCGCCCTTCACCCACACTTCGTGACCTTTCTCGGTTTTCATATACATCGACATGCGCTTTCTCGTCGAATCAAAGGGAAGTTCCTCGCATAATGACGCGTTGGTCGGGGCTGTCACGAACGCTTCGCTCATCGTCAATAATGCGATTTCTGTCGGATCACCTTGCGCTGTTTTTTTACCATCTTGCATCGACCAGCTGGCATGGTGACAATGTTGACTCATCTCGATGAGACGCTGTAATGCCATATTGTTTACCGTCTCTGGTCGCTCATCGTGCTCTAAGGGAAATACGGTTTGATTCGCGTAAATCTGAGTGACTGTCATCTGGTTTTTCGTCAGGGTTCCCGTCTTATCGGAACAAATCACGGTGGCACAACCGAGCGTCTCCACGGAAGGCAGTTTTCGAATAATCGCCTTTTTCTGGCTCATTCTTGAGACACCTAAAGCGAGTGCAATCGTCACAATCGCAGGTAACCCTTCGGGTATCGCAGCAACGGCAAGACTCACACCTGCCAACAACATTGTGGTCATCGTTTGGCCATGCCAAATTCCAGCAAGAACGACCAAGAGGGTGACAGCGATTGATAGATAGACAAGGACTTGCCCCAATTCCTGTAGCCGTTTTTCAAGTGGTGTCGGATTGGGTTCATGTTGATCGATTAAATGCGCGATTTTTCCCAATTCGGTTTGCATTCCCGTCGCAATCACAACTGCCAATGCTACGCCGCGTGTGACAAGTGTACTCATAAACACCATGTTGCGTTGATCGCCTAGGCTAATTCCCGTCCCGCTAAGTGGTGGGGTCGATTTTACTACGGCTTCAGATTCACCCGTCAAGGAAGACTCTTCTAAAAAGAGATCATGCACTTCCAGTAAGCGAGCATCAGCTGGGACGCGATCGCCCGCTTTTAAGGCGATCACATCGCCACGAACCACATCATACGCTGGAATTTGCTGATATACCCCGTCACGTACCACCTGCGCAAAAGGTGCAGCTAACTTGCGTAACGCAAAGAGCGCTTTTTCGGCACGCACTTGTTGCCAAAATCCAAGAAGAGCATTTACCATCACAAGCACCAAGATCGTGATCGCATCCGTATATTCCCCCAGTAACCCTGAAAAAAATGTAGCGATTAATAACACAATCACCATGAAGTTGCGAAACTGATCAAAGAATAACGTAAGTAAAGACGGCCCAGAAGCTGTTATGATCTGATTATCCCCATACGTTTGACGGTGTGCCTTTACTTTTTCATGACTTAAACCTTCCATGCGCGAACCGGTAAGTTCAAGAACTTCTTTCGCTGTCATTTGATAATAGGTTTGCTCACTCATCGCAGATTCACCCTTTTTCACCTTCTCACTATGGTACAGGCATATGCGCGAGCGACTTGGCTTAGGACTTTTTGCTATACTGGGAAAGAAGCAAAATCGTTACGAAAGGACGCCTATGCATGCGCAAAGCATTAATCACAGGTAGTGCGAGTGGCTTGGCGGTCGCTTTCGCGCGAAAACTAGCCTCACTAAACTTCGCCATCGCGTTAAACTATCGCGAATCAAAAGAGCGTTGCGAACACCTCGCCGAACAGTTGCACAAGGAATACGGAGTTCCTGTCATCACTGTTCGCGCCGATATCACCTTGCAAGAAGATATCCATGCGATGATCGATACGGTCGTTCGCCAATTTGGCACGATTGATACGTTAATTCATAGTGCCGGTCCTTATATCTTTGAGCGAAAAAGACTTACTGACTACGACGACAAGGAATGGCATGCCATGATCGATGGCAATCTTTCTTCTGCCTTTCATCTCTTTGCAAGAGTGATCCCTTTGATGCGCCCACATGGTTTTGGTCGCATCATCACAGTCGGGTTTGATCGCGTCGAGGAAGCTCCCGGATGGGTCTATCGCTCCGCCTACGCTGCTGCCAAAGTCGGCTTGGCATCGTTAACGCGCAGTGTTGCTTTAGAAGAGCAGGAAAACGGAATCACCGCCAATATGATCTGCCCTGGTGATATCCGAGGCACTGACAAAGAAGCTTCACTCAACGAGGACGCTTTAGTTCGACCCATGCGTAACGCCGTAGGTGCTGATTTGGCCAATGCTGTCGCTTTTCTGGTCTCAGAGCCATCCCAATTCGTCACGGGCAACATCATCAACGTGGCTGGCGAGGCGAACAATGTCATTACACGCTTTGACCATGGCAAAGAAGATATCTTTGATCCCATCACGTTAGAACCTGGAACCTCGGTCATCGTTGTACCTTGGCAACAACAGGGCATCATTCATACACGTGAAGATCGCCGAAATCGACGAGCCATTTATCATGTTGCCGTCGGTGATACGATCGAACGTTTCACGATCGACCAACTTTTAGAGGTGCAATCTCATGACTTTTGACGGTCTTGTCGTCAGTGCGGTAACTGATGAACTTCGTCGCTTAATCGGAGGTGGACGAATCGATAAAGTCCAACAACCGACAGACAGTGATCTCGTACTTACGATTCGCAAGGAACGACAATCTCATCGCCTGCTTTTATCAGCAAATAAAGCTTACCCTCGCCTTCATGTAACGACACGCTTTCATGCGCCAAATCCCGCATTAGCACCGATGTTTTGCATGTTGCTACGAAAGCATATTGAAGGCGGTCGCATCGGCACGATTCGCCAAATCAGTCGGGAACGAATCGTCGACATCGCGATTGAGACGCGTGATGAAGTCGGTGAAGCGGTCACGCGCCATCTTATCATCGAAATCATGGGTAAACACAGCAACATCTTGTTGCTCGATCGAGAACAAGGTACGATCATCGATGCAATTTCTCACGTTTCTTCGCGCGTCAATCGCTATCGAGAAATTTTACCAGGACGAGATTATGTCAGTCCTCCACCACAAGCAAAGTCAGATCCTTTTGACGAAACAAAAGATGGATATACACAAAAACGAAGCGAACAGACGCAGGAACGAATCGATCGCTATCTCGTCAACAACTATCTTGGTATCAGTCCGTTATTCGCAAAAGAAATCGCTTATCGACTTGAACAAAAACACGGAGCACAAGGGACGATACAACAAGAAGCCTTACAATTTCTTGCCGTGATCGAGCAAGTAAAATCCAAGATCGAACCGACAATCTGGTATGACGCAAAAAACGAAGCAGACGGCTTTTATCTTTTGCCCTTACAGCGTGTCCAAGAAAAAAAGATCACGCACGAGTCGCTCCATGAAGTGATCGATCTGTACTATTCTTCGCGGGCACTTTCTGATATCGCCCGCGGTAAAGTTGGCAATTATCTACGCATGATGCGTAATGAATCGGAGCGCTGTCTTACTAAAATCGAGAAACTTCGCGATTGGCTCGACCAACAAGACGATGCTGAAATTTGGCGAACAAAAGGCGAACTGCTCACCGCTTACTTACATCAAGTACAAAAAGGATTAACAAGCGTGCAATTGCCTAATTTTTATGATGATGAACGCATGCTCTTTATCGAACTTGATCCCGCGTTAACACCATTAGAAAACGCCAACAAATACTTCAAGCGCTATACAAAATTCAAAAAAGGGTGGCAGATCACCAAGGATCAGCTTGAAATCGCGAAACATGACCTGCAATATATTGAATCTGTCTTGCACGAACTAGAACATTGTCAATTAGCAGAAGTAGCGGCGATTGAGGAAGAACTAAGAACCAGTGGTTATCTCAAAACGGTGGTCAACAAAGGCAAAAAAACGCAACCCGATAAGAAACAAAATAAAATGGTACCCAATACCTATCTTTCGTCCGATAACATAAGGATTTTTGTCGGTCGAAATAATCAAGAAAACGACTTTATCACGTTCAAACAAGCACGAAAAAACCATTTCTGGCTTCATGTCAAGGATGCACCAGGGTCTCATGTGATCATCGAACATGATCATCCACCTGATTCTACCATTGAAGAAGCGGCTATTCTGGCAGCTTTTTATAGCAAACTCAAAGGCAGTACGCGTATTCCTGTCGATCTTGTCGAAGTGAAGGATCTGTTTAGACCCAATGGTGCAAAACCAGGCTTTGTTCTGTTCACAGGGCAAAAAACGCTCTCGGTCGCCATCGACGAAACGATCCTAGACCGTCTGCTCAAGCAAGCTACTTTACCCCAATCGAAATAAGCCGCTTTTAAGTTAAAGCGGCTTTAGCTTTACGTCCCACATTAGCGACAACAAAAATAAAGAAAAAACCCCCAGCCGCTCTAACCACCGAAGCAATGCCCATTGCACCGTCCATGTGAAAAAGCGATAAGAAAAGAACACCAATCTCCGGTGCAATGAACCCCACGAGACCGAGCAAAATATTAAAATGTGCAATATACGCCGTTCTTTGTGCTTTACTCGTCACTTGCAGCAGATGATTAAACTGCAACATGGTAACACCACCAACGAACATTCCAGTCAGAAGATTCAGAACAACCAGATACACTAGGTTTGTTGATAAGACGGTCAATACAGGGGAAACTGCCATGCCAAAACAGGCAATACCAAAGGTGATGGAATTGCCTAAGCGCGTTGAAATCTTCCCCCAAAGTGTAAAGGTAAGAATTTGCGACAGTTGATTAGCTACCGTAAACAAACTGACCCAAATCGCAGTCGCCCCTGCATCCTTGATTTGATAGATATTAAACAAGGGCCAAGCCATTTGCCAACCTAAGTTAAACAAAAGTGCACCGATCAGAAATTTCCGATAGACACTTTTACGAAAAAAGGCTAAAAACATACCTGGCGTCAGAACGAATGCGAGTCGGCGCTTAGGTCGATTTGCTTGTCGTTCGGTATGCAAAATCAAATAATAGATTTCAAAAATGGAAGCCAAAAAAGCGATTGTAAAGAAAGCTTGATACGGCGGGATACTCGTAACCGGGAAAAGTTGCAAAATAATACCAGGAATTAACGTCGATAACATTCCAACGATCGTCGTCAGGCGATTGCGTAAGCCAAAAAATCTTGCACGTCGTTGTTCAGGGATCAAGTCACCAATGAGTGATTGCCAAGAAAGCGTAGCAAACGATTGGGGAAAATTCATGAGCGCAATCAATAAAACGACTACGAGCGTCAAAATTGCGCCATGAATGACAAAGGGGATGAAAGCTAAGATAAAATAAAAGGCTCGCGCTACGACGCTAGCGCGAACGCAAAAATTCTTTTTACTGGCTAATGACGACATCCAGACAGCACCGATCCACGTCGCAATAATCGCCATAAGCGCTGGTAATGCATTCAGTAATGCGACTTCTTGCGAATTCGCGTGAAGGGCACTGAGTACATACAAAGCAGAAAAGTTACTGACGATACTTATACCGACTGTAGCAAAATTGCCGTTTCGAATACTCAACCGTTCATTTACGCGAATTTCTTCCTCGGTATAAAGAGTCATCGCCGATTTCTCCGTTCGTTCGTTCACCCAATCTCACCGCCATTATATCGGGGAAAAACGGATACGGTCAACGTATCACACACGAAAACTACGAGGATCTTTTTGGAAGGCGAGAATCGAATCGACTTCTTCTTGCTGTAAATAATCGTTATTAGCAGCGACTTGAACGAGCGTTTCAAAATCGGTCAATGTGATCAAAGGTACTTGAACATCTTGAAAAGCTTGGTAAGTTTCTGCGAATCCATACGTAAAAATCGATAATGCGACTGCCACTTTGACGCCTTCTTCGCGCAATCCTGTAATCGCAGCAAGTACAGAACCACCCGTCGATACAGTATCTTCCACGACCGCAACATGTTGATTTTGCAAAAGTCGTCCTTCGACAAGATTTTGCTTGCCATGCCCTTTCGCACTGCTTCGTACGTAAGCCATCGGTAATCCCATACGATCAGCAACAAACGCAGCATGTGCAATGCCTGCTGTTGCAGTACCTGCAATCGCTTCTACTTGTGCACTGTATGTCTGAATGCTATCGACAAAAGCATCAGCGATCAATTGCCGCAGATAAGGGTACGATAACGTGAGGCGGTTATCACAATACATCGGTGAAACAATACCAGAAGCCCATGTATACGGTGCTTTTGGTGAAAGCGTGATCGCGCCGATCTGCAAGAGCGCTAATGCGATCTCTTGCGCATACGAAGAACGAATAATCGTTGAATTCATCATGACACCTCAATCTTGTTTATTTACTGGCATGCTTTTACAATCATCTTCAAGACTGCGAGAGGATCCTGTGCTTGTGTGATCGGTCGACCGACCACAAGGTAATCGGCACCAGCGAGCACAGCTTGTTTTGGCGTAGCCACACGAGCTTGATCTTGCACAGCAAAACCTTCAGGGCGAATTCCAGGCACTAGAACATGAAGGGATGGATGCTTTTCTTTGATCATAGCGATTTCATGCGCTGATGCCACCACACCATGAGCATGTGCAAGCTCGGCAAGGTTGGCGAGTTCATCGATTTGAATCGCTAAAGCAACTTCACGCTGATTCGATAACGGCAATGTCGCCTGATCATGGCTCGTGAGATAGGTAACGGCCAAAATGCCCGTTCTTTCTTGACCGTGTCGCATTGCCGCCTCAACGGCGCTTCTTACCATCGCTTCCCCACCGAGCGCATGAACCGTCATGAGTGCGACACCCATCTGCGCTGCATTGGCGACTGCGCTCGCGACAGTATTAGGGATATCGTGAAACTTCAGATCCAGAAAGATCGTTTTTCCTTTAGCGATCATCTGGTCCACAAACGAGTTACCAAAGGCGAGATACGTTTCAAGACCAATTTTATAATGTGTTGCCGTTTCACCAAGCGTTTCGATCAACCGCTCCATTTTTGTTCGATCCGAAAAATCGAGTGCCACATAGACAGGTACGTTCATGAGTTCCCTCCCTACTTTCTCCAAGCTGCACCGATCAATTGTTCGACTTTCGCAACACCATGTTCTTTACACCAAGCTTCCATCTGTTCGATGATCGTCGGGCAAGCATAGGGATCGGTAAAATTCGCTGTCCCGACTTGTACGGCACTCGCCCCTGCCATCAAAAATTCAATCGCATCTTCACCCGTTCGAATACCACCGATTCCGATGACAGGTACGTGCACTTTTTGGGAAACTTCATACACCATACGCACCGCGACAGGTTTGACCGCAGGTCCAGATAAACCACCAATTCCGTTAGCGAGCAGTGGTCGTCTTTTCTCCAGATCAATTTGCATACCAATCAACGTATTGATCAGCGAAATCGCATCGGCACCCGCTTCTTCAACGGCCAGAGCCATCGAAACGATATCGGTCACATTAGGCGAAAGTTTAACGATGACGGGAAAATGGGAGACCGCTTTGATCGCTTTAACCATCTCGCTTGCCATCATAGGATCAGTCCCAAATTGAATACCACCGCACTTCACATTGGGACACGAGATATTCAGTTCAAGCATCGAGACAACTTCACTGCTATTAAGCGCTTTAACGACCTCGACGTAATCCTCGATCGCCGTACCAGCGACATTGACAATAACAGGTAACGTGCGAAAATCCTTAAGTCGTGGTAATTCATGAGCAAGCACAGCTTGTACCCCGGGGTTTTGCAAACCGATCGCATTTAACATACCTGCTGGAGTTTCAGCAATTCTCGGTGTCGGGTTACCTTGTCTTTCGTCGAGCGTCGTCGCTTTCACGACGATGGCACCAAGCAGATTCAAATCATAAAACTGACGCATCTCTTCGCCAAAGGAGAAACAACCTGAAGCCGGCATGACAGGATTTTTGAGCATTTTGTGTAAAAAGGGGACACGGAGATCGACATGCGTTAATCGACTCATGAGAACACCACCTCTTGCGCCAAAAAGACCGGACCTTCCTTACACGTCTTACGGTTCGTGACCTTTTGGTCGCGTTCGATCGGATGGACACAACCGACACAGATCCCAATCCCACAACCCATCCGTTCTTCTAGCGACAGATAACCCGGCACGTTATGAATCTGCATCGTTTCTTTAACCGCTTTAAGCATTGGCGTAGGACCGCAAGCATAAAATCGCGAAGCGTCAGCACATAATGCCTCGGTCAACGCATCGGTGACCAAACCCTCTTCGCCGATGGAACCATCTTGACTAAGAACGATCACATCGCCAAATTCAGCGAGTTCGTCAAGTAAGATCGCTTGTCTCTTAGAAGCAAAACCAACTACCGACGTAATTTTCATTTGACGATTTCGAAGTTGGCGACCAAGTTCTACCATCGGGGGCACGCCAATGCCCCCGCCGATTAAAATCGCATGCTGATCCTCATCATGCATGGGAAAACCATGACCTAAAGGACCGATCACGTCAACCTGTTCGCCAGGTAACAGACGACTTAGCCGACGCGTACCTTCACCGCTTGCACGGTATACAACCGTGATTTGTCTTTTTTTAAGATCGACTTTACAAATCGACAAAGGACGGCGCAAAGTGAAATCAAACGAATCGGTGATGCGAAAATGCAGAAATTGTCCTGGTTCATACCCTTTACGCAAATCACTTGGCGATTCTATCGTGATCGAAAAAAGTTGGTCGGCGATCGGGCGTTGCGACAATACTTTGACAAGACTCATCGTGTCGCCTCCTTAGCGTTTACCTGCTTTAAGCGGCGTGGTTGAAAAACGCAAAGCGGTCAATACATCGAAGACCGCTTTCGCTGTATCTAACGAAGTCAAGCAAGGTATCGCGTGTTCAACAGCTTCGCGGCGAATTCGAAAACCATCGCGTTCCGGCTTACGTCCGCGCGTCAAGGTATTAATGACCATCGTCGCTTCGCCTTTTCGGATCAATTCCAAAAGTGTCGCTTCACCGGATGAAATTTTACTGACCACTTTAGCGGCAATGCCATAGCGTTCTAAGAAACTTGCAGTACCTTCTGTCGCGTACAGTTGAAACCCAAGTGTAGATAATCCGCGTAAAATCGGTAAGGCTTCTTCCTTATCTTTATCGGCGATCGTCGTAATGATCGCACCGCGATCAGGAAAACGAAAGCCTGCAGCAAGCATGCCTTTATAGAGCGCTTTTGAGAAGGTAGTATCGGTACCCATCACTTCACCTGTCGATTTCATTTCAGGGCCAAGGGTCACATCCACTTCGCGCAATTTAGCAAACGAAAAGACAGGTACTTTCACCGAGACGAGATCAGCTACGGGTGCAATCCCCGTCTGATAACCTAGATCAAAAAGTCGTTTGCCCATCACCGCTTGCATCGCGACATCAACCATAGGGATACCTGTCACTTTACTTAAGAACGGCACAGTGCGTGAAGAGCGCGGATTGACTTCCAGAACATACGCCTGTCCAGCGTGTACTACAAATTGGATATTAAGCAGACCGATTACATTTAGATTACGCGCAATCGCAATCGTGTCTTCGATGATTTTACGCTGTAATTCCTCACTGAGGGACTGTGCCGGATAGACGGCGATCGAGTCTCCAGAATGGACGCCAGCGCGTTCGACATGTTCCATAATGCCAGGAATGACAACCGTCTCCCCATCGGAAATCGCGTCAACTTCGACCTCCACACCGGTGAGATAGCGGTCGATCAAGACAGGATGCTCAGCCGAAGCTCGTACCGCTTCATGCATATAATCTTCAAGTTCATTTTGCGCGTACACGATTTGCATAGCACGTCCGCCAAGTACATAAGAAGGTCTTACCAAGACAGGATAGGAAAGCTTATTCGCAGCGACAATCGCTTCTTGCAAATTGGTCACCGCAAAACCTTCCGGACGTAAAATGCCAAGTTGCGACAATAACGCATCAAACTTTTCACGATTTTCAGCGCGATCGATATCTTCCACACTCGTACCTAAAATCTTCACGCCGCGCTTAGCCAGCGGTGCCGCGAGATTGATCGCCGTCTGACCACCAAACTGAACGATCACGCCGATCGGATTTTCCCGTTCGATGATGTGCATCACATCTTCGACAAAAAGCGGTTCAAAATAGAGACGACTGGACATATTGAAATCGGTCGACACGGTTTCCGGATTGTTATTGATGACGATCGATTCATAATCATGCTCGCGCAAAGCCAAGGAAGCGTGTACCGAACAGTAATCAAACTCAATCCCTTGACCGATACGAATCGGACCTGAACCAAGAACGACTACCTTATCGGTCGTTGAAGCTATGACTTCATCTTCTTGCTCATAAGAAGAGTAGTAGTAAGGGGTTTGTGCATGAAATTCTGCAGCACACGTATCGACCATCTTGTAGACAGGAACGATGCCCAATGTTTTTCGCCGCTGTTCAATCCCCTCTAACGATTGCCCGGACAAACGAGCAACGTATCGATCAGGAAAACCATTGCGTTTTGCCTGGTACAAAACGTCATCATCTAAGTTTTCTTTGACCTTTGCCGCTACAGCAAGAATATGCATAAATTTATAGAGGAAAAAAGGATCCATACGCGTGAGGGCGTACAAGGAATCGACTGAATGACCGCGCGCTAATAATTCCACCATGATAAATAGCCGTTCATCATCCGGTTTTTTTGCCCGACTGAGTAATACTTCATCCGATAATGTGCGTAGATACGGCAATTCCAAGGAGTCTAGTCCGATCTCAAGCGAACGAACAGCTTTCATGATCGATTCTTCAAACGTACGGCCTAGTGCCATCACTTCACCCGTTGCCTTCATTTGCGTACCGAGATGTCTTTCGGCACTTGAAAATTTATCAAAAGGCCAGCGTGGGATTTTCGTCACCACATAATCGAGTGCAGGTTCGAAACAGGCATACGTTTGCCCAGTAATCGGATTGATCAATTCATCTAAGGTGTAGCCTAATGCAATTTTTGCTGCCATTTTTGCGATCGGATACCCTGTAGCTTTTGAAGCGAGCGCACTCGAACGACTGACACGCGGATTGACTTCGATGACGTAATACTGTTTAGAAAGCGGATCGAGTGCAAACTGAATATTGCACCCACCTTCAATGCCTAGCGCGCGAATGATCCGTAACGATGCTGCGCGAAGCATCTGATACTCTTGATCGGTCAACGTCTGGCTCGGAGCGACAACGATCGAATCACCCGTATGCACACCAACAGGATCGATATTTTCCATATTACAAATGACGATACAATTATCCGCGTGATCACGCATGACTTCATATTCGAGTTCTTTATACCCTGCAATACTGCGTTCAACAAGAATTTGATGAATCGGCGACAGAGCAAGACCTAAAGAAACAAGCGAATTATATTCATCTAACGTCGTTGCGATGCCACCGCCAGTACCGCCTAGCGTATAAGCTGGGCGAATGATGATCGGAAGGCCGATCGCTTCAAGGAACGCCTTCGCTTCTTCCTCATTGGTCACGATGGCGCTATCAGGGATGGGTTCGCCAAGTTCTTGCATTAATGAGCGAAACTGATCACGGTCTTCTGCCATTTTAATCGAGGCAAGCGATGTACCTAATAGACGAACATTTTGTTCATCAAGAACGCCCGATTCGGCCAGTGCGACAGCAAGGTTTAAACCTGTCTGACCACCGAGCGTAGCGACGAGACCATCTGGTCGCTCTTTGCGTATAATTTGAGACAGAAAATCGACATTAAGCGGTTCTACATAGACGCGATCTGCAATTTCTGGGTCGGTCATAATCGTCGCTGGATTGGAATTGACGAGAATGACACGCACGCCTTCATCTTTTAATGACTGGCAAGCTTGTGTTCCCGCATAGTCAAATTCTGCTGCTTGTCCGATAACGATCGGACCAGAACCGATCACCATAATCGATTTGATATCATCATGCTTTGGCAACGTGCTTGCCCCCTTCCCAAAACGCTTCGATCATCGTCAGAAAATCATCAAAGAGATAGTCACTATCATCCGGACCAGGTCGAGCTTCTGGATGATACTGTACGGAAAATGCGGCATGTACCGCGTGACGCACGCCCTCGACAGTGCCATCATTTTGATTGATATGCGTCAACTGAAGATCGGTACCGATCAATGATTTTTCTTTCACGACATACCCATGATTTTGCGAGGTGATAAAAACGCGACCACTGCGCAAATCTTTGACCGGATGATTCGCACCGCGATGACCAAATTGCAATTTCTCCGTCGTCGCTCCACAAGCGAGTGATAAGAGTTGATGCCCCATACAAATACCAAACATCGGGATTTGACCGATCAATTGCTTAATCACCTCAACGATCGGTAGAAGATCTTCTGGATCGCCAGGGCCGTTACTTAACATGATTCCTTTTGGTTTCCAAGCAAGAATTTCTTCACGTGTCGAGAAAGCTGGTAAAACCACGATATCGCAACCGCGTTCGCGCAAGGAGCGAAGAGTTCCCATTTTCGTCCCAAAATCGAGCAATACGATGCGATCGCCATCAGCAGGAACGCGATAGGCCGACTTGGTCGTGACTTGTGCCACTTGATCATGTGCTAGGTCAAACGCATTGACGCGAGCTACTAATTCTTCAAGTGGTGTAGCTTGCGTAGTAATGACACCGCGCATCGTACCGTGTACACGCAAAATTCTCGTAAGGCGCCTCGTGTCGATGCCTTCGATCCCGATGACATTTTCACGCTTTAAATAGGCGTCAAGCGAATCTTGGCTACGGTAATGACTTGGATGTTTTGCGGCTTCACGCACGACAAAACCGCGCACATGCGATTTCGTACTTTCAATATCGTCCATATTACAACCATAATTGCCGACTAAAGGATATGTCATCGTCACGATCTGGCCACAATAGGAGGGATCCGTCAGTACCTCTTGGTAGCCAGCCATGCCGGTGTTAAAAACGACTTCGCCAAATGATTCTCCCGTCGCACCAAAACTTTCGCCTTCAAACCAAGAGCCATCTTCTAATACCAACCGAGCTTTCATCTTCCATCTCCTTTACGCCATGCTGTCATGGACTAGATTTCCGGCATGATACGTGAGTATCGGCCAGCCATACAATGAACGACCAGCAAAGGGGGTGACTTTACCTTTAGACTTGAATTTGCGCGGATTGACGATGCGCGGTGTATATGGATCAAGAACCGTCAGATCAGCACGCGAACCAACGATCAGTTGCCCGCCATCAAGATGGAACAACTTTGCCGGTAAAGTCGACATACGCTCCACCAATTCAGCGAGCGTCATCAGACCACTATGAACAAAACTGGTATAAAGAAGCGGCAGACTGATTTCAATACCCGTAAAGCCATTCGGTGCTTTTTCTAATGATTGTGCCTTTTCTTCTTCACTGTGTGGCGCGTGATCGGTAGCGATCACATCGAGCGTACCATCGAAAAAGCCGCGCACACACGCCAATCGATCGATTTCATCACGCAATGGCGGATTCACTTTGCCATGCGTACCAAGTTGTTTTACGACTTGGTCATTGAGTAACAGATGGTGTGGAGCGACTTCACCAGTAACTCGGATTCCCCTTCGTTTGGCATCAGCGATTAAGGATACGGCTGATTCTGGGCTGACATGGCAGATATGTACATGTGCCCCCGTCGCTTGTGCGAGAACGATATCTCGAGCGATCATCACCGATTCGGCTTCCGTCGGTATCCCTTCAACACCAAGAAGGCGCGAGATCTCCCCTTCATGCATAACGCCTTTTTTAGATAGCGTTTCGTCCTCCGCATGGACAGCGATTAACGAATTTAACTTTTTCGCAGCAAGTAATGCCTTTTTCATCATCTCTGCCGATTGAACACCGCGTCCATCATCGGAAAATGCGATGGCACCCGCTTCATACAGTGCCTGAAAATCGGTGAGTTCTTCTCCTTTTAACCCTTTGGTTACCGCAGCAATCGGATGCACTTGCGCATAGCCATGGCGTTTCGCCTCTTCGATGACATAGCGCACGATCTCAGGATCGTCCGTAACAGGCGATGTATTGGGCATCGGACAGATCTGCGAAAAACCGCCAGCTGCCGCCGCCATGGTTCCTGTAGCGATCGTTTCTTTATGCGTATAACCCGGTTCACGTAAGTGAACATGAACATCAATCAACCCTGGTACGACATACAGATCGGTAAGATCACGTACTTGATGATTCCCTCTTGGCAAGGCAACACCCATCGCGACAATCCGATCACCTTCTAACAAAATGTCTTGACGTGTTACTGACTTTGCGATCGGATCGACGACAAAGCCATTCGTCAACAAAATGCCCATGGTATTCACTCCTTAGCTTCAACGTTGTAAGGCATCTTCAAGCAGTGCCATTCGAACAGGAACGCCATAGTGCGATTGTCGAAAATAGGCGGCACGCGGATCCTGATCGACGTCTTTAGCGATTTCATTAAGACGGGGCAGTGGATGCATGATAATCGATTTTTGCGGTACGATCGCCATGAGTTTGGTATCGATTAGATAAGCATTTTTAACCTCTTCATATTCATTTTGTGAGGTAAAACGTTCTTTTTGAACGCGCGTTTGGTATAAGACATCAGCTTGTTTCGCTGCGATTTCAAGATTTTTCTCCCACTCGATCGTCACGCCACGCGCTTTAGCGTAATCGCTGATATCCGTCGGCAATTGCGTCGCTTCCGGTGCCGTGCAGATCAATCGGATGTTCGTAAAATTGCTAAGCAGATAGACTAGCGAATGAACGGTACGCCCATACATCAAATCGCCGATTAACGTGACGGTCAGATCATTGACGCGGCCGATTTCACGATAGATCGTGTAAAGGTCGAGCAGCGCTTGTGAGGGATGTTCTCCTGCTCCATCACCTGCCGATAAGATCGGTACTTGACTGACCGAAGCGGCTCTGGCTGCTGCACCGATCTCATGGTGACGAATTACGATCACATCGGCATAACCGCTGACCACACGTATCGTATCTTCAAGCGTCTCTCCTTTGATCGCAGAAGAAAATTCCCTGGCATTCTCCGTACTGATAACTTGTCCGCCAAGGCGTAACATCGCCGTTTCAAAAGAAAGACGCGTACGCGTTGACGGTTCAAAAAAAAGCGCCGCCATAATCTTACCTTTTAATCGATCTTGTGCACCTTCTTGTAAACGGGTTTGCATCTGATCGATTTTTGGCAAAAGATCATAGAGCGCTTGTTGCGTGAATGACTTAGCACTGATGACATGATGCATAGAGAAACCCCCTCATGAAGTTCATTTTTTGAGGAAAACCGTATCGAGCGCATCGACTTCTTTCATGTTGACGACGACGCGTTCACTTTTCGCTGTTGGGATGTTTTTACCGATATAATCTGGGCGAATCGGCAATTCACGATGACCGCGATCAATCAATACGGCCAATTGAATTAAGGAGGGACGTGCCGTACTGGTCAGCGCATCTAAAGCTGCTCGAACTGTTCGTCCTGTGAATAAGACGTCATCCACTAAGATAATCGTTTTATTCTCAATCGCCTGCGCAAATGCATGTCCCAAAGTGGCATGCGATTTCACTTCCTCCGTGCTTTGGCGATGACGATCGTCGCGAAAATGAGAGACGTCGACTTCATACCAACTGATCTCACGCTTTTCAACTTCACTAATCTTATCGGCAAGGCGCTTGGCAAGATAGGCACCACGCGTCTTGATGCCGCACAAGACAAGATCATCAAGATCAGGTACACGCTCGATGATCTCATACGCAATCCGCGAGATAGCGCGACGCATCGCGTCACCATCAAGCAACGTGATCATCCCTTGTTCGGTCATGCTCTCACCTCCAGAAACGTCAGACCAAAAAAGCCACCCTCCAAGGAAGGTGGCTTTCGATGGCATAAAAAGACTATGCCGATCCTGTCTCCGTTTCCTTGCAAGTCTCTCGGTACTCGCTTAAAGGACTGACTAATTTACGTTAGTATAGCAAAGCAACAAGGTTCGGTCAATCAATCGGCAAGGAAAATCGACGTTCAATTTCGCTCTTTACGTCTTGTAAGGCTTGTGGCATCGGTGTTTCAAATTCAAGGTACTCGCCAGTACGCGGATGATGAAACCCGATCATTTTAGCATGTAAAAATTGGCCATGTAAGGCGAAAGGATCTTTCGTGTGATAAACAAAATCACCGACGAGTGGATGTCCAATATAGGAAAGATGAACGCGAATCTGGTGCGTTCGACCCGTTTCTAAACGAAGTTCAAGAAAAGTAAAATCAGCAAACCTTTCTTTCACGCGAAAATGCGTAATCGCTTCTTTCCCATCGCCCTCACGTACGACAGCCATGCGTTGTCTTTGATGGACATCGCGGCCGATCGGCGCTTCAATTCTACCCACCGCATGCGCCACGTTCCCATGTACCATCGCTTCATACAGACGTTTCACCGTATGCTCTTTAAGTTGCGCCGAAAGACCTTGATGCGCCAAATCCGTTTTGGCAATCAATAGCAGTCCACTCGTATCTTTATCGATCCGATGCACGATACCAGGACGTAAAGTACCACCGATGCCCGCTAGATCGCGCACATGGTGTAAGACAGCAGCGACAAGCGTTCCCTTTTCATGACCCGCTCCCGGATGTACAACCATACCGCGCGGTTTATCGACCACTAACAGATCGGCATCTTCATAGACGATCGTAATCGGAATCGCCTCAGGTTCGACATCGAGAATAGCCGGTGGTGGCAAGATCACTTCAAGTCGATCACCAAGATGAACTTTCTTACTGCTTTGTTTGACGATACGCCCATTCATGCTGATGTTCCCCTGATCGAGGAGAGACTGCAAAAAAGTGCGTGAAAAATCAAATTGAACGGCGAGGTACTTATCAATGCGTTCGCCGTCTTGTTCACAAATACACACCAATTTATCTTCTTCACTGGATTCCCATAATGACATGATCTATTCTCCTGGAGATGAAACGTTTTGTTTTTTACGCCATGAGCGAAGGACGAGGATAAACAGCGCGATCACAATCGAGCTATCCGCAAGATTAAAAACAGGAAAACGGATAAAAGTAAGATAAATGTAGTCGATCACATAGCCATGCCAGACGCGATCGATCAAATTACCTAACGCACCACCCAGTAACAACCCTAAGGTAACTTGCAACCCGCGTTGACCTTTTGCAAACTTACGATCGACAATCACGATCACCATAGCAACGACCGCAGCAACAAGAATCAAAAAAATTTGATCATTGAGCAAAAGGCTAAAGGCGGCTCCCGTGTTACGAACATAAAGAATCTGTAAAATGCCTTCCCAAATCGTATAACCTGTCCCAACGGTTAAATGCGTATTGACAAGCCATTTAATCCACTGGTCCAGCGTGATAACGATCAATGCTACGATGTAAACCAAGTCCGCGCCCCCTCGTCTTTTATCATCGTACCATGCTCGATCAAGTAGGGACAAGTTTTTTGCAAAATGCATCGGGTTGTCAAAAGAAGTTCAAATCATAGCCGTCAAAAGTCTTGTCAATAGTCTAAATGGATGGGATAGTAGTAATAACACGGAAGGGGAAATACTATGCGTCGACGGTGGATTCGATCTCTAGGGACCATGCTGATCTGGATTGCGGGGATCGAGATTGTGAGTAGCTTTGCCGTCAAAATTCTATATAATGATGTGCTCAGCTTTACCTCTTACTTTGTCATCGTCGGCTTGATCGGCTTGCTCTTTATTTTAATCACAGAATTCGTCTAAAAAAGAGGATCCAGACGACCGTCGTCGTAGGATCCTCTTTGCGATTACTTTCGTTTTGACACGATCGTCGCGCAACGTTCGCATAACGTCGGATGCGAATCATCATGCCCGATATCATCTTTTACGTGCCAACAACGACCACATTTGTGCCCCGTTGCTGTATTGACCACGATACGAACGCCTTGTAAGGCAAGAGCCTCTTGTGGAATAGCCTCGCTTTGATCGTGAATCGTCACTTTCGATACGATAAACAAATCTTTCAATTCATGCGCATAACGCGATACGACATCATGATCTTCAACAGCATACAAATCGACACTCGCTTGAAGGGATTGACCAATCGTCTTATCTTGGCGCGCTTTTTCCAAAGCGATCAGCACTTGATCGCGTAAGGCTAGCAGACGATCCCAATGCGCGACGAGCGCATCATCCACGTAATGATCCGGTAGCTTTTCCCACTCAGTTAATTGAATACTAAAAGTATCCTGATCTTTACGATAACGCCAGACTTCATCAGCAGTAAACGTGAGAATCGGCGCAATCAATTTCGTGATCACAAACAACGTTGTTTGTAATACGGTTTGAATCGAACGACGAATCGATGCATCAGGTAATTCCACATACAGAGCATCTTTAGCAACATCAAGATAAAAACTCGACAGATCGCTTGCGCAAAAATTCTGTACAGCATGATACACCACGTGAAATTCATAGTTCGCGTAGGCGTTGATCGCACGCGCCTGCATTCTCGCCAAGCGATCGAGCATATAACGATCGATCTCACGCAACTGCGCATAAGGCACTTCATCCGAAGGCGTAAAATCGGATAAATTGGCTAACAAGAAGCGAAGCGTATTGCGAATTTTACGGTATACTTCGGATACTTGCTTCAAAATATTGTTCGAAATGCGAACATCCGCCCGATAATCGACAGAAGATACCCATAACCGCAAGATATCTGCACCCATTTGTTCGATCACCTTAAGTGGGTCGATCCCATTGCCAAGACTTTTTGACATTTTGCGACCTTCACCATCTAAAGTAAAACCATGCGACAAAACTTGTTTATACGGTGCACTTCCTTTTACGGCAACTGCGGTCGACAAGGAGGAATTAAACCAACCACGATATTGGTCAGAACCTTCTAGATATAAATCAGCCGGCCAAGCCAGTTCTTCGCGTTGATTCAAAACGGCCATATGACTGGTACCCGAATCAAACCACACATCCATGATATCTTCTTCCTTGCGAAAATCAGTCGATCCACAGGAACAGATCGTTCCCTGCGGTAATAGGTCACTGATTGCACGTGCCCACCATGCTTGTGATCCTTCTTCATCAAAGATCTTCGCCACATGCTCTACCGATTCTTTAGAAAGGATCGACGTATTACAGGAATTACAATAAAAAACTGGTATCGGAACACCCCAAGTTCGTTGTCGAGAAATACACCAATCGGTACGATCTGCGACCATATTATGAAGGCGGATCTTACCCCACGGAATCGCCCAGTTGACGCGATCGATTTCGTTGAGCATCGTTTCGCGAAACGCTTCGATCGAGGCAAACCACTGTTCGGTTGCGCGATAGATGACCGGCTTTTTACAACGCCAGCAATGTGGATATTGATGATTCAGAGGCTTATGGCCAAATAACTTGCCGACCGCCTTTAAATCTTCGATGATTTGTGCGTTCGCTTTCTCATAAAACTGACCGGTATATGGCTTCGCTTCTTCCGTAAACCGACCTTTGTGATCGACGGGAGCAACAACAGGCAAATCATATTTTAAGCCGACTAAGTAGTCATCCATACCATGGCCAGGTGCTGTATGTACAGCGCCTGTTCCTGCTTCGAGCGTCACATGATCACCAAGCACGACGAGTGACGTGCGATCATACAAAGGATGTTTAGCAACCACGCGGTCAAGCGCTTCACCTTTTATCGTATCGATGATTTGATAAGGTTCCTCTGACAAATTCAGTTCAACTAACATGGTCACTAACAGGTCTTGCGCAACGAGATAGCGCTGCCCATGTAGCGTGAAAACAACGTAAGAAAAATCAGGATTGAGTGCAATACCATAATTCGCTGGGATCGTCCATGGCGTCGTCGTCCAGATGATGATGTTCGTCCCTGCATCAAGCACACCTTTACCGTCAATCACTTCAAACGCGACATAAATCGACGGTGAATCATGAAGATCATATTCGATCTCCGCCTCAGCAAGCGCTGTTTCACAAGATGGACACCAGTAGACAGGTTTTAATCCTTTGTAGATATACCCACGTTCTGCCATCGTACCGAAGACCCGAATTTGCTCAGCCTCATACGCCTTATCCATCGTCACATAAGGATTTTCAAAATCCCCACGAACACCAAAACGCTCAAATTGCACCTTTTGCAAATCGATAAAACGATTTGCATAGTCCATACATGCTTGACGAAATGCAACGACGCCGAGTTCATGACGGTTTAATTTTTGCGATTTAATGATCGCATTTTCAATCGGTAACCCGTGTGTATCCCACCCTGGAACAAACGGTGTATCAAAACCAGCCATCGATTTCGATTTGACGATAAAGTCTTTTAGTATCTTATTTAATGCATGACCAAGATGCGTATCACCATTGGCATACGGCGGTCCATCATGCAAAATAAATTTGGGCTTACCCTTTTTTGCTTTTGCAACACGCTGATAAAGATCATTTTCTTTCCAGTATGCTAAGATTTCTGGCTCTTTTTGCGGAAGATTACCCCGCATCGGAAATTCGGTTTCCGGCAAATTGAGCGTTTTATCGTAATCCAAAAAGTACGCCTCCCTTATTCAACAAAAAACGCCTGCATCCCAAAAGGATGCAGACAGCTTTCGCCACGTGTTACGCGGGTTACAAGAAAACGAAAACTGATCATACTTCTACGCGATCACCAGCTACTTCATCCCATTCAATCGAGTCGAGTAGTTCAGCTTGTGCTTGCAATAACGAGCGTAAGCGCGCGCGAAAAATCGTTGCTTGTCGTTTGACCTCATCGAGATCAAGCGCCGTTTTACGCGCTTTATTCAAAGCATCCTGAACGATTCGATCAGCATTCTTTTCCGCTTCTCGGATGACGAGTTGTGCTTCTTTACGTGCATTTTGCTTTAACTCTTCAGCCGTTTCTTGCGCAAGCATAATCGATTTACCCAAAGAATCTTCCATGCTTTTAAATTGCTTAATCTGATCTTCCGTCTTGGATAACTTTTCTTCTAATTCTTTGTTATGGCGCATTAAAGCTTCATAATCTTTGATAACACGATCGAGAAAATCATTAACTTCATCTTCGTTATAACCGCGTAAGGAACGTTTAAATTCCTTATTATGAATATCTAATGGGGTCAAAGGCACGTATACTCTACCTCCCAAGCTACGAACTTATCATCGCGTTGTCATCCCGCTATCTTCTGACTTTCACTTTGTTCGACATAACATGTCGAAACTCCTGTTTTTCGTTATTGATAACGTCCAATCGTTAAAAAAATGCGATCCTTCTTACTTTTTGCTCCGATTGCGATTACGGTAGCTCGACCATTCCCTCGAAATCCGATAATATCGCCCAATGCGATCTCCGTAGTTACATCGGTTGTCGTCACATGGTTTACACTGATCAAACCGGCACGAATCGGCTCAGTCGCTTTGGTTCTTGACATCGAAAAAGCATGACCCACAACAGCATCCAAGCGCAAACTTTTGACCGTTACCGTCATTTCCTTGATCGTTGGTTGCTTGAAAAGACTCTCATCCACATCATCAAGTAGTGCGAGCGTAATTGCATTACGTCCAGCTTGATGCCATTCCCTAAGAAGAAAGTCGACGATTCGCGTCGAACAAAAAACTAAAGCACCGTTTTCTGTAAGCCTAATATCGCCAATGACCTCACGTTTCATGCCAAGACCTAAAATCGCTCCAAGATAATCTGCATGACGTAAGGGTGCAGCACCTTTTTTGATCGACACGTCAAGACAGGCGATTTCGTGTGTCGACAATGTCGGCTCTGTGCGCAAATCATCTGCTGATAATAAAATTCGACAACGCTCTGCTTGGGTATGACCTCCATAGACCATCTTGTGAAAGAAAGTCTTTGCAAGCAAACTCTGCACGATTTGCTGTTCACGTAACGTCAAGAATTCCGTGAGGTACACGGGGCATGCATCAAGATCGTCAATCACCTTTCGCATTTTTTTAACGAAAGGAAGTTCATCCTGCCGATAATGCATGGCAATCATTTCGTGAAACTCAGTCATCACAACATACCAAGGATAGAGAAAACGACACGTTCGATAAAATAATACGCGATGAGCGCTACGATCGGCGAAAGATCAAGATAGCCAGCCCCCATGCTTATCGGAGGGACAAAACGCTGAAAGATTCTTAAATACGGATCTGTCAATCGCCCGATCGCTCGGCCAATACTACTTTCTAAAACAGCAGGAAACCAAGTTAAAATAATCCTAGCCAAAAGCAGCAACGAATAGGCTTCAAGAAGATAGGAAACGCCTACGTCAATCATTGGTAACACGACAACACCTCAAATATGTCTTGTTTCACCAGCGAGATATTCGCTGATCGTGCCTTGGATATCCACATTGTCCGGAGCGCATAAAAAGATGTTTTTCCCTAGTTTTTGCATCGTACCACCAAGTGCATACACACAACCACTCAGGAAATCGACAACGCGAAGCGCCTGTGTGTATTCAGCTTTATGCAGATTGACGATTACCGAACGATGCGCTTTTAAATGTTCAGCGATCATTTGTGCATCATCGTAACCAGCAGGTTCCGCTAAAACCACACGCACTTGTTTTTGCGTATGCAGATTCACGACGGTTGGACGTCGCGATGCTTGTGGTTCATTACTCATCTCAGGAATCATTTGCTCCTCTGCTTCTGGTAGCATCTCTTCCTCTTCTTCATCGCCAAGTCCGATAAAATTCCATAAACGTTGTAACAAAGTATCTTACCTCCCCGTAGTTATAGTTGATCAATCTAAAGATACACCATTACGCTTAAAAGTTGAAGTATTTTCTTCCACAACGAGATATCTTCCAATACGTACCATCGTCGCACCTTCTTCAATGGCTATCGGAAAATCATCCGACATACCCATCGACAGATCAAGATGCTCAAGTGAAAGGGATTGCTTCAATGCCTTGCTGATCGCATAGAGTGAGTTAAATTCATGGCGTTTTTGCAGATCATCAGCATGTTGTGTGCCGATCAACATAAGACCTTTGAACTTTACATGTTCTTTCATCAAAATCGCTTTTGCTAACGCTTCCACTTGATCCGGATCGACACCCGACTTTTGTTCTTCTTGCGAAATATTCACCTGCAAAAACAAGTCGAGCTTTTTAGCATACTCCCCTGCGTAGCGATCGAGGAGATCGATGATTTCAACACGATCGACACTATGAATGCTATCGAAATGCTGCGCGATCGGTTTCACTTTATTGCGTTGAATAGGGCCAAGAAAATGCCATGTTACCGGTAAGGCTTCCTCAATCTTCGGTTTAGCTACTTGCCAGCGGTTTTCACCAAAATCACGAATGCCTGCTTCGGCGATCACGCGTGCTCGTAACGGATCGATGTACTTAGTCACGGCAATCAAAGTCACCGTATCGTCTCGCTTTGCTTTCACTAATGCGGTGGTGATCTTGTCACGAATCTGATCCCGCCGCTCCTCGACAAACTGTCGATAGGCGAGTGGCTCGAATTTGTCTTCCACAAAAACCCTCCCTAAGCTTATCGAAGTGCGATAAAACCACCATGACGACCCGTCTTCCCCTGGTCACGGCGATGTGAATAAAACCCTGGCATACAATGCGTACAAATCGACACATCAAGCATGGCATGACGCGGTACTCCCGCCACATACAATTCATCCATCACAAGTGTAGCTAAATCAAGTTGCGCGTGCTGTTCATGTTCAAAGATAACTTCTTGATGTAAGGCTAAGCCAAGTTGTTGATAACGTTGTTTCACTTTCGCAATAACTGGCTGATCAACTTCATAACAACAGCGACGGATGGATGGACCGATCGCAAGGTGTGTCGTCAATGGATTGGCCCCTTGTTGCACCATCGCTTCAAGCGTTGCTGTGGCAATACCCTGTGTGGCCCCGCGCCACCCAGCATGAAAGGCGCCGATTACACCTGCATAAGGATCATACATCAAGGCAGCGATACAATCAGCCGCTACGATCGCTAATGTGACCTTTCGCTCTTTGGTCACGAGTGCATCGACATTCTCAATCGCTGTACGGAATTCTTTTGCCCCTGCGCCAATACTGTCTTTCGCTATGATGGCGACATTGGCACCATGCACTTGAGTTGCAAAGGTCATCCGCGTCAAATCTTGTCCGAGATCGGTTGCGATGGCATGGCGATTTTGTATAACACATTGTGCTTCGTCCATAACGTGTAATCCAACATTTAACGAAGTCCATGCACCTTCACTTACGCCGCCCGTTCGTTTGGAAAATCCCGCGACCGCACCTTGTGCAAATACGCCGCTGATCGTTATCATTCGTCCTGTCAAACTACCACCTCATTCACCAACACATCGTACCATAAAAAAAGACCGGATTTCCCGGTCAGTACGCGTCGTTTGAAAATGGTGAAATGCCGTATGACGTATAACTACCGTCAACATGCGCAGTTAGATCGACCAAAACAACATCCGATCCGATTTTAACGATCTGCGCCCAACTGATCACAATCTCCTCACCAGCCGACATAAAGCCAAAGAATCGACTAGCAGGCGGAATGATCAACGCTTTGATCATTCCTTGTTCGATGTCGATCTCCAAATCACCAATCGTGCCGAGTTTTTTACCATCCGCGATATCGACAACATCCTTAGCTTGAAGTTCTGACGCTCTCATCGCTTGATCCTCCTGCGAGCAAACGGGTCAGTTCGATCCTTACTAGCTAAGGTATGAACAACAGCTTGGCATAGACCTTACGTAACATATTTTTGCATATGATGAATAGCAGCCTTTTCAAGTCTTGACACTTGAGCTTGTGATATTCCGATCTCAGCAGCGACTTCCATTTGCGTTTTCCCTTCGAAAAACCGTAAAGTAAGAATCTTTTTCTCACGCTCATTCAGTCTACGCATAGCCTCTTTAATCGCAATTCCCTCAATCCAAGAACTGTCTTGGTCTTTCTCGTCGGCAATCTGATCCACCACATAAATCGGATCACCGCCATCATGATAGATCGGTTCGAATAACGAGACAGGATCTTGAATCGCATCCAAGGCAAAAACAACTTCTTCTTTCGGCACATTCATGGTATGAGCAATCTCAGCAATCGTCGGTTCGGCTAATTTCGAATTGGTTAGCTGATCCCGCACGGTTAAGGCGCGATACGCGATATCACGAAGCGAGCGACTGACGCGAATCGGATTATTATCACGAAGATAGCGACGAATTTCACCGATTACCATCGGAACAGCATAGGTGGAAAATTTAACATTTTGATACAAATCGAAATTATCGATCGCTTTCATCAAACCGATACATCCAACTTGAAAGAGATCATCGACATACTCACCTCGATGTGAAAATCGTTGGATCACCGACAAAACCAAACGAAGATTGCCGCGGATTAACGTTTCACGGGAAGTCATCTCGCCACTTTGTAAGGCCAAAAACAACTTGCGCATTTCGGCATTCGTTAGAACGGGCAACTCGGAAGTATTGACACCGCAGATCTCCACTTTGTTGCGTTTCAAGTACGTCCCTCCAGGCGGACACCGGGTTTAATTCGTGTACCAGTATGTCCTGCCCTTACGGAATTATGCAGTTACATCATTTTTTGAAATTCACCACGCAACCGATGTATGATTCTCTTTTCAAGACGAGAAATATACGATTGTGAAATACCTAAATGATCGGCTACATCCTTTTGCGTCATCTCTTCATAACCAATCAAACCAAATCGCATCGCCATGATGATTCGTTCTCGTTCCGTCAACGTCTTGAGTGCGCCATACAAAAGATTTCGATCCACGCGTTCTTCCATATCTTTATAGATAAGATCCCCTTCTGTCCCCAAAACATCCGATAAAAGCAATTCATTTCCGTCCCAATCCACGTTAAGCGGTTCATCAAAGGAAACTTCCGCACGATTCTTGCTATTGCGGCGCAAAAACATGAGGATCTCATTTTCAATACAGCGCGAAGCATAGGTAGCTAATTTAATATTTTTCTCGGTATCAAACGTATTAACTGCTTTAATCAATCCAATCGAACCGATCGAGACAAGATCTTCGATAGGAATCGCAGTATTTTCAAATTTACGTGCGATATAGACAACCAGTCGTAAATTACGCTCGATGAGCGTTCTACGTACTGCCTCATCGCCAAAAGGTAACATCCCCAACAATTGCGCTTCTTCATCACGCGTCAATGGCGGAGGCAACGTCTCACTGCCTCCTACATAATGCACAGAAGGAATCTCTTTAGTTTTAGGTAAGAGGTGAAGCAAAAGAATTTTCAGCTTGAGACGCATTTTTACCCATGCTTTCATCGTCGTGCATTCCTTTCTCAACAAGATCTTGGTCAATGACTGGAACGATCGCTTCAAAAGATTGATCTGGTGAAAGTTCTGACGAAATAACGGCCACGAGCATAGGCATGATCGATTTTTGATGACGAGATACTTGTACCATAACGTCATCCGGTCGATAAGCGATTAACTGCCCGCGTGCAGTGCCAACGGCAGAATACGGCACGATGGTAATGCGCCTAGCGATATCACCATCAAGTTGTACAAGTCTTTCATAAGGCAAATCGGTCGATTCGAGGATCAATTCATAAAGCGCTTTGGGAAGTTGTTCTTGAATCGCACGCAGTTGAACTACCATGACAGGGTGGTGAAAAAGTGGATCAACGACACGATTGCCCGTATCAAAAAGTCCTTTCACCGTCACTTGTTTCCCGAAACTTCGAATCGTGATGCGCGCAATAACAGGACGAAGCATGCGCTGGCGATAGGCCGTAAATAGCCATGTAATCAACATAAACGCGAAGGGAAGACTAATTACGATAAAAAGCAGGCTCACATTGGACATCCAGATCAAATGATGATCAAGTAAGGTGAATCCTGCATACGAAGTCGTTGAAGAAAACAACGTATGCAAAGCGATGACGGTACCACCGACGGCAAACGTAACAACATAAAATACGGCGATCAGCCTTAAAAATGTAAAAATCGAAGAATTCGGTGTTACGATTCGAAGAAGAAGGACAGACACTAAAAATTTGATCATCGCATTGCTTAACCATGAATTTGGCATGAAAAGCAAAAAAACAACGTAAAGCGATCCGATGACTGCAGCGACAAGGATACGCAAAATCCGAATTTTTTGCCTTGTGATCATCACGGTAGTCATCAGGAGAAAACTATCGATGATCACATTGATCATGAAAGTCAGGTCAACATAGACGACCACAAACAAACCTCCCGGGGATTTGCTCGTAGTATAGTACAGGTCTATGGCGAAGACTGTCAGTCTATGCACGAAGCTAAACAAAATCACTCGACAAGATATTTGAAAACAAAAAGCCCTTGTCGTCAGGAACTTCCCGTACGACAAGGGTTATAACCTTCTAGCTAAGCAAGGATACGTTTAGTTATTACGCGGGTTGGAGCGATTACGAAGAAATGTCGGAATATCGAGATTATCCGGCGATAAATCGACATCGCGATTCGCCGAAGGCCGTGACAAGATCGATCGAGGTGTGGAGGTTCCCATACGATGTTCAAAACCGGTTGCAATCACCGTTACGATCAATTCATCTTTCAATTCGGGCTTAATGACAGCACCAAAGATAAAATTGACATCCGGATCGGCAGCTTCCGCCACGATATTCGCCGCTTCACTCGCTTCAACAAGCGTCATATTCTCGCCACCGGCAACGTGGATAAGAACACCTCTTGCGCCATCGATAGGCGTATCGAGAAGAGGGCTGCGAATCGCTTTTTGCGCGGCTTCTGTTGCACGATTTTCACCGCTTGCGATGCCAATACCCATCAAAGCGCTACCACGTTCCATCATGATCGCTTTCACATCAGCAAAGTCAACATTGATTAGCCCCGTTTCAGCGATCAAATCAGAAATCCCAGACACACCTTGACGCAAAACATTATCCGCTTCGCGAAATGCTTCGAGCATCGGCGTGTTTTTTTCAACAATTTCAAGAAGGCGATCATTCGGGATCACGATAAGTGTATCGACCTTCTCTTTAAGCGCTGTAATGCCATTATCCGCTTGCGAAATACGTCGTCTGCCTTCAAACATAAACGGTCGTGTAACCACACCTACTGTAAGCGCCCCAAGCTCTTTCGCAATCTCAGCGACGACAGGTGCTGCTCCCGTTCCCGTCCCTCCGCCCATGCCTGCGGTGACAAAAACCATATCAGCACCTCGTAAAGCATTCATGATCAATTCGCGACTTTCTTCAGCAGCGCGTTTACCGATATCAGGATTTGCACCAGCGCCAAGGCCACGCGTGAGTTTCTCACCGATCTGAATTCTTTCAGGTGCTTTGGACAAATGCAACGCTTGTGCATCCGTATTAATCGCGACAAAATCGACATTTTTGACACTCGCTTCAATCATGCGATTCACGGCGTTACAACCACCACCACCGACGCCGATCACTTTGATATGGGCAAGGGACTGCATCTCGTATTCAAACTCCAACATACCACGTCCTCCTTGACGCTAGTTCGATCCTTCTTAAGCTTGTTTTATAGAAAGTCGGAAAACCAGTTTCGAATACGTTCCCACGTTTTTCGATCGGTTCGCATCCTGCGTACTGGTGCTGAATTAGAAACTTCAATAACGCGACTATAAAAACGAGATACATACTTGATCATACCCACGCAACCCACATAAGAAGGGTCTCTAACACCGACATAATCCGGAATGGCTACGCGTACAGGAGCTTCAAATTCCTGCTCGGCGAGCTTGTCCGCACCCTTTAACAACATGCCGCCACCGGTTAAAACATAACCACCTGACAGCCCTTTCCCATAGCCAAGACGCTCAACGCGTTGCCTGACTAATGCAAAGATCTCTCGCATGCGTGGTTCAATTATATTGGCGAGTTCTATTGTTGTGCATTCCTTATCCATACTGCTACCCGTCCGGGAAATCTTGAATTTTTCCTGTTCTTTTGCCATGGTTACGTCGGCTACACCGTATCGATGCTTGATCGATTCAGCGACCTCGGTACCACACTGAAGTCCTATCGTGATGTCATTCGTTACACTATCGCCGCCGATCGGAACCGCATCAAACTGCTCTAGCATACCATTTTGAAAAATCGAGATACCGACTGAACCGGCACCAAAGTCGACCAGAACCACGCCGAGCTTCTTTTCATCTTGTGTCAAAACCATATCGGCAGATGCTAAAGGTAATAGTACCATGCCTGCCACTTCAAGACCAGAACGTTCTACACATCGAAGCAAATTATGTAGTACAGTACGCGATCCTGTTACGACATAACTATCCACTTCAAGGCGCACACCGATCATGCCACGAGGATCGGCGACCTCAGTTAGCCCATCAACCGTAAATTGCCGGGGCACGACATCGATGATCTCTCGCTCATTGGGAAGGTTCATCACACGAGCTGCTTCAATCACTCTTTCAACATCGACATCGCCGATTTCATGGTCTGACGTCGAGACCGCAACGATGCCATGACTCGGATGTAACCCAATATGGGCTCCCGATACACCGACATACGCAGCATGAATCGAGATCCCCACCATGCGTTCAGCATGCTCGATCGAAGATTTTGTCGCTGCAACCATCGCATCGATATCGATGATGGCGCCTTTTTTTATTCCAACACTCTTGGCCGTACCCACACCGATGATGTTAACATTTTGTCCATCTAACTCACCTATGATTGTACGCACACTCGAAGTTCCTATATCTAACCCAACGATGATATCTCCTTTGGTCAAGGAGGGGCACTCCCTTCTCCACACAACATGCCTTTTTAGCCGAAAAAAACTATACCGACTTATCATACCATGAAATGCATCAATTATGACGTTCTATTTTTTGTCACATTTATTTCGTTCCATATGGTTGGTAAACGCCCATGTTCGCCCCAAGTAGATTGACAAAGCCAGGTTGAGCGTTGTGAGCGACCAGTTTTTGATGAATCAATAAAAAAAACCGAATTGATTTTGCCATGCCGCTAATCGGCATCCGAAAAGAAAAATGATCTTTCGTAAACGCATCGATGACAGGTACACCATTTGCTGTCGTTACATGAAACTCTGAGAGCAAAGAAAGTTCACTTTGTGGGATTAACGGCAATTGTTCTACGACTTGCAACAAAGTCGGATCCGCTATTTGCGTCCCCAAACTGAGTGTAAGTTTATGATCTGTCGTCAATAAGGGGCGATCAACACCATAATCTTGTGAATCCTGCATCATAACGGTGCCATTTTGCGTGATTTCAAACAAACCATTTTGGGCGACTAAGATACCGGCAATCGGTTGTTCTGTCACTGCGATCCCCACCGATTGGCGAAAAAAATCACGCGTAATCGTCACCGTCTTCAACAAGGGAAAATCAGTTAAAAGGCGTTGTTCTGTCGTGGATATCGATAACGAATAGAGATTTTGGCCAAGAGCAAAACCCGCATCATGAATGAGGTACGATGCGGGAACATCCGTGTTGCCAACGACATCGATCGATTTGATCGTCGCAAGCGGTGATCGAAGATAGGCGACGATAGCCACAGCTAGGAAAAACACGATGACAACGATCGTCCCAAGCCAATGCGTTTTTTTGGAACGATGGTTCGAATCTACAGCCACGAGATTTTCCTCCAGAATATAAACCTTTTATACTTGAGCAAGCGTTCGCTCTTTTTCTTTTTTCGCATGCAACCTGATCACATTAGCCCCAAGTTGCCGAAGTTGTTTTTCTAAACTTTCATAGCCGCGATCGATATGATCGACACGATCTACGATCGTTGTTCCGGATGCGGCCAAACCAGCAAGTACAAGCGCTGCACCTGCTCGCAGATCGGTAGCTTCCACAATCGCACCAGACAGACGGGGTACTCCTTGAACAAAAGCAGTTCGTAAATCGAGTTTGATCATCGCACCCATGCGTTGCAATTCACTGACATGTTGAAATCGATCTTCGAAGATCGTTTCTGCGATGATACTCGTTCCTTTTGCCATAGAAAGCAGTGCCATCATAGGCGCCTGCAGATCAGTTGGAAAACCTGGATGCGGAGCCGTTTGGATTCGATCAATAGCATTGATAGCGCCAAGTCGTTTAACTTCGATTATATCACGGTCTATTCTCACCTGAACACCAGCTTCGCGAAGCTTACCAATTAAGGCATGCAATTCATGCGGACGAGTATTCTCGATTTCGATATGCCCTTGTGTCATCGCAGCTGCAATCATCATGGTACCCGTTACGATTCGATCAGGCGCAATCTCAATCTCGGCACTTCGCAAAGTAGGAACACCTTCGATGATCATCGTATCCTCGCCTGCGCCTCGGATTTTTGCCCCAAGCAAAGTTAAAAACCTCGCAAGTTCTTTGATCTCAGGTTCTCGCGCAGCGTTGGTGATCACCGTTTCCCCTTTTGCAAGAACAGCCGCCATCATCAAATTTTCCGTAGCGCCTACACTCGGAAAATCAAGGCACACCATCGCGCCACAAAGTTGTGACGCTGTACACTCGATAAACCCATGTTCATCAACGATTGTAGCGCCGAGTTGCCACAATCCTTTTCGATGAAGATCGATGGGACGTGATCCGATCGAACAACCACCGGGCATAGAAATCCTAACACGAGAAAATTTAGCTAATAATGGTCCCATGAGAAAGATAGATGACCGCATTTTTCGCATAAGATGTTCAGGAATTTCCGTACTGGTAATCGTCCGTGGATCAATGATCACCGTCTTTTCATCAACCCTTACTTTCGCACCAAGCGTTTGCAAAATCGCTACCATTACATGAATATCTTCAAGATCGGGAACATCGTGCAAAATGCATACATCGTTGGCAAGCACTGTGGCCGCAAGGATGGGCAAAGCAGCATTTTTCGCCCCCTGCACTCTTAATGCGCCTTCAAGACGACGTCCCCCGCGCACGATCAATCTGTCCATCGGCGCCACCTCCGTACTCAAAGTCACCCATCATCTTGACTTCAGGATATAAAAGAATTCCTTCACGTTCTGCGATCGTTTCTCTGACGAGTTGAATTAAAGCTGCTACTTCGCTGGCTTTCGCGTCGCCCAAATTGACGATAAAATTCGCGTGTTTTTCCGAGATTTGTGCCATCCCGATGCGTTTGCCTTTCAGGCCAGCCGCTTCGATCAATCGCGCTGCAAAATCGCCTTGTGGATTACGAAAAACACTACCGCAACTCGGTAATGACAACGGTTGTGTCGCACTACGCCTTCTTGCCCACGACTTTGCAGTTTCCTGCATCGCTTGCGCATCACCAGGTTCGAGTCGGAAAGAGGCTGATAAAACAATCCAACCATTCTCTTTGATCAAACTATGACGATAGGAAAATCCGAGTTCTTCCTTGCTGAGACGAATTCTCTCTCCGTCCCGCGTTAAGAGGTCCGCATACGTAAGCACATCACGAATTTCACGACCGTGCGCACCAGCATTCATCGCCACGGCACCACCGATAGAACCTGGAATGCCAGTTGCAAATTCAAGACCTGATAATCCGTGCGCCATCGCATTATACGCGGCAGCAACCATCCCTTTTGCCGCGTAAACCAACAATTGATCATCGTTAAACGTCATGCGCTCAAATTGGCCATTAAGTTGAATCACGATACCACGTATTCCTTCATCCGAAATGAGTAAATTACTTCCTTTTCCAATAAGATAGAAGGGAACCTGTTCGCGCTTCGCTGCGATGATGAGTTCTTGCAATTGGTCGATCGTTTGTGGACGCGCAAAGACATCAGCAGGACCACCGATGCGCCAAGTCGTGTGATCGGCCATCGGTTCGTTCAGCGTCATGATGTCTTTAAATTGATCGTAAAGCTGCGCGTATTGATCGACACTCATGATCCAATACCCAACTCCTTTATTAACAACCACCTAATAACCTTGTTTTCCCCGTACCTCATCGTATGAAATTCACGACAAAGATGACACTTGCCTAGCACTGCAAACCATCACGAAAGCAAATGCATGATTTCCTCATAGATACGATCTAAAGCATCGATTTTACCAACTCGCAAAGAAGCATGATGCATCGCTTCGCGTGTGCTTTCCGACTGAATCAATCGTTCCAAGGTTTGCTGTAACGTTTGATCATCAAGTTTATCTTCGGGCAAATGTATAGCTGCGCCTTCTTCAACAAGCACAGATGCATTGCGATCCTGATGACGATGCGTCACATAAGGAGAAGGAATTAAGATTGCTGGAATACCTAATGCAGTAATTTCTGCGAGCGTCGTCGCGCCTGCTCGACATACGATCAAGGTCGTATGGTAGAGCAACGAAGGCATATCGTGATAGTAAGGTAAAATTTTCACTTTACCATCAAAAAGCTGATCCGTACCAAATGCTTCATAGATCTCCTTGAAGTGAACTTCTCCGGTAATCCAGATCACACGATAAGCGAGTTGATCGACCATAGAAAGCCATTGTTTAACAGCATCATTGATCGGTTTTGCGCCTCGACTTCCACTGACGATCGTAATCAAAGGCATCCGTGGATCGAGTGCGAACGCAAGACGACATTTCTCGATTTGCTCTTTAGGCCAATTGACGACTTCCGTAGCTCGTGGGTTGCCCGTCAAGACGACGCGTTTTGCTTTTTGTAAGGATTCGCCTTGATTTTTCATACCGAGCATCACCGTATCGACAGTACGCATGACCATGCGATTAGCCAAACCTGTATGTGCGTCTAATTCTAAGATGCCCGATTTTATCTTCAACAAGCGTGCCGCCAAAATGACAGGTACTACCACATAGCCACCGGTTCCGATTACAACATCCGGTCGAAATTGAGCAAGAATTTTGCGTGCTTTTACGATACTCGACAAGGCAAGCCATGCAGTTTTTACTGCTTTTATAGAAAATTGTCTTCGCAAACCTTCCACGTCAATAAATTGATAGGGTAGTCCAGCTTGAGAGACAATCTGGCGCTCTAATCCTTTTTGCGAACCAATATAAAGAATTTCAAGATCATTATGTTTATCTTTGAAACGATGAGCAATGGCTAAAGCAGGATAGATGTGCCCCCCCGTTCCGCCTCCTGTAATGACGACGCGCATCCTTTTTCCCCTCTCTTATCCGATACGCGACTGACGCGCTATCGATAATAATACACCGACTGCACATAACATTAATGTCAAAGAAGATCCACCATAACTGATAAAGGGAAGTGTAATCCCTGTGACTGGCATTAACGAAGTGACAACACCGACATTAATAATGACTTGCACAGCGATCACCGTGGTCAAACCAGCAGCTAATAACATACCAAATCGATCAGTCGAACGCATAGCGATCAGCATACCACGATAGAGTAAAAATAAAAACAAGACAAGCACAAAAACCGCACCTACCATGCCTAACTCTTCCGTGATGATCGCGAATATAAAATCAGTTTGCGGTTCGGGAAGATAGGAAAATTTTTGTGTGCTATGAAAAAGTCCTACCCCAAGCAAACCACCTCGTCCGAGTGCGATCAAGGACATAATGATATGATAACCGATCGTATCAGGGTACTGCCAAGGATTCAAAAATGCGACGACCCGAGATAACCTGTACGGTGCCATCAAAATCAAACCAACAAAGGCTGCAAGACCGATCATGACGAGCGATCCCATGTGACGAAGTCTCGCACCAGCAAAGTAGAGCATCACCATGATCGTCATGCCGATCACTGCACTTTGACCGAGATCCGGTTCAAGGATGATCAGCATAAGCGTAACACCAGTAATCAACAACAGCGGCAAAAAACCTTTGATGAGCGATTGAACGCGCATCGGATAACGAGCAAACCAAGCACTTAAATATACGATGAGACTAAATTTAGCCAATTCGGATGGCTGAAGGCCAAAGGCGCCAATACCCAGCCACGCACGCGATCCTCCTCGCACTTGTCCGATATGTGGCACAAGAACCAAGACAAGAAAAACTAAACTTAGCAAAAAAAGCAGGCCTGCTACCCTTTGCAGTTTGCGATAATCGAGCCGCGCCAGTACAAACATGAGAAAGGTGCCAAGACTAGCAAAAAGTAATTGTTTTTTCACGTAAAAAAAGTTGTCATGAAATCGAATCCCGGATAACACCGTGCTTGCGCTATGCACCATCGTCACACCGATCACAACGAGCAACAGCGCGACGACAACCAAACTTAGATCCACATGCAGTTTGTGCAAATGTCATCCCCCCACGAACTCTCGTCCATGGTTACAATCTATGCACAGCATCTTTGAAGATGCGACCTCTCTCCTCAAAAGAACGATACATATCCCAACTCGCAGCAGCCGGCGCCAGTAAAACGATGTCACCCGATCGTGCAATTTGCGCACTGATGCGAACCGCATCCTCGATATCGATCGCTTCGTACAATGCAGGGATACCTGCACTTTGCGCCATTTCGAGCATTCGCTTTTTTGATTGTCCCAGCGCGATGACAGCACGTACTCGTTCTTGCAAAGCAGAACGTAACACCGTGAGATCATCACCGCGTTCAAGGCCACCAAGAATGCATACAATCGGTTCTGAAAATGCACGTAAAGCGCGTAACGTCGCTTGCGGATTGGTCGCCTTGGAATTGTTATAGTACGTCACACCTGCCACTTCACGTACATATTCTAAGCGATGCTCTACGCCACGAAAACTCGTCAAAACCGCAAGGATTGAAGGAAATGGAACGCCGACGATCTTAGCGATGGCAAAAGCGACAAGCGCATTTTCGATGTTATGTTCCCCACGAAGTGCAAGGTCTGCAGTTGGCATCAGTTTTTTGATTTCACGCTTTTTGCCAGTTGCCCAAACAATATCGCCGTGATCGACATAGGCGCCGTATTCGACAGCTCTTTTCGTGCTCACTTCGACAAGTTGCGCAATGATATTTCGCTTTTGTTCGACGATCTCTGGATAATCGACATTAATAACGGCATAATCATCAACCGATTGATTACAAAACACTTTTGCTTTTGAAGCGATATAATCCGCAATATCACCATGGTAATCGAGATGTGTAGGATATAAATTAATCCACGCTGCAATCTTGGGGCGAAATGTCTGTATAGCTTTTAACTGGAAGCTCGACATCTCCGTAACCATCCAAGTAATAGGCGTTAGTCGCTTCACCATCCCTGTCACCGGAGTACCGACATTACCGCCAACTTCATGAAGGATTTCAGCATGCGTCAGCATCGCATCGACGAGCATTGTCGTCGTCGTCTTGCCATTCGAGCCGGTAATCGCAATAAATGGCGCTTTGGTAAGACGTGATGCGATCTCGATTTCCGTCGTAATCGGGATCGAACGCTTGATGGCTTCAACGAGAATTGGGCGATCATACGGGATCCCTGGATTTTTTACCACCAGATCACATTGATCAAGCAAATTTAATGGATGCTCTCCGAGAACAACGCGAATACCCAATGCTTCAAGCTGTTTCGCTTGCGCGAGCACTTCCTCTTTCGTTGAAGCATCGCTTACCGTTACGTTGGCACCGTACTCGACGAGCAAACGAGCCACGGCTTCCCCACTTTTCGCCAACCCTAAGACAAGAATCGATTGTCCCTCAAACATGGCATTTGCCTTCTTTCACAACGAATCAAAAACATTTAATGGAAATATAAAAATAGGGCAAGTAAACTACATATCGCAGTAAAACTCCAAAAGCTGATGACGATTCGCCATTCCGACCAGCCACTTAATTCAAAATGATGGTGAATCGGACTCATCTTGAAAATGCGTCGACCAAAAGTTTTGAAGGAAAAAACTTGTAACATAACGGATAACGTTTCGATCAAGAAAATGAGACCGATAAGAAGCAACCAAATTTCAGCATGGGTTAACACAGAGACAGCGGCTAAAGCACCACCGAGTGCTAACGAGCCTGTATCACCCATAAAAATTCTCGCTTTATGGCGATTATAAACGAGAAAGCCTAAAAGGGCGCCAACCATAGCTGTCGCGAAAACCGCCACATTCCACTCACTTTTAAAATACGCGATGTAGGCAAAAGCAGCGAAAGCAATGGCGCTCGTCCCCGTCGCTAGCCCGTCAAGACCATCCGTCAAATTAACAGCATTTGAAAAGCCAACCATGAAAACAACGAGGAATAATGGATAGAAAATTCCAAGTGATAAGCCAAACGGCCAAAAAGGTAGATCAAGCACAAAATGCCAACCTCGAAAATGAAGAATCAACAAAAACCCGACGACCACCAATACTTGCAAAAGTAATTTTTGCCTTGCCGTTAACCCGAGATTTTTTTTTCGTAAGATGATCAAGAAATCGTCGAGAAATCCGATTAAAGCAAACCCTAATAGAACAAACAACAAAATCTGTATCGTTGGTGAACCACTAAATCGCAGGGCAACAAACGTCGTACTTACGAGAAACAATAAGCCGCCCATTGTGGGTGTGCCCGTTTTTTTTTGATGACTCGTCGGGCCATCTTCACGAATAGCCTGTCCGAATTTTAAACGATGTAAGAAAGGTATCACGATAGGTCCAAGAAATACTACGATGATAAAGGAAATAAAAAGCACCCAAGATAAAGATCCGATGTCCATTCCTTACCTCCGTCTTTTTATGAGAAATAGGCGAGTAATGCTTGTGCAAGTGATTCAAGTCGAATACCGCGCGAGCCTTTAAAAAGGACAGCCACAGTCATATCATTTTGTAAGTATTGCTTAACCACTTGATTGAGGGCATCCTGTGCATCTTGTGCTTGCGAAAAAGCCATGGAAGCAATATGCATGGTACAGCTTTGGCAAACGGAAGCGGCGATAACGATATGGGCAAATTCGCCGATTGCGATCAGATCGGTCACGCCGTAATCGCGGAGTCGCTCACCTACATTTTGGTGAAAAGAAATCGAATAATCACCAAGTTCGAGCATATCACCAAAGACGAGAACCCTGCGATCCACCGACAGTTTTGCTAAGACTTCTAAGGAAGCAAAAACTGAAGTAGGTGCAGCGTTATACGCATCGTTGATAACGATCAAACGATCCTTCACTTCGGTGATTTCCATGCGCATCTTATTCAATCGGACAGAAGCGAGAATATCACGAACTCGATTCAGGTCTATACGAAGATAATCGGCAATCGCAATCGCATTCAATGCATTTTGTGCTTGATGACGCCCAGGTAAAGCTAGCGTTATGTCGAGATCATGCGGAAGCAAGCAAAATCGACTGGCATTGGCATCGATTTGTTCATAGTTCTGCAACCTATACTGTGCCTCTTCACCATCACCCACATAGATGACAGACACACCTTCTGGTAAAGCACGTCCTCGCAGTAAAGGTTCCTGACATGGCAAGATCGCTAAGCCACCAGCGGGTAAACTTGCGATGAGCTCCCATTTTGCATCGGCAATTTTTTCTCTTGAACCCAAAAGCCCAATATGCGCTTCACCAATATTCACAATAACCCCGATGGAAGGTTTCGCAATCTGGCATAGGCGTTCTATTTGATGCAATCCATTCATGCCCATCTCAAGGACTGCAACTTCAATCTCTTCCGGCCAGGAAAGAATCGTGAGCGGGAGTCCGATATGGTTATTAAAATTCCCCTGGGTAGCTTTTGTATGAAACTGCGATGACAACACGGAAGCGACCATATCTTTTGTCGATGTTTTCCCGTTGCTTCCTGTGATACCGATGACAAGCACCTGTAACGTCTCGCGATAGGCTCTGGCTAATTCTTGTAAGGCATAAAGCGTATCGTCGACTACGATATGGGGATACTTCGCGAGATGCTCCGGTAACGAATGATCTTTTTGCCAAAGATAAGCCGTAGCGCCTTGATCCATGGCCTCTTGAACAAAATCATGACCATCAAACCGCTCACCGATGATCGGGATATAAAGGCATCCTTGGCTTATCGTTCGACTATCTGTCGATACACGATGCAACAGCAAAGAAGGGTCACCAAATCGTTCTCCCATAACCGCTTCTTCAACAAAGGCAAGCGACTTATTCAAGGATAAACCTCCTTGACCATAGCTCTAGCGATCTCACAATCGTCAAAATGGTGTTTAGTAGTACCGATGATCTGATAATTCTCATGACCTTTCCCAGCGATTAAAATAACATCATTTTCTTTGGCATGCAAAATGGCATGACGAATCGCCTCAGCACGCAAAACGATACGTTCATACGTCACGTTCTGGTCACGAATGCCACTTTCCATATCATCGAGAATCTTTTCAGGATCTTCTGTTCGTGGGTTGTCTGAAGTGAGAACCGTTACATCACTATATTTCGCTGCGATTTTCGCCATGAGAGGGCGCTTCGTCTTATCGCGATCACCGCCTGCACCCACGACGGTAATCACTTTCCCTTCGCAAAATTCCCGTATGGTCAACAATGCATTTTCTAAACTATCGGGCGTATGAGAATAATCCACCAGAATCGTAAACGGTTGGCCAGCTTTAACCGCTTCAAAACGACCCTTAATGCCTTTGACCTGTTCGAGTGCCGCAACGATCGTATCGAGTTCAATCCCTAAGCTCAAAGCGACAGCCGTTGCGCAAAGAGCGTTATACACATTGAAACGCCCAGTTACTTGCAACTTCACTTTTCGTTCACCACAAAAAGTCGTTAGCAAAAAGGAAACGCCATCCGATTGAATCGTTACTTCACGAGCGCAGACATCCGCCTCTTGTTGAATGCCGTAAGTGATCACCTGATGAATCGTTTCATGCTCATACTGACTCGACTGTCCATCATCCGCATTGAGCACTGCAATCGGTAACCCACCATCAGGCAGATTGCGATACTCATTGCCGAGCCGTGAAAAAAGGCGACCTTTCGCCTGTGCGTAAGCTTCCATCGTTTGATGAAAGTCAAGATGATCTTGGGTTAAATTCGTAAAAGCCACAACGCGATAGCCAAGACCCGCAAGTCGCGAAAGTGTTATCGCATGCGAAGAAGCTTCCATCACCACATGCGTTACGTTTTGCTCTTTCATTGTGTTAAGCGTTGCAACGAGATCGATCACTTGCGGTGTTGTAAGCAAAGATTCTTGAAGCACACGATCTCCGATACGCTGTTCAATCGTACCAATCAGTCCAGTTTGTTTGCCAGATGCCGACAGAATGCGTTCAATGAAATTCGTCGTCGTCGTTTTTCCATTCGTTCCTGTTACACCGATCATCGTCATGTGGGCAGCAGGAAAAGCATAGCAGGTATGTGCCAGCAAAGCGACAATGCGTTTTGTCGAAGGCACGATCACTTGCGTGATCGAAAGTGTATCGATCATTCGCTCGACAACGACGGCTGTTGCCCCTTGTTCCTCCGCTTGGAGAACAAAATCATGGCCATCGACATGATCGCCTGTCAAAGCGACAAACAAAGAACCAACGCCTACTTTTCTTGAATCAGCGGTAATATGGACAATATCGATCTGACTGTCACCGATAATCCTTTTGAGAATTACTTGCGAAAATAACTCATCTAAGCGCAAACCATAACGCCACCCCTCATTGTTCTTGTCCTAGATAGAGCCGAATTGTACTTCCTTGTGGGACAAATTCACCTGCGACAGGTCTTTGCGACACAACATAGTCCCCGTGTCCGCTCACGGAGACGCGCAAAATCAACCCACTATTCATCATCTGGCGGACAGCATCCTGATACTTCATCCCCGAAAGATTCAACACTTGTGTCATACTCGGATCGATTCCTAACCGAAATCGTTTAGGGATACCGGTCGTCGATGGCGCTACGTGCATGATCTGCAAACTATCGGCTAATACATGCCCGATGACAGGAGCTGCAATCGTCCCACCAAATACCGGAGAATTTTTAGGACGCGGATAATCTATGGCTACATAAGCGACCAAATCGGGATGATTAGCCGGCGCCATACCGATAAAAGATACGATATAATGTTGCCGCGAATAATGGCCATTTTCTACAACTTGCGCCGTACCCGTCTTACCGGCAATTCGATAGCCTTCTTGAAAAGCATTCGCCCCAGTACCTTGCGCGACGACATGTTCTAAAGCGTCACGTACCTGCGCTGCTGTCGCTTCACTGACGACACGCCGAACGACGTGTGGAGAAAATGCTTGAACGACTTCTTTCGTTTCGGGATTAATATATTTCTCGACAAGCAGAGGTTTCATCAATAAACCACCATTAGCAATGGCACCAACAGCCATTACTTGCTGAATTGGCGTCACCGATACGCCTTGTCCAAAAGCTGTCGTGGCAAGTTCGAGCGGTCCTACACGAGAAAGGGGAAATAAAATCCCTTTACTCTCGCCAGGTAGTGTAATCCCCGTTTTTTTCCCGAATCCAAAGTTCTTAATCGAAGAAAACAAGGCATTCTTTCCGATGCGTTCACCCAACGTAATAAAGCCTGGATTGCAAGAATTCTCGACAACTTGCAAAAATGTCTGTGACCCATGACCGCCTGCTTTCCAACAACGTATGCGGTGACCAGCTACTTCATAATACCCTGGATCATAAAACCGTTGCGTTAACGTGACTTGATGTTCCTGGATAGCTGTGGCGAGTGTTACGATTTTGAACGTACTGCCTGGCTCAAAAGTTTGCCACACAGCCAAATTTCTATTATACAAAGCAGGACTAACTTGACGCCACTGCTCTGGATTAAAGGATGGATAATTATCCATCGCCAATATTTTACCCGTACTCGGCTGTTCAACGATCATCGTGACATGGTCAGGATGATATTTGGCAACGACTTGATCGATTTCTCGAGCAACAAATTCACTGATCGGCGTTGAAAGTGACAATTGAACATCGTAGCCTGGTTGAGGTTTTTGATAGGTATCATTCGTTGAAGGAATTTCTCGTCCTGACGCATCGGAGACGTACCGAATAGCCCCTTTTTTTCCTTCAAGCACATGGTTATAGTAAAGTTCGAGACCGGACAAACCTTGCCCTTCACCACCCGTAACCCCAAAAACGGATGCACTCATCGAGCCAAGCGGGTAACTTCGCGTGCTCTCCTCCGTCAGATAAATACCCGGAAGCCGCAGTTTACGAATGGCCCTCGTTTTTTGTTCGTCAATTCTTCTTCCATACGGCCGAAGATAGACCATCAGCGTTTTTTTCTTTAGTAATCTATAGATACGCTGCAGAGACCCGTGAAGTACTTTCGCCAATTTTTCTGCTGTTGACTTTGGATCACGAATCTGGCTAGGAACGGCGATCACCGTTGAAGCGCTGACCGTTTTAACAAGTGGTTCACCGGAAGCATCGAGAAATTGACCCCGAAGTGCATAGACGGGAATAGACCGTGTTATCGTCTGTTCAGCCTTTTGCCGATAAAACTTGGTTTCGATCGTCGTGATATGTACGACGCGTCCGATCAACAAACCAAAAACACCACACGTCCCCAACAAGACAAAGAGAAATCGCCTTTTGATCAAAGAATCAGTTACTTTCATAGCCATCCCCATTCGATGAACAGCTTTTCTGCCATCGTATGAGCTACATGAACAAAATAGAAGCGAATATTAAGGGTTAGGAATCGATACAGGTGTTGCAGGATGCATATGAAGTTTTTGTTCAGCAATCGTCAGAATTCTCGTCGGCGACGAAAGTTCATAGACGGTCGATTGCAGCGCTGCTTTCGTCGCTTTTTGTTGCGACAATTCGACTTGCAACTGTTGATTTGTATAATTTAACGATACGATTGAAGCGTATTGACTGACTAGATAAGCTGCGATTGCCGTACAAATCATTAATGTTACCACGATTCCGAGACGAGAGCGCGTCTCAGATTTCGTCTTACTGTCATGCTGTCGAACAGGTTGTTCCCATGGTGATGCTGTCGTCGGTGCAATATTCGTTTTCGGTGACTCTTTCCCAGCCTCCATATCCACAGCGATCATAATCATAGACACTCCCTATATCATGTAAACACAGAATTACTATAGATGAAATTGCATTATTTACGTTGTGCAACACGTAATTTAGCTGAACGAGCCCTCGGATTTTTCGAAAGTTCTTGTGCCGAAGGTAAAACCGGTTTTCTCGTGACAACCGTAAATCGCGCTTGATGACCACAAGTACAGATCGGCGACCGCGGTGGACAGACACACGTGATCGCTTGCGCAGCAAAGAACTGCTTGACGATACGATCCTCAAGCGAATGAAAAGTAATGATCGCCGCATTCGCTTGTGGTGCTAGAAGATCAGGTAATTGTTCAAGCAATGATTCTAAAGCACCGAGTTCATCGTTTACGGCAATTCGCAGTGCTTGAAATACACGCTTCCCAGGATGAGGTCCATCTTTTCGCGCACCTTGCGGTACCGCTTTTTTAATCACTTCGACCAGATCACCTGTATTCACAATAGGACGCCGAGCGCGTTCGGTAACGATAAACTCCGCGATGCGTTTAGCCCAACGTTCCTCGCCATAACGCCAAAAAAGATCAGCGAGTTTAGACGCATCCAATCGTTCGAGTAAATCCTTAGCGCTTTGCTTGATGCGACGATCCATACGCATATCAAGAGGTGCATCATGTTGATAGGAAAACCCGCGATCCGCTTCGTCCAATTGCGGTGACGACACACCGAGATCACAGAGTAATCCGTTGATCTTTTGAATTCCTCTCTCTTGCAAGACGGTCGTGATTTCACGAAAATTAGCGCGTATCACATACAAACGTCCCTCATAAGCACCTTGCCAACTTTTCGCTGCTTCAATTGCTCTTTCATCTTGATCCAAAGCGATTACCGTGCCATGTGGCGCCGATACCTCGAGTAGTTTTCTTGTATGCCCTCCGCCACCCATCGTAGCATCGACATAAATCCCCGAAGACTGCGGTGCTAAACGCATTACGGCTTCTTGCAATAAGACTGTTTCATGGGAAAATGTTTCTTTCACCGTTGACCTTCAACCTTTCCTTATAAATCGAGATCGACAAGTCGTTCCGCCAGTTCATCAAAACCATCAGACGCCTCATCAGCATAAGTAAACCACTTTAGCTCATCCCAAATTTCGATGCGCGTTCCTACGCCGATAATGACACATTCCATCGTAATCCCAGCATAGTCGCGTAGATTTTGCGGTACCAAAACCCTACCTTGTTTATCGAGATCAAGTTCAGCAGCACCACTAAAAAAGAATCGACTAAACTGCCGC
>JABEUY010000125.1 GCA_013044175.1 Bacilli bacterium
CTACATAGAATAACGTGGTTTTGTAAATAAAGAATCCTAAAGATTGTGTTATTATCGTAATGAAAAGGTGAATTTTAAAAAGCTTTTTTCACCTTTGGCGTAAATCCTGCTAAAATTTATGGTGCAGAGATGCAATAGCCTAGGAGGCGATGAAGGTGGCCCTGTTCAAACGGATTCGTGATATCACCGCAGCATCGATTAATGATTTACTGGATAAAGCGGAAGATCCCGTAAAGATGATTAATCAGTTTTTGCGCGATATGGAGGAAGATATCGCTGAAGCTGAGGTTTCAGTTGCGAAGCAAATCGCTGTTGAAAAACGATTTAAAGAACAGCGAGATGATGCCTCTTCTCTCGTGAAAAAACGCGCTGAACAAGCGGAAAAAGCTTTAGAAATGAACAACGAAGATCTCGCTAGGCGTGCCTTGCAAGATAAACGCGAACAACAAGAACGTTTTGAAACGTATAGTGCTGAATACGATAAGGCTAAAGGTATGGCCACTGAACTGCGCGGCAAACTCGAACAGATGAAAGATGAATTGCTTAAAATGAAAGGTCGACGTGAAATGCTCGTCGCACGGGCAGACGCGGCAAAAGTGCAAAAGCAAATCAATCACACGCTTGGTGGATTTGGTTCGGACGGAGCCGCGAAAGGCTTTGCTCGGATGGAGGAGAAAGTGAATCAGATGGAAGCAGAAGCCGAAGCGAGTAATGAATTGCGTACGCCTTCAAGATCGCTGGATGAAGAATTTAAACAGTTGGATTCTGGTGTCGAAGATGAATTGGCTGCGTTAAAAGAGAAGCTTGCTAAGCGTTCTGAGTAAGAGTTGGTGTGAGGCAGTAAGTGATTACTGCCTCTTTAAGGAGGTACATTCATGTCATCATTGCTGTGGATAGGACTGGCGATCGTTCTTGGGATCATCGAATTGATGAGTACGACGTTCGTGATCATGTGGATCGCAATCGCTGGGGTAATTACGGGTATCATCGGATTTTTTGTTCCTAATTTCCTTATTCAAGTGATCGTTTTCACATTGATATCGATTGTATTATTGTTGATTACTCGACCTCTTGTCAAAAAATTTAAAAAGCGCGGTGGGAAATTTAATTCCCATGTGGATGAACTCGTCGGTGAAAAAGGTATGATTATTTCGAGAATCGCTCCTGCAAAAACGGGAATGGTCCGGGTTGGTACAGACATGTGGAGTGCTAGGGGACAAGATCCTGAAGATGCTATGGATGTAGGTGAATGGGTTCAAGTGAAAGAGGTGCATAGCAGTATATTAATCGTCGGGAAGTTATAGACGTAACTATGGGGGAATTCGTTATGGTAGTTGCTCTCGTTGTCCTTATTATTTTGATCTTTGTCATTGTGTTGGTATTGCGCTCAATTAAGATCGTACCGCAACAAACGGTTGCTATCGTAGAACGATTAGGTCGTTACCATCGTACGTTAGCGCCAGGCATTAGTATGGTTGTCCCTTTTATCGATCGTATTAAGCGTCGCCTCGATTTACGAACGCAACAAGTGGGAATCCCAACGCAAGAAGTGATCACCAAAGATAATGTACAGATTCAAATCGATACCGTCTTTTTTTATACGGTGATTGATCCGAAACAAGCGACTTATAATATTTTAAATTTTGTTCAAGGTATACAAAATATTACTGCTTCGAATATTCGCCAAGTTGTTGGTCACATGGAACTTGATGAGACGCTCGCTGGGCGGGATCGTATCAGTTTTGAACTTCGTCAAAGTCTTGACGAAGTGACGGAAACTTGGGGTGTGCGGATCGATCGTGTGGAAGTGATCGATATTCATCCTCCAAAAGAAATTCAAGCTTCGATGGAAAAACAGATGAAGGCCGAACGGGAAAAACGTGCGAACATTCTTCAGGCAGAAGGTGAAAGACAAGCGGCGATCTTACGTGCCGAAGGTGAAAAGCAAGCGACGATATTAAGGGCTGAAGCGGAAAAAGAAGCGGAGATCCGTAGGGCAGAGGGGGCGCAACAAGCTTTGATTCTCGAAGCCAATGGTCGCGCTGAAAGCTTACGTCTCATTGCGGTAGGGGAAAGAAATCGAATTGAGATGTTGGTGCAAGCAGGACTTGATGAGAAAGTACTTACCTTTCAATCTTTTGAAGCGCTAAGTTCGATGGCGCAAGGAACGGCCAATACGATATTCGTTCCAACGGATGCTGTAAAAGTGCTCGGCAGTCTTGGAGCGATAACGAAAGTTTTTGAAGCGAGTAAAGATCAAGAGTAATGCGCTTTCAATGAGGAGGATAAGGTATGGATCGGGAGGCATTACGGGCAAAACTAGCGCTTTTACCTGAGAAACCCGGATGTTACCTGATGAAAAACGAGCAGGGGCAAGTCATTTATGTCGGCAAAGCGAAAATCTTACGTAACCGTGTTCGCTCGTATTTTACAGGCAGTCATAATGCGAAAACGGAACGTTTGGTTCAAGCGATTGCCGACTTTGAATATATCGTGACGGATACGGTTGTCGAAGCGCTTGTTCTTGAATGCAATATGATCAAGCATCATTCACCACACTATAACATTATGTTACGCGATGATAAGACGTATCCTTACATCAAACTGACGTATGAAGAGCATCCACGACTTGAAATCGTGCGTCGCGTACAAAAAGATAAAGCACATTATTTTGGACCCTATCCGAATGCAGGTGCGGCCAATGAAACGAAACACCTGCTTGATCGCCTTTATCCACTTCGCAAATGTCGTCGGTTGAAACCAAAAGTATGTCTTTATTATCATATCGGACAATGTTTGGCGCCTTGTGAGTTTGAAGTCGATGAACGTGAATACGAGCGGATACAACGTGAGATCACCGAATTTTTGCAAGGTGGTTATGAACGTATCACGAACGAGCTTTCTGCAAAGATGAGCGTTGAAGCGCAACAGATGAATTTTGAGCGGGCAGCAGAACTACGTGATTTGATCGCACAAATCGGTCGCGTTATGGAGACGCAAAAAGTCACGCTTGATGATTTGATGGATCGAGATGTATTCGGGTTTTATGCCGAACGTGGCTATCTTAGTATTCAAGTTTTTGTCATGCGAAAAGGAAAAATGATTCAACGGACGGCAACGATTTTTCGCCATTATAACGAAGAATCGACCGATCTTGTTTCGTACATCGCCCAATATTACTTTGATAATCCTGATGTACCCAAAGAAATCTGGTTGCCGTCTGATGCGAATGATCCGACAGAGTGGGAAGGCGTCCAGGATTTTTTGCAAAGTAAAGTGATGATGCCAAAGCGCGGAAAAAAGTTTGAGTTGGTCGAGTTAGCTTGTCAAAATGCCCGATTGGCTCTTGAAGAGAAATTTCAGATGATGCTTCGCGATGAAAAGCGCACCGTCGATGCGATGCAACAACTTGGCGAAATGCTTGGTCTTGAAGATTTACATCGATTGGAAGCTTTTGATAATTCAAATCTTCAAGGCGTTGATCCTGTCGCGGCGATGGTCGTCTTCGAAAATGGCAGGCCGAATCGAAAAGATTATCGAAAATTTACGATTAAAACCGTAAAGGGCCCTGATGATTATGGCTCGATGCGCGAAGTGATTCGAAGAAGATATACTCGCTTATTGCGAGAAAAAGGGAAACTACCTGATTTGATTGTTGTCGATGGTGGTAAAGGACAGATTCATGCCGCTTTGGATGTGTTAGAGAATGAACTATCGCTATCGATTCCTGTATGTGGTTTAGCGAAGGATGAAAGACATCGCACGCATCAGCTTTTCTTAGGTGAAGATCCTTTGCCCATCATGATGGATCGCAATTCAGAAGCTTTTCATTTGCTTACACGTGTCCAAGATGAAGTTCATCGGTTTGCAATTACCTTTCATCGTAGTAAGCGTAATCAACATTCTTTGACGAGTTTGTTGGATGAAATTCCTGGTGTCGGTGAAACGAGAAGACGCCAGTTACTTCGTCATTTTGGTTCCTTGCAAGCGATGAAGACTGCTTCATTGGAAGAATTTCGACAAGCTGGCATTGGTGATCAACTTGCTCGGAAAATTATGGCACATTTTGCTGACGCATAAAGTTGCCTTGACAGCTTTTTTGTAGTATGGTAGATTTCGTTCAACTTCATAACGATACTCTTATCGAGAGCGGCGGAGGGACTGGCCCAAAGAAGCCCGGCAACCACCAAGTGTATTTTGCTTGGTAGGTGCTAAATCCAGCAGAGCGTAAAGCTCTGAAAGATGAGAGGGAAAATTAAGACGATTGTGCTTGATGCCCCCTCATGTGATGAGGGGGTTTTTGCTTGGGAGGACAACGATATGTCGTGCTATGAGATGGCGAAGTCGATTTCTACGAAAAAAAGTTACCGTTTCGCCGCGATCACTACGGAAGATGGTCAAGAACTTGCCGACGTGACGATCGCTTATGAAACTTTCGGAACGTTTCGTGATCATAAAACACCGGCAATTTTATTGTGTCATGCACTGACCGGTGATGCGCATGCTGGC
>JABEUY010000126.1 GCA_013044175.1 Bacilli bacterium
GTACTACCTTTCGCTTCTTGCGCCGCCATGTGTAGCGCATGAACTTCCGCATGAGGTTTCCCAGCTTTTAGATGCGCACCAAACCCAACGATCTGATCATCGAGCACGATGACGGCACCGACAATCGGATTCGGACTCGTTCTTCCCTTCCCCGTGGCGGCAAGAGATAGTGCAATTCGCATATATTTCTCATCTTGTTCATTTAGGTACAAAGTTGATGTCACCCTTTCATGCCAGTCATACAAACCAAAATACGCCTCTGCTTGACGAACAGGGCGGGAGGCATGCATGATGAAGACATGCTGTTAATCCTAACAACCGTCTTAGGCATTCCTTCTTTCATCCGGACTGTACCGTCGGTACTGGATTTTCACCAGTTCATGCCATATCGGCTCGTGGACTTCGCCAAGCGCGTCACCACCGGTCGGGAATAGATCGTTATCGCACCCTGCCCTGAAGGATCTTGTATTCAATTTGTTCTTAGTATACAGAGTCTATCGTGATATTGTAAAGTAAAAACGTAGCAATTTCATGCATGATCATAAGGAGTCAACCTATATGCGCCTACCTATAGCTATCTTATTCGCTGCTTGTCTAACCATCATCCTCCCATCATCGATAGCCCAGCCATCGATGGCTGCTTCTCTATCTCCTACGATGCAACTTAATCAAACATTAAAAGCTACCTCCGCCGTGTTAATGGATGAGACAACAGGACAGATATTGTATGCCAAAAACCCTCTGACTCGTCTTTACCCAGCCTCGATCACGAAGATCATGACGGCCATGATCGCCTTAGAAAAAGGCCATCTTCAAGACCGCATTCGTACGTCAAACCTTGCTGCTTCACAAATACCAAGTAAAGTTTACCTGATACCAGGAGAAACACATACACTGCAACAAATGCTTTACGGCCTGATGCTCATCTCTGGCAATGATGCGGCGGTTGCGATCGCTCAACATTACGGCAGAACGGTTGCCGGTTTTGCTGCGATGATGAATCAAAAAGCGAAAGAACTTGGCGCACTCCATACGCATTTCGTCAACCCAAATGGTTTACAAAATCCGAACCACTATAGTTGCGCTTATGACATGGCTTTAATCGGCAGAGCCGCCATGCAAAATCCTATCCTTCGCAAAATCGTCGATACGAAGTATTATGCATGGCACGGTACAAAATGGAGATCAGAACTCGTTAATTTGAACGATTTACTTTGGACCTATCCTGGCGCAAATGGCATCAAAACAGGATGGACTGATCAAGCGATGCAGACGATCGTCGTCACGGCCAAAAGAGGCAATCTTTCCTTACTCGGCGTCATCATGCATGTCAATGGCTTGGATGAAGTACACCAAGAAGCAACAGCTCTTTTGAACTACGGCTTTGATCATTTTCATACAGGTATCCTGTTACAAAAAGGAACAGAGATCACCTCACTCAACCTTTTAGGCGAGAACATTCCGATTACGATCAACCATGATGTGATGGGTGCTGTACCTAATGGAGCGACACTCCCCCTTACACACAGTCCTTTTTTTGTAAAAAAATCGAATGTTACTTTTTATAATACAACACATGATCCCGGTGAAAACATACCTCGGTTTTTCGCTGCAATTCGCCAACAATCGCCCTTACCCAAATCCGTCTCTTTGTCCCTACTTCCCATCGTATCGCAAGAAAAATCAGGATCACTTGTAGGAACGGCTAACCTAGCGATCGATTACAGTACGATACCGTTTCAAGTCTTTGTAACGAAAAAAACGCCGACATGGTCGGCGCCTACGGTCGTACTTCCTACCATAAATTTATCTTTACTAGCTTTAACTTGTGCCTGCGTGTGTTCGACATCCGCATTTCTCGTTGCCCGCAGTGTCAAACTGAGAAAGAAGAAAACGCTTTATCGCCAATCTTCTCAACGACTTGGTATGAGCCGTCGCTGAAATAATGCATTGACTTTCGGCCAAGACGAAACAGCAACACCGTACACTTGTCGAAACATACCAAAAAACCATAAAACGCGGGGAATCCACGTGATAAACGTCAGCACGTCTAGCCCTCCTTTCCGCCTCTCTTCTTACTTATGCGCGCGAAGAGGATACGGAAACGGCTTCTGGTGTTGTCGTCGTAGCATAACCACAATCAAGGCGAACCAGATCTTCTAAAGTCTCACGTTGCACGACAAGTCTTGCTTGACCATTTTTGGCAAAAACGACAGCAGGTCTTGGGATGCGATTATAATTGCTCGCCATCGAATAATTGTATGCACCTGTACAGGAGATCGCGAGAAGATCACCAGGTTGCGACGGTGCTAGACGGGCATCCCAGATAAGCATATCGCCGCTTTCACAAGCTTTCCCAGCAATCGAAACGAGATCAGTTGGATCCTCATGCATTTTATTGGCGATACATGCTTCATACTTTGAACCATAGAGAGCAAGACGCGGATTATCTGTCATGCCACCATCAACAGCGAGATAATTACGGACGCCAGGAATTTCTTTACGACTGCCTACCCGATATAAAGTTGTCCCTGCATCAGCGACAAGACTTCGTCCAGGTTCCATCATCAAAAGTGGCAAATCGAGTTGTAAATCAGAAAAAGCTTTCATCGTTTCTTGCAAAACACCATA
>JABEUY010000127.1 GCA_013044175.1 Bacilli bacterium
CACCGCTTCTAACCAAGGTTCTTGCTCATCTTGTTCATCAAGCACGGCAAAGACACGTTCCGCACCCGCTACCGCAGCTTGCACCATGTTGTACTGATTCGCTAACTGATTGATCGGCTGACTAAATTGTCGTGAATAATTAAGGAAACTGACGATCAGGCCAATCGTAATCCAATGGTCGTAGGCAAGCCATCCTCCAGCAAACGCGATGATGGCAAAGTTCATATTACCCATCGCATTCATGAATGGCCCCATTGAACCTGAAAATATCTGGGCACGCGTCCCGACATGACGCAAACGATCATTAATCGTTTGAAAATCTTTTCGTGCCTGATGCTCACGATGATACGCTTTAATCACCCGTTGGCCACTGATCATCTCTTCGACAAAGCCATTGACTTCGCCAAGATTTTTTTGCGTCAGCGAGAAGTACTGCCTTGTTTTATTCGTGATTTTTTTCGTCAAAAACGTTACCACAGGAATGGTGATCATCGTGATCAACGTCATCGGAATACTTTGCAAAAGCATCATGATCACACTGCCGACGAGCATCAAGACACTTGAAATCAACTGAATGACACTTTGATTGAGCGTCGTCGAGACATTCGTCAAATCATTGGTCGTATGGCTCATCAGTTCACCATGCGAACGCGTATCAAAAAACCGCATAGGCAGCCACTGAAACTTTACAAAAAGATCGTGGCGCATTTTTTGCACCGTTTTTTGCGACACAGAAACCATCACAACTTGTTGAACCCATGTAAACAGCACACTGCTTCCATAGACGAACATCAATAGGATCATCAAGGACCAAAGTTTCATTCCGTGGTGGGTCAGAATCGCTTGATCAACCACTTCACCTAAAAAATAAGGGGCGAGTAAAGCGCTGAGCGTGGCAATCAGTGTACTGCTTAAGACGATGATCAGACCGATCGGTTGTTTTTTTAGATAATAAAAAATTCGCAGTACTGTCGCTTTCGTATCTTTGGCACGCACTTTCACGAGTGGACCTCGCCCTGGTCCTTGTTGGCCAAAAGCAAAAGGATTGGGACGATCCATAGCGCCTTCGATTTTCTTGCTTTCCATATCACACCACCTGCTTTTCGATGTCTTCGATGCTGATTCCCATTTGCGTCGCGTAGATATCGCGGTACACGGAACAAGTCGCTACTAAATGTTCATGCTTACCTGCACCGACGAGTTGACCATCATCAAGAACCAAGATTTTTTCCTTATCCCGGATCGAGGCGATTCGTTCTGCGACCATGATCGTCGTGACCGCTTGCTTTTCTTCGCGCAAAGCTTGTAACAACAACTTTTCGGTTTTAAAATCGAGCGCGCTTGTACTCCCGTCAAAAAGCAAGATGGAGGGATTGACCAACAGTGCTCTTGCGATCGCCAAACGTTGTTTTTGTCCTCCAGACAGCGTAACACCGCGTTGTCCTATTCTCGTCGCATAACCATCTGGTAATCGTGTGATAAAATCATGCGCTTGCGCGATTTTCGCAGCGCGCATTACATCGTCCACCGTGGCATCTGGGGATCCAAAAGCGATATTGTCCCGAATGGAACCGCGAAATAAGATCGTTTCTTGCAATACGATACCGATTTTAGTCCGTAACAAAGAAAGGGGTATCGACGAGATTGCTTTCCCATCGACCCGAAGTTCACCTCGCGTCGCTTCGTACAATCGCGGTAAAAGTTGTAAGAAAGAAGATTTACCCGAACCTGTCGAACCGATGATCGCCACTTGCTCTCCAGGTTCAATCCGAAAAGAGAGATCGCGTAACACAAGCTCGTGATTGGTATCATCCCCATAGGAAAAAGAGAGATGATCCGCTTCGATCGCACCAAACAGCGTGGCATCTGTCGCTTCATCGGCCACGACATTTTCGCTACCCGCTGTTTGTAAAACCGCCGAAATACGATCTGCCGACACTTTCGCCTGCGCGATATTTGTTGCAATCACACTAAACATCAGCAAGGAAGATAGAATTTGCGTGACATAATTAAGGTAAGCTACGAAATTGCCGATCGGCATTGTATGCTGCCAAACCTCATGACCGCCGAACCATAAGACAATCAAGATACTGCTATTCATAATAAGTGTTAACACCGGCATATTCAGCGCCATGACTCGTGCCGCTTTGATGGCGATGTTCGTATAGCGTTCATTCACTTGGCCAAAACGCATCATCTCAAACGTTCGACGCACAAACGCTTTGATCGCACGCATCCCCGCCAGATTTTCTTGAACAACCACATTAACATCATCGAGACGTGCTTGCACTTGGGAAAAAAGCGGATAGGAGAACCTTAAAAGAAAAAACAAAAACACACTTAACGTGATCATTGCTAACCCTACGATCCAACCTAACGAAAGATTGAGTGTAAGCGCCATGATCAAACCACCGAGCGCAAGCCCTGGTGCCCTGACCATCATCTGCTGCGCCGACTGAACGAAATTCTGCACTTGCGTCACATCGTTCGTCATCCGCGTAATTAATGTTCCTGTCGAAAAACGATCGAGTTCTCGAAAAGTAAACGTCTGCACGCGCGAAAACAGATCTTGGCGCAAATCAGCGCCGACATTTTGCGAGACGACACTGGCGAACGCATTACAAAGCACGCCTGCCGCCAAACCGATCAGCAATATCACCATCATCCATACGCCATACTGCAAGATTTTGGCGAAATCCATCGGTTCCACGCCTTGATTGATGATTAACGCCATCATCTTGGGTTGCGTAACGTCCATCGCAACTTCAAGCAGCATAAAAAGCGGTGCGAATATTGCCATTTTTCCATAAGGTTTCATATACCCGAAAAGATACCCCATAGCATCACCTTTTCTTTGAGCATTCTTTATGTATACGAATATATACAAAGGAATACGTTATGTCAATAATAAAAACAGGCCGCCATCAGCGACCTGTCATCATCATAAAACTGTGACAACTCAAACACTTGATTACCAAGCGTAAGCACGAGGTGCATCACCGCCAGGACCGGGGAAGATTTCATCGAGACGTTGGAGCACATCAGCGCTTAACGTCAGTTCAACAGCGCGCAGTGCCGACTCAAGTTGTTCGGCTGTACGCGGACCGATAATCGGCGCAGTGACCGCAGGATTCGCAAGTAACCAGGCAAGCGCCACGACACTTTCCGTTTCTCCGATCTCTTGGCAAAGTGCCGAATACGCTTCAAGTTGCGGACGCAACTTCTCGATTTCCTCCGTCTGTCTTGCCGTACGCGTTCCGCGATTCGACGTTAATGCCGTACCGCCAAGCAGCCCACCAGCAAGAGGACTCCATGGAATAATGCCTATACCAAGATCACGCGCTGCCGGCAACACTTCAAGTTCTGGCAGACGGCAGAGAAGGTGATATTTATGCTGCTCAGAGACAAGGCCAAACACACCTTTTGCTTTCGCTTCATACTGCGCTTTGACAAGATCCCAGCCAGCAAAATTGCTAGCACCGACATAACCGATCTTACCTTGCATGATCAGCCTCGCAAAAGCTTCCCACAACTCTGCCCATGACACTGAGCGATCGATATGGTGCATTTGATACAATTCGATATGATCCGTTTGCAAGCGTTTTAGGGAAGCGTCGATATGACGATAGATCTTATAACTCGATAAGCCACCAACATTGTTCGGACCATCGAGTTCCGTCATGTTGCCATATACTTTCGTCGCAAGCACCACGCGCTCACGACGATTGCCTCCTTGTGCAAACCACCGCCCGATGATTTCTTCTGTCCAGCCACGATGCTCTTGACCACCATAGACATTCGCCGTATCAAAAAACGTGATGCCATGATCAAGCGCCATATCCATGATGCGAAAGGCGTCTTTCTCTTCGGTTGCGGGACCAAAATTCATCGTGCCAAGGCACAAACGACTTACCGACAAGCCTGATCGACCCAGTTTTGTGTATTGCAAAATAAATCCCCCTCAACTATGTAATGTCCATGGAAACAGACGCCAATAGACTCAGCTTTATTGTAGCAGGTTAACGTTAACACCGTGTAATGGCTTTGCTTTTTTCTTCATGTTGCGCAATCGCAAGATATCGCGTAAAGCGCTCTTGCCAAAAATTCGTTGCCTGTTGGTTTGGCACATACTGCATCAAGACATTTGCTTCTCGTTTTTCTTCAAAAATCGGCGCATGATCAGCGTACGCCGTCAGCAACAGAGCACCGAGCATCGAAGCGTCTTCTTGTGCGCTCACCTCGACAGGAAGATGGAATAAATCAGCGCAAAACTGAGCGATCCAAGCGATATGAAACAACTTTCCTGACAGGATAAGCACGTTAGGTTGCCCCATTTTTAGCGTCACAGCGAGATAGATTCGATACGCATGGAAAAGCACACCTTCTACCGCTGCACGAAGCAGATGCACCTTCGACTGGTGAATGGCCAACCCATGAAACGAAGCGGTTGCCCCTTCATCCCAAAGTAATGCTCGTTCACCAACAGCATAGGGTAAGCAGTATAAAGATACTGTATCGATCTCTTGAATACGTATCATCGCTTCCTGAAAGCTTGTCATGGATCGATCTTCACCAAGGAGCTCGTACAAAACCCATTCGATCACCACACCACCACAATTACTCGGCAATCCCACCACATACCGCTTGGGTAACAGCGGATAACAAAATGAGCGCAGTGCCGAATCGGTTATCACACGCTCACTCCCCATGCGAAGGGCCATACTGGTTCCGATCGTCAACACCATGCGATCGGAAGTGAGGGCACGATGCGCCAGATTCGCTAACACGCCATCCGTAGCACCAATCATCATCATAAGCGGCGATGACAAGCCAAACGCATCCCAATTTGCACCACCCTTCATTTCACGCGTCGAAGTCGTCGGCACGATCGACGAAAATTGTTCTTTCTTGATCCCGACGCGTAACAAAGCTTCAACGCACCATGTTTTTTCCCTTAGAGCATACAATCCCGTCGCTCCTGCTGTCGCCTCATCCACTTCAAAAACACCAAAAAGCCGATACCAAAACCATTCTTTAATCGATACAAACCGTGGTTTTTTCCCCCACACATCCGGATCGAAAGAAGACAGCCAAAGCAATTTGACCATCGGTGACATCGCATGAATCGGCGTTCCTGTACGTTCATACATAGTTTTACCGTCAGGATCTTCCCAAAGTGATTTCGCCTTTTCTTGTGCTCTTCGATCCATCCAGGTAAAAACGGGCGTTAACGGCTCACCTTCGTTCGTCACCGCGATCAAACTGTGCATCGCCGCACTCAGACTGATCCAAGCGATCGACTTTTGCTGTTCATTGGAAAAATCCGCTATTTCTTTAATAAGCATCACGAACGTTGCCCACACTTCATCCGTTTTTTGCGTCGCTGCCCCTGACGCATCGGTATCCATCGTGATTCTGCTTTGTTTTTCAAAGACAACCTTACCTTCATGATCCACCACCATTGCCTTAAATGATGTCGTGCCAAGATCGATCGCACAGCGCAACTCGTGATTTTCCATCCCAAACCCTCCTCATAACTGGGTGCCTTTGCTAAAAGACACGCAAGGAAATGACATTCGCCCTCGTCATAAAGACATACTGATTTTTATAAATTCTAACAGAAAAAATAAGCAAAATCACTTTCGAAACGACTAGCCAAGACAAAGAAAATCTTATATTATTCTCGTTGTGACTAATTGATCTTCGCTTTGTTAACCTTAACCTATTGGGATGGAGTGTTTAGTAAATTTTGCTTAACTCACGAGACTTTGACACCATGTATGGACAACTCCATGAAGGTATTGTCATCACAGATGCATCATCAACCATTTTGTATGTCAATGATCGCGTCCTCACCATAACCGGTTATCATCGAGATGAATTGATCAGTAACAATCCTCACCTTTTATCATCGGGAAAACACGATGCCGAATTTTACAAGACAACGTGGCAACACTTGGTAACCAATGGCTACTGGCACGGTGAAATTTACAACAAAAAGAAAAATGGCGAAATCTACGCCGAATGGTTGTCGATCACGACCTCCATGGACGAACACGGTACGATCTATTATATTGGTATGTTTATCGAAATTGATCCTGCCATCAACGCTGTGTCTTCTCATTCTTCAAAAACCGAAGAAGTAACCGAACTCGTAATGAAATGGCAACCTTTGCTCCAATCCTATCTCCCGATTGTAACAGAAAAAATCATCACAAATTTTCTTCAAACTACCCAAGCGTCAACCGGCAAAGACGAGCAACTTGAACTGGCATCCGAAGCCTGGCGTGCTGAGATTTATGCTATCTTATCCACGATTTTTTCCGATTCGATGACACACGAAGAAATGATCAAAAGCGCGCATCAATACGGAGAAAGATTGGTGCTTAGTGGATTTCAACTTCAAGATATGTTTAAACTTTACGATATTCAAACAGCCTGCATACATGACACCTTAGATCGATTTTCGCTACCGCAAGAAGAAAAATCAGCGTTAATCACCGCTTTGCAAACTCGATCGCATGAGGAATTCATTCAACGACTATACGCCATGAACAACGTGATCCATCAATTTATCGTTCCTGATCAAAAAAGCAACGACCAACTCATGACGTGGCAAGAAATCAAAAATAACGTAATGCAATACATCGCAAACTTGCCGGGCATGATTGGACTTATCTTATATCGAAATCTACCCAACGATAAATTCGTCCCTGAAATCCTCGTTAGCAACAAAGACCACGAAATGCAGGGCGTCATCCAAATCGATAGTTTAAAAACCTATCTCGAACAAATCATCGCGGAACACGATGTCAATATTCTTTTTAAAAACGCAATCGCTTCGCATCAAACGGATCGCATGATCACGATACCTGATTATGAAAAGCTCCTGTGTCCAGAAGAAGTCGCGCCTGTCTTGAAGATAGTACGTCGCTTTGACATGCGCTCTGCCATCTTTATTCCAATCGTTCATCCGATTCATAAGCAAAAAATGACGATCTCACTGTTCGGGCGATTTCCCAACCAATTCGAATCGTCTTGGATCCATTCTTTTACACTTTCTCTTCGCAAGTTTATCGAGCAACAGTGGATTTTGCATCAACCGACGCCAACCGAGTCAGCGCTTGATCAATTTACCGCGCATGCGTATCGCCATCGACTTTTTCATGGTGGCCTCGCCCTCTATGGGCAACCGATCATCGATACGGTGACAGGCTCGTTACAAAAAGTTGAGATCCTTGCTCGTCTCAAACTCGAAGATGGCACGATCGTATCACCTTTTCGGTTTTTGCCGCTTTTGAGTCGGCAAGAACTCGACACGCTTTTTCAACGTGAACTCGACATTGCGCTCGCTTATTTGGCCACTTTTAACGACGTAACACACGAAGTTGGCGTTACGATCAATTTGCCGCCGCTCACGTTACTCAATAACGATTGCGTACGATGGGTACAGGCAGCGATGGCAAGTAGTCAAATCGCGCCGCATCTACTGACGTTAGAAATTCTCGAAGATCATGATATTCACTTCACCAAACAAGAAGAAACGATCCATCAACTCAAACAAATCGGTGTGCAAATTGCGATCGACGATTTAGGTTCCGGATATAGTAGTCTTTTGCGTCTTAGTTCTTTACCGATCGATGTGATTAAAATCGATCAAGGTTTAACCTCAAAACTTACACAAAACCCGAACACCGTGGTGAATATCATCCATGGTCTTATTCGTATCGGTCGTGGCATGGGATGCGAAATCGTCGTCGAAGGCATCGAAAACGAGGAATACCTCGATGCGATTAAGATGTTGCGTCCAACCATGGTGCAAGGCTATGCGATCGCAAAACCGATGCCGATCGAAGAGATATTCGATTGGTATCAAGCCTATGAATGGCCGAACCATCTTTCCCATGTCAAAACACCACTTGGCGCACTCGCTTACCATTTTTGCTTTGAACAAGATGAGCATGAAATCGAGAAATTCTCCGTTGATCGTTGTCCTTTGACCAATTACTTAGGCACACATCATGAAGAAAGTCCTGACGTTCATCAGTGGCATCACGATCTGCATAAGCGAAAACAATTCCATGAGAATCGCATACGCATCACAAGTTGGCTCGAAAACAAAGTCAAGGAGCAAGACCGCTGATCTAAAAAAAACGCACGATCTGCAAGAGCAGACAGCGCGTAATGACTTACCTTCAATCCCTTATTGATAAACAACTTCGTGTTGCGCTTTACGGATATGCATATCCCAATAGGTTTGCGCTATTAGGTCAGGGGAAAAATGAGTTTCTGGCGCAACAATTCCAGCGATCGTCACAATGCCAACGAAAATCCCTTGTGGCTTAACTTCCTCAGCCATCGTAAGGGCAAGATTACGAAGTGCTGCTTTATCGATCGACATCGCAGCATAGTCTGCAGATGGATACTGCGCAAATCCACCACCTGTAAATAGAATAGTTCCTGACTTATTCTTGATTTGATCAGGAATCACCTGTAACGCTGCATGAAGCGCTCCTACAACATCGACCTGATAATGTGCTAGCAAAGATTCTGCGGTTAAAGTCGTCGGACGACCACCTTCCATAAAAGCCGCATTGTACACCAAGACATCCGTCGTACCATAGTTTTTCTTAATTTGAGCAAAAGCTTCTGTAAGTGAAGTCATATTGCTCGCATCTGCAACGACTGCATAAGCTTCGATATCTTGCTCTCGAAATTCTTCCACATAGGTAGTAAGGGCTTCTTGCCTTCGAGCCACTAAAACAACGCGAAAATTCTGGCTGCCGAACTTCTTAGCTACAGCATTTCCCACTCCAGTACCGGCTCCTACTACGACGATAAGTTTCTTTTCCATACCTTTACCTCCTAATCGATTTTTCTCTCTTGGTCTTTCGAAATTGACATTAAGCTACTTGCATCAATATACTAAATTAATAGTCTGTTTTCCAACTTCTTAAAAGAAAATAATGTCCTGTAGCTTGCAGTTAAACTTAGAAATATGCGAAAAAAGAAAGGCTGGATCGCCCTGAATGGAAGTGCAATGGCTCGTTCTGATCACTGTGGCTAAGGAAAAGAATTTTACCAAAGCTTCTCAACAACTTCACATCAGTCAACCGGCGATCACACAGCACATTAAAACGCTCGAAAAGCGACTCAACGTTCAACTTTTTGACCGTGATAAACGAAAAGTCACCTTGACCAAAGCGGGCGAAATCGCATGCGAATATGCGAAAGAAGCACAACTCAACTATGAACGCATGCTGCAAAGTATGGACGACTTACGCAATCATCCTAGCGGACCTCTTGCGATCGGAGCGAGTTTTACTTTTGGCGAATACGTCTTGCCGCACGTGATCGCTTCCTTTAAAAAAAAGTATCCCGATGTGCTACCAACGATTCAAATTCACAATACGCAAACGATCGCGAAAGCCGTAGCGACAGGCGAATATGATATCGGCATCGTCGAAGGCACCGTTGACATTACTCCTTCTTTACAAGTAACACCGCTACACGGAGATACGATGATGATCATCGCAAGCGCTGACCATCCTTATGCAACGAAACAACATGTCACCACGGAAGAATTACAGCAGGCACCTTGGCTCATCCGTGAACAAGGCTCAGGCACAAGAGAGTTCACCGAGCGCATCTTCAAGATGCTCGGAATTATACCCACGGCAATTCAAGTCTATGGGAGTACACAGTTAATTAAAGAATCGGTCATGGCTGGCCTTGGTTTATCCGTTCTCTCTGATTTCGCAATCCACCGCGAATTAGCTTGGCGCGTCCTCGTACCGCTTGCCGTTCCGAATATGCCATTAAAACGACCTTATAGTATCGTCCTCAAAGCAACAACCTTCCACACTGCGGCAACAAGTTTTTTCCATGATTTCTTGATCAAGCATAATGAGGTGACAAGGCCATGATCGTAACTTGGAAAGCTTTATTTTGGCTGATCCATATCCTTGGCCTCACACTTTGGTTAGGAAGTTCTCTCGGTGCGCTTCTGATTTGGCCACATCCTCAATCGCAGGAAAAAAAGCAGAACGTCATCGCCATCGTCCATACTTTGCGAAGTTTGGTTGCACGCGGGAGTTTCTTTGGAGGTCTGCTCGTGGCGATCAGTGGTACAAGTCTCTCGCTGATCCTCCAGCCAAAATCTGAACTCGCTTCCCTTTGGTTGACCACGATGCAAGGACTTGGCGTGATCGCTTTCATCCTCGCTTTTTTTGTCTTACCAAGAGTCGAGCGAACGATCTTTGTTCAAGAATCTCCACCACGCAATGAATTTGACCGCGCACAAAATAAATATCGCAACCTTGTAAGGATTATCGTCCTGTTGCTGTTGCTCTGCCTCTTGATGGCTGCTTTTAAGCCACAATAAGCAAATGCCATCAAGGATCCTACACGTATCCTTGATGGCAAACGCATAACCTATCTCGAAAAGGCGATTTTTTCTGCAACTTGTGCGCCACTTATGACTACTGCTTCAATACCAGGACCGATACGCGTGCCTGCGCCAACTAGATAAAGGCCTTCGACTGGCGACTGTTCATCAGGAAATTCACTTTTTTCATTAAAAATCGTACTGTAGACAGATCCTTCATACGTCCTTAAAAATTTCTCCATCGTTTTTGGCGTCGCAACTTCCGTCCAAACGATCGCTTCAGTTCCCTCTGGATCAACCATCGCAAGCATGGATTTACAGGCTTGATCTATTTCCGCTTTCACAGCATACAATTCCTGCACGTCAAGTTGCCGATACCAACTGGCATTTGCTTTTGTGACGATGGTGATAGCTACACTCCCCTTCCCTTCGGGTGCAAGCGTCGAATCGAGCGCTGCTGCCGATTGAATCCCCACACCGTGAATCACAAACCCCGACCGTGGTAACGTCATCGGTTGCGTGAATTTCAGATGCAAAAGATGGTCTGTCATAAAAGGACGATCGAGCGCCGCTGTCCAAACGATAAGCGACATCGAAGGACGAAGCGATACAACGTGCTGCCTGACATCCTCCGCTAGCTCATCAAGCCCCACGAGTTGTTCATACGTCACACGAGGATCCGCATTTGAGACGATCACATCACTGTAATACTCCTCTTTTTTGGTGATGACCCCTTTGACGCGACCGTCGCTGATGATGATTTTTTGAACATCCGTCGAAAGTTTAATCTCGACATCATACCCACGAAGCGCATCGAGAAGTACTTGCGTCAATTTGCCCGATCCACCTTGTGCACGATATCCTCCTTCGATAAAATACCCCATCAATGAAATCATGATATCAGCCGAAGTATCACCTTGTTGATCACCGACATAGCTCGTCAACAGCGAAAGTTCTTCATGAATCGCTTCATCTTTAACAAAATGTCCAAGTAATTCTTTCCATGTTTTGTTCATCCAACGCATATAGTGCGGATTTTTGATCGCAAACTGAATTTTATCGCTGATTTTAGTCGGAACATTCGGAATCAATTGTCCATCATTAAACACACTATATTTTTCATGATACGCAGCAAAGAGTTCAGCGAAGAGATCCTGAATGCCTTTTTGTTCATCGGGAAACCGTTGGCTTAATGCATCGCGCCATGCATAGAAATCCTGCGGAATAAGGATACGCTCTCCATCGCGGACGATCTCATACGTATTACGAAGCCACGTAATCTTTTGGTCAAGGCCATTTTTTTGCAATAAATTACGCACTGAACCTCGCTTACCTAGACCACTGATCGATTCGACACCCGCATCAAAGTAGAATCCGCCTTTGCGCGGATACGTACTACAAGCTCCTCCCGCCAAATAATGCTGTTCGAGCATCAGCACTTTAGCTCCTTTTGCTGCGAGTTCAAGGGCAGCCGTTAGAGCACCGATCCCTGTACCGATAAAAATCACATCATACCCATTCGATGAAGTCGGTTTGTCTTTCGCAAAATGCGGTTGCCAAGTTGCCTTCTTTTTGGTTTTCATCGCGTTTGATAGCTCCTTGTTAATCGTTTAGGAAGAATGAACATCGCGCCAACGCCGATGATATTGACGAGGTTAGCCAGTAAAACGCCCGTTCCATTTGGCATAAGTAAAGATAAGACTAGCGCGAGAGCAAAATCGAGCACCCAAATCAGCGTCAGCGTACGATTGACTTTACGAAATACAGGATGTTGCCAATACGCCTCAGAAACGCTCGATTTCGCATACTGAACGGTAAACATCTCGCCGTACCCTAATGAAATCGCCGTGCTGACCGTTAGAATCAGATAGACGGATGCTTGCCCATACGCAAGAAAAGGAAAAGACGGGACGACGAGAGCAAGCAAGACCCAAAGCGATGCCTAGTACATGGTTTTGAAACATCATCGCCAGAAGCAGTGGAATAAGATCAAGAAAGATTGAGAAGAGCATCATCAAGGTATATCACTCCATGTCCGGTCGTTGTAACGCATCTAAGCGTCTGATTTCTTGCACAAGCAATTCTTCAAAGTGTTGAAAGTACGAAAGACCAAACTGCATCGTAAACCGCTCAAACACATCCACTTCATACGTTTGTTCTACTTTTTGTAGCGCTTGAAAACTCTCTTTGGTTCGCTTGAGTTCCTCAAGTAGCATCGATCGGTATTCCTCTTGCGAGATATACTGGGCAAAAAACACACGCAATAAGAAATCTGAATACACAATGGTGGGATCCATCGGTGACCGCATATACTGTTCAAACACTTCCTGGCCACGTTTTGTGATCGAATACAGATTTTTATTCGGCTTTCCTGCTTGCGGAACCACCGTCTTTTGGACGTTGCCTTCTTTCTCTAACTTATTTAAAGCAGGATAGATTCCACCGTACGACGTGTTGTAAAAAAATCCGATCGATTCTTGAAAAAGTTGTCTTATATCATAGCCACTCCGTTCGCCTTTCATCAAAAAACCCAAAATGCCCATTGGCAGACTCATTGCCCCACCCCATATTCACGTTATTTATATTACTAAAGATAATATACTCTATGTATATATAAATGGCAAGTAAAAAATCAATGTTATCAAAATTCGTCTTTTCGCGATAAAATAAGATAAAATGTTGAAAAGCAATGTAAATTATACCGAATCATAGACTTGGTGAGGCGAATCGATTGAAGCAGCCCTTATTCTTAACCTATTACGAATGGTTACCTTGCGATCAACCATCTGCACCTACCCTTGTGTTGATCCATGGCTTACTGATGGACTCAACCATTTGGGATCTAGTAACCCCTTATTTACGTAAAAACTACCATGTGCTTTGCTATGATTTGCTCGGCCACGGTCAAACCGTTACTTCTTTGGCGCCAGAAGAACTATCCTGGGGTATCCTGATCGATCAACTTCATGATCTGCTTCGTGCGACTAACATCGATCGTGTCCATATACTCGGCCACGGATTTGGTGCCACGCTCGCCTTGCTTTACGCTAACAGTTATCCGAATACCATGTTGACGCTCACGATTCTTTCGCTCCATATCACCGTTTTTTTAACGATTCACGAAGAATCCAATGCCATGTTGCAATCCCTGATCATTGACAACGATATGGTATCCATTTCGGCGAAACTCGCTTCTCTTCTCGTCGGTTCCCCAACAGACGCTTGGCTACAGCAAGTGCAACGAATGAGTAAAAATATACACGCAAAAACATTTATTCACTTATTACAAGTAATCGCTGAGACAAATACGGTATCGTTGATTCAAAACGCACCGTTTCCGATCTATCTGCTCTTTGGGCAACTCGACCCGTTATGTCCTTCGCCAGCACGAACGCTGTTAGTAGCGAATGAACTTCAAGAGCGTCCTTCTGATCTCTTTGCTGGAGCGTCAAATTGTCTACAAATTGAATTTCCCGAACTCGTCGCCCACCAAGTTCATCACTTTATAACGCATAAAATCTCAACAAAGCCCGACTATCCTCATGAATTAATCGACTTTATCGCCAAGGTGAGTCAACCCATTGCCCGACCGTCGAAAACTGACTATGACATCGCCATTTACTGTTTGAGTGGCTTTACTGTGATCGTGAATCAAGAAGAAGTTTCGCGAGGATGGAATCAGCGGTATGCTAAAGAGATTCTTTTTTTGCTAGCACTACGAGGCAATGTTACGCGTGATCATTTAATCGAACTTTTCTGGGAAGAAGATCGACAAGGCAAAAATCAATTGCGCGTCGCGCTATCTCATTTACGAAAATTGTTGCAGGATCATCATGATCAACAAAATTGGCTCATTACCGATCATCAACATATTCGCTTACAAGGAAAGATCTATTGCGATGCGATCGAGCTTAGCAAGATGATGGATCGAGCCGGTAAACTTCAACATCTTGAACGTGCCGATGCCATCGAGCAATTTTTCTCCTTACTGACAAACTCACCGCTTTCCCTTGGCATCAATCATGAAAGTGTGCTGTACTTCGGTTATCATATCGAAAGCAAATTACACGAACTTTTCGAGTGGTGTATAGATTATTACCTCAAAAAAGGCGCTAAACAAAAAGCACAACATATGCATCGACGCGTGACGCAAATGTTGCCCGGTTTTTATTTCGAAGCATTTTCATAATACAAAAATAAAAATCTATGAATTTCACAGATCAAATTGTTTCTAGTTCGATGTGATCTTTCGATTTTCGAAGAACTTTATTGGCATACATGCGTTCATCTGCGATTTTGAAACACTGTTCGAGCGAATCACCGTCTTTTTGAAGAACGGCAACACCCACGCTAACAGAAAGCAACGAAGAACTGTGATTGATCGTATGCTGAAGACGTTCAAAAAAAACCGAAGCGTCCGCTTGCTCATAGCGAAGGACGATAGCAAATTCATCACCGCCGACGCGAGCAACCAGATCTTCACTTCGCACCGCCGCACGAATCCGTTCAGCCAACTCCTGAAGAGCACGATCTCCGGCGAGATGGCCAAGTGTATCATTGACCACTTTCAAATTATCGACATCCACAAAGCCAAGTGCAAGATAATCGCCATCACATTCACACTGTTGCATCACTGCAGGAAGTCGCGCTTCTAAACCACGTCGATTAAGCAGTCCCGTCAACCAATCTTGCTCCGAAACGTTCAGAGCCGATTGGACTGCTTTCACCATATCGAGCGCCAACGACATTTGCGCCGCACAAACATCCATTAAGATAGGATTTTTTTTCATGACAGATTGCTTAATCTCGGTACCCCGAAAGACCACAATCGCACCGACTGGATGTTCGTCAGCATAGAGTGGCCAGATACCAAAATCGACAAAATCAAGCGAACGAAAGTGCAGACTCCATGCTTGTGGTAATAAATCGATAGACATCCACTGCGTCATCGGACGATTCATCGTAAATCGCGCATGAAACACTTCACGCACGCGCAATGCAATGCGTTCAAAATGCTCAACAATTTTGCCGAACGGTTCAAACGCATCCAAACTCGGCGAAATCGAATCATGATTCAGAAAACTTTTTTGGAAAATAAAAAACCCCGAGTCAGCGATACCACTCTCCGAAAGCGTTTTCGCGACCAATCTCAATAGATCCTTACTCTGTTTCGCGTTAGCAAAGCATCGCGATCGCTTAAGAAATTGGTAGATGATCGGTTGATTCATCATGATCCCCCCGAATATAACCAAAACCCTCTCAAAAGAGTCTAGCACAGCAGCATTACAAAATCGCAACACAAGCAAGCAGAAAATATAACTTCTTGCGTGCCTAAGACACGACATTTTTCACCTAAATTCTCCTTTGAAATGCTTCGACCAGAAAACTAAAATGAATTGGAAAACCAATCCGCATACGGAGTTGATCATAAGCAGTATAGAGAATATTTCACCTGGATTGCGGGTTATCTTCGCCAAGTATAATGATAAAACTGATTCAAACTCTGAAAACACGCTATAAATAAGCGTCCCCGCTAGAATATAGAGCACCAATCTTCCATCAGCTTTTTTAAATTTCACGAAATACTGTCTCCTTATGCTCCACAATTTGTTCTCTTTATTGATCATGTGCGTTTCCTTCATCAAAGAGTCTTCGACATACGATTACAGGAACGATCAAGGTAATGTAAAGTGCAGCCGTGATATACAGACTGGCCATTGGCCTAAATCCGCCTAACAATATAACAACAGACGACACTAAAATAGCGCCTAAACAAATGCTTAAATAGTTCAGTCTAAAAGCATTATCGGGGTTACCTAGGGACTGCTGAACGGGTACTAAACGGCTAACCCGGGGTCCTCTTAAAAGATCAGAAAAAGCGGGCAGAATTTGCGACAAAAAAGAAGCCGCAATCTC
>JABEUY010000128.1 GCA_013044175.1 Bacilli bacterium
AAGCAAATGGATTTTTGTCAATGAAAGATCGGATAATTTTTCTCGACGAATCTGCAGGAAAGTGTAGAATCTTGGCGAATAAAATTACTATGAGAAAAAGCAGACAGCCTTCTTGTTTACCAAAGGTCCATCCTTTGCCGACTTGGAGGGGTATCAACGATGAGCATGCGCGTTCCGGATGAATTCATCGCATTACTTCGTGATAAGGTCGATATTACCGATGTCATCTCGGAGTATGTCAAATTAAAACGTGTCGGACAGTCCTTTGTAGGTTTGTGTCCGTTTCACGGGGAGAAATCGCCGTCCTTTCATGTTACGCCGGCGAAAGGTTTTTATTACTGCTTCGGGTGTGGAGCAGGTGGTACAGTTTTTAATTTTTTGATGGAGATGGAGCATATCTCGTTTGTCATGGCTGTCGAAGAACTCGCCAAACGCGCGGGAGTACCGATGCCTGTCATGGATCAGGATGCTCTTACCGATCATGCACAATCGCAAAAGGCGAATGTGTATCGGGCAATCGAACTTGCGGCACGCTTTTATAATCATATTCTAATGAACCACGAAGCTGGCGCATCAGGACTTTCTTATGTGCTAGATCGTGGGGTGAAGAAGCCAACGATCGTTTCTTTTATGCTCGGCTATGCGCCGACTGGAGGAGCGAAGCGAGATACGTTGATCCATTTCTTGCATAAGCGTGATATCACGAATGAGGTGATGAAAGAAGCAGGGCTTGTGCTTGTGACAGATCGTAATGAAATGATCGATCGCTTTCGTGGCCGTGTTATGTATCCAATTTGGGACATGGCTGGACGCGTCGTCGGTTTTGGGGCGCGAGCGCTCCGTGATGAAAAGCCAAAGTATCTCAACAGTCCGGATACATCGCTTTTTCATAAAGGCCATATGTTATATGGGTATCACAAGGCTAAAGCGATGATGAAAAAGACGGGTCGGGTTATCTTGCTGGAAGGCTATATGGATGCGATTGCATTACATCAAGCCGGTATCACGAATGCTGTGGCTACACTAGGTACGGCATTGACGCCAGATCAGGCGTTGTTGTTTAAGCGCACTGTCGATGAAGTGATCTTACTTTACGACGGTGATGCAGCAGGTCGCGCTGCCGCGTTAAAAAATATGAGCATTATCGAAGATGCCGGACTTTCCATACGGGTTGCCGAATTGCCAGGTGGCTTAGACCCCGATGAGTACATCGCAGAGAAAGGTCCAGAAGTCTTTCAGGTCGAGATTCTTGCCAAAGCAAAAAGTGCCTTGTTTTATCGATTGCATGCTTTAATGCATAGCCACCCTTACCACAAAACGACGGATAAGGTTGGGTATCTGCAAGATGCTATAGCGATCGTAGCTAAAGAAGAAAGTTCAATTGAACGAGAAACCGCGTTGCGTTTTCTTCGCGATGAATACGATGTATCGATCAACTCGTTAGCTGATGATCTCGAACGACATCGTGCGGTGCTTCATAAAGGCGGTAGGGCTAGCGGTAAGAATAATAGGCAAAGTCTATCGAACCGCCAAGAAGCTGTGACATCATTTTCTTCACAAAGCCTGCCTAAGAAACAAGATGTTGCGACGCAAAATCTGCTTACCTACATGTTAATGCATGCAGACGTCGCAAGACAAGTGCAAGAACGACTTCCTGATAATTTTTCTTTACCGATTCAAAGTGCACTACAAGCTTACTTGTACGCGTTTTATGCGGAACATGATGTGGCGGATCCAGCCTTGTTTCTCAGTTTCGTCGATGATCCTGCCGTCGTAAGTTATGCAACAAGTCTTTTGCAAAAAGCGATCAATCAGGGAATCGGTAATGAATTACCTGATCCGCAAGTGTTTGATGATTACTTGTCATGCATCATGGAAGAAAAGAAAGAGCGTCAATTGGCTGAAATCTCGACCGCTATGAAAGAAGCGCAACTGCGCGGTGATCTTGTCATGATGAGAGAGAAAGAAGCTGAGTTTCGTCGTCTTTTGAAAAGTAGGTAAGCATGAAGAGTATACGATGGTTGTCGAGGATTGAAAGGAGGGCGGGGGAATGAGTAAAGAACTCAAAAACGGTGCTCCCATTGAAACTTCATTGGAAGATGTGCGCCAGCACCTTTTGTCCTCCGGTAAAAAAAGAGGTATTCTCACATACAATGAGATCATGAATCGTATGGCAGGTTTTGACCAAGATACGGAGCAAATTGAAGAATTTTTTGAACAACTTACGGATCTTGGTATTGAAATCGTCAACGAAGCTGAAGAAGAAGAAGATGAGGATACTGACGAAGAGGAAAGTTCGGAAAACGAACTTCATGAGGAAAATAATCTTTCTGAAGAAGAATTTGATTTAAATGACTTAAGTGTTCCACCGGGTATCAAGATCAACGATCCTGTTCGCATGTATCTTAAAGAAATCGGCCGTGTTCCTTTGCTTTCGGCTGAAGAAGAGATAGAACTTGCCAAACGCATCGAGCAAGGTGATGAAGAAGCGAAGCGTCGTCTCGAAGAGGCGAATTTACGCCTTGTCGTCAGCATAGCAAAACGGTATGTTGGACGCGGTATGTTATTTCTCGATTTGATTCAAGAAGGCAACATGGGTTTGATTAAAGCTGCGGAAAAGTTTGATTATCAAAAAGGCTACAAATTCAGCACGTATGCAACGTGGTGGATTCGACAGGCGATTACACGCGCGATCGCCGATCAGGCACGCACGATTCGTATCCCTGTGCACATGGTCGAGACGATCAACAAATTAATCCGAATCTCAAGACAGTTATTACAAGAACTAGGGCGAGAACCTTCTGCTGAAGAAATCGCTGCTGAAATGGATATGAGTCCAGAAAAGGTTCGCGAGATCCAAAAAATCGCACAAGAACCGGTATCGCTCGAAACGCCGATCGGTGAAGAGGACGATTCACATTTAGGCGATTTTATCCCTGATGATGATGCCTTAGCACCTGCCGATGCAGCGGCGTATGAATTGTTAAAAGAACAACTCGAAGACGTACTTGATACATTGACCGAACGGGAAGAGAATGTTCTTCGACTTCGTTTTGGTCTCGATGATGGTCGTACGAGGACACTTGAAGAAGTTGGAAAGGTTTTTGGGGTGACTCGAGAACGGATCCGGCAAATTGAAGCGAAAGCTCTTCGTAAATTACGACATCCTAGTCGTAGTAAACGATTGAAAGATTTTCTTGAATGATCGCTTACAAAGCGAAAGTACGGAGCCGATCCGAGAGGATCGGCTTTTTTGAGGTGAAGCTATATGCGATTAGGTGCTCGCTTACAAGCGATCGCTTCCATGATACCTAGGGGTGCCCTTGTTATCGATATTGGGGCGGATCATGCAAAATTACCGATCCATGTCGTGCAAAATGGAATATGTCAACAAGCGATTATCGTTGAGGTTACAAAAGGACCTTATGAAAGTGCGAAAAACAATGTTTTACTAAGCGGGTATGCTTCAAAAATTGACGTGCGACTTGGTGATGGTCTCCATCCTATTGAACGTCATGAAGTTGATCAGATCGTGATGGCAGGTATGGGGGGGATGACGATTTTTGCCATCTTAACATCTCTTTACGCCAATCAACTGCTTGCACAACGTGACCATGTTCTCTTGTTAAATCCGATGAATGCAGGCGGCTTTTTACGTTATGCGCTTTTGCAACTTGCTTATGACGTTGAGGTCGATCAACTCGTCCAAGAGGATGGTATCATTTACAATATCATGCGTTGTCGGGCATCCACTCGATACGACACGACACAAAGAATGGATATTATCTCCATATTAGAGCAAAAATTCTATGCGCTATCGTTACCAGAGCAGTTCAACTGGGAATGGCCACACGATGTGCGGCATCGAGATCCTCTTGCGAAGGAAGCTCTTGCTCGGGAACTTAAAAAAAGAGTTCAAATCCTTGAGAAATTCGGCAAGGGTATGGAGGTATTGCCGAATGGTTTGCAAAAAATAGCTGACGAGATTATCCTATACCGCATGCATAATGCGTGATTTTAGAAAAATGAAATGCAGGATTGTCGAAATGCAAGATCTTTGTTATAATTTGAATTCGCGAAAGCGAGCGAGGCAATCGCCGGCGTAGTTTCGAAAGGACGCGCGGGAGGAAAGTCCGAGCTCCATAGGGCAGGGTGCTGGGTAATCCCCAGTGAGAGTGATCTCAAGGAAAGTGCCACAGACATGAAGACCGCCGATGGATAGCAACAAAGCTTTCACAGGCAAGGATGCAACGGTGCGGTAAGAGCGCACCAGCGGTGCGATGACGCATCGGCTAGGTAAACCCCACCTGGAGCAAGACCGCATAGGAGTGCTAC
>JABEUY010000129.1 GCA_013044175.1 Bacilli bacterium
AACACGTACATCGTTTCATACTTGCGCATCCGATTCACCTCCTTATGGACTATAGGCTCTTTCTTCAAAAGAGCAAGGATGGCAGGGTCCATCGCTACAAGGCAAAACAAGCTCGCCTTATAGACTCACATTCGATGATTATATCATCATTACGCTACATTGCCAATCTTTTTTTAAACATTAAAGCGAAAATGCATCACATCGCCATCGATGACGACGTAGTCTTTCCCTTCTAAACGAAACTTCCCATGCTCGCGAGCAGCCGCGTAAGAGCCTGCCTCGATAAGATCTTGAAAGCCAACAACTTCAGCTCGTATAAATCCTCGTTCAAAATCGGTATGAATCACAGCAGCAGCCTGTGGGGCTTTGGTCCCCTTACGAATCGTCCATGCTCGAACTTCTTGGGGTCCTGCTGTAAAGTACGTAATCAAACCCAAAAGGTCATAGGAAGCGGTAATTAACCGATCAAGCCCTGACTGTTCGAACCCAAGATCAGCAAGGAAGGCTTGCTTGTCCTCTTCATCGAGTTCTGCAAGTTCCGCTTCCACTTGGGCACAGATCACGACGACTTTAGCACCTTCTTCTTTTGCTATCGCTTCAACTTCCCTCACGTAGGGTAATTCGGATTCATGCACATCCGCTTCCGCGATATTGGCAGCATATAGAACTGGTTTCATCGTCAATAAATGGAGATCGCGAAGGATGATTTTTTCTTCATCACTTAATACCATCCTTCTTGCGGGTAAACCTTCCTCGAGATGCGCAATAACATTCTCTAAGACGACGATTTCTTCCTTAATCTTGGCATCGCCATTTTTCGCAGCCTTACGCTGGCGTTCTAAACGCTTGGTTACCGTATCGATATCTGCAAACACGAGTTCAAGTTCGATCGTCTCGATATCGGCTTTCGGATCGACTTTCCCTGCGACATGTGTGATATCAGTACTGGAAAAGCAGCGAACGACATGAACGATCGCATCGACTTCACGAATGTGCGCCAAAAATTTGTTACCCAATCCTTCACCTTGGCTTGCACCTTTAACCAGACCGGCGATATCGACGAATTCGAACGCTGTCGGTACGATTTTTTTAGGATTCACAATGCCAGCGAGTTGATCCATACGCGGGTCAGGAACTTCCACCACACCGACGTTTGGATCGATCGTGCAAAAAGGATAATTTGCCGCTTCAGCTCCTGCTTTTGTAATTGCATTAAACAAAGTAGACTTCCCAACATTGGGTAACCCAACGATTCCTGCTTGTAACGCCATGTCGACACCTCAATTGTAGTATTTTCTCGTGATTTTTCGATAACGCATAGAGAATTTTCTTTCTTTCAGGATAAGCCTCTTAAAAAGTCATATAATAAAGAGTGGCAAGGAGGTGATTCTTATGCGAGCCAGATTACGTAGGTGGCGAGCACGTTTGCGTCGTTCACGTCGAGTTTTTGCCATCTCGATCGATGGCGAGCTCAAACATGGTTCGTAATTATCCCCGATGAATAAGCCCTGCTAGGTTTACCGCGTATTTACCTTCAATTCACCTAGCAGAGTTTATTCATTCTTTCCTTCACTCTTCTCGATCACTTTTTTAATCATTTTTTCAAATTCATTCCGCGGTAATAATACACTCCGTTTGCAAGCTATGCATTTGATTCGTATATCCATGCCCATACGTATGATCTCCCATTCATTCGTCCCGCATGGATGGGGTTTTTTCATGATGACAAGATCACCTAATTGATAGACTTTCTCCTTCATGACGAGACGACCGCCCTCCTTGAATTCATACGTTTTTCATCTAAACGAATATACCATGATGGAGCCAAGCTATCCACCCACGGACAAAAACAGACTGCGCCACGATAGGAAGCAGCCACGTCCATCTTTGGGTATAGGCATTGATTACGAGGTTGCTCAGTAATAATGTTGCGAGATAACCTCCTGCCAGTAGCCCAAGTAATGCTCCTTGATGACGGGCTTTTATGGACAATTCCGGTTTCCCGAGTAAGACTTGATGATAGGCTCTTATCGCAAGATAGATTGATATGCTCGCTCCGATGAGATACAAGCTATCAAGAAGGAGGTAAACGACATAGCGCATCGTTGCTTGATGAACGTTTTGATTCCATGATAGTGCCGGTATTAGATTTTGGGTATATTCATGAAACCAGCGATCAATCGCATGGATGAGTAATGGCGCTTTCATCGTTCCTTGTACGATTGTTCTTGAATATAGTCCGATACAAAGTGTACCTGCAAGTATAGCAATCTGCTGGAGCATTCGATCAAACCCTAAACGATATCCCATATACATCACCCAACTCATTACGATGATCACGATCATATCGATCAATCCTCAACCCCTCTTCCTCTCATTTTATTTTTTCTATTATGTATATTTCACTCCCTACCCGTCACATACTGTACTACCCAATGTTTTTTACAGGATGTGATGATGCTGTTTTCCGTTCGTTATGATCGTGAGGATGCCATCTTATTGTTGAGTCATCATCTTCGCTACCTCCTTCACAGTAAACCAATAGCACGCGAACTCGTCGTCGTTTGCATCGGTACGGATCGTTCTACTGGCGACTCTTTAGGTCCTTTAGTTGGATCTCGTCTTAAAGAAATGCGTAGTGACTTACCCGTGTATGGCACGTTAGAAGATCCGATCCACGCCCTTAATCTCGATGAAAAATACGCTAAAATCTTGTTTGCGCATCATCCATCGTATGTACTTGCGATCGATGCCTGTCTTGGTGCGGTTGGTTCTGTCGGTTCGGTTACTTTGGATGCGGGTCCACTGCTTCCTGGTGCCGGAGTTCATAAGAAATTGCGCGAAGTCGGAGATTTGCATATCAAGGGTATGGTGAATGTGAGTGGATTTATGGAATATATGGTTTTACAAAATACGCGATTGGGCCTTGTCTTTCCAATGAGTCGCGTCATCGCACGCGGTATCGATCTTGCCGTTTCCCTTTCAAAGTCTCATAACACAGAAAAGCGGATGCATAAACTCCAGTGAGTTAGCATCCGCTTTTCTTATTGGATAAACAAATCATTGTCGTGCTAAGACTTCTTCCTCTTCAGCTGTCAACTTATAATTCGATTGTTTTGTTTTGAGTGGCTTCGCATACACACGGGAATCTTCACGTCCATAGATACTACTGATAACCGCACCATCGCCATTCTCATCGGTAATCGCCATGGAAAAACTCAAATCATTGCCGACTTCACCAAAAGCATTATAACGATTAATTGAGGGGGTTGCCACTTTTTTACGTATTCGTTGGTCGTGATTTTGCAAAATATTGTAGATATCCTCGATTTTTTTCGAAAGGCTTACAAGGTCTTGATGATTTTGCAGGAGTGTTTGTTCGATATTCACTCCCTCTTCGCCCTTTATCAGCGCCAAATAACGTTTACGCAAATTGCGTGATGTGCTCGATGCCACGATCGCGATGATCAAGGAAATGATGGCGATAAGTAGGATGGCTAAAACGGTGATATCGAGCGTTGTTGGACTAATTTTTTGGACGATACTCGTTAACATGCATTCACCTCATCGTTCTTCTTATCCATGGGGTTGTATCAGACTTAGGATTCTTTCGAGATCTTCTAATGAAAAATAATCGATCTCGATTTTCCCTCTTTTCTTGCCAAGTTGAATACGTACTGATGTTCCTAATGTATTGCGAAAAACTTCTTCATACTCTTTTATTACGGATGGTTTCCCTTCTGCCTTCTTATCTTTTTTGTTTGTTTCACGTGAAACATTCTGTAATCGTTGCGTTAGTTGCTCGATTTCTCTGACACTAATTCCTTCAGTAACAACTTTATCAGCGACAGCTCTCTGTGTATCCGCATCAGGTAAAGCAACGATTGCGCGCGCATGACCCATGGACAATGTTCCACGTGAAACAAGTTCGCGAAGATCAGTAGGTAGCGTTAATAATCGCAAAAGATTGGCGATATGTGACCTACTTTGTCCCATCCGCTTCGCCATTTCTTCTTGCGTTAACGAAAAATGATCCATAATCATCGCATACGCTTCAGCCAATTCAATTGGACTAAGATCTTCGCGCTGTACATTTTCAATTAAAGCAATCTCCATAGCATCACGATCTGAAAAAGGTCGAACGATCGCAGGAATGGTAGAAAGTCGAAGTTCTTGAGAAGCCCGAAAGCGCCGTTCCCCAGCGATAATCTCAAAACCGCTCACACTGCCAGGGCGAACGACGATCGGTTGTAAAACACCATGTTCTGAAATAGAACTCATCAATTCTTGTAATTTTTCTTGATCAAAAACCCGTCGAGGTTGATAAGGATTTGGACGGATATCCTCAAGAGCAATCTCTTTGATATCCGCTTCGTGAACTTCCTCTTTCATTTGCGGAATTAAAGCTTCAAGTCCACGCCCTAACCCACTCTTAGGCTTCATGAGCGATCACTTCCTTAGCAAGATCGAGATAGACTTCAGCACCGCGCGAACGAGGATCATATTGAATAATCGGCTTACCATGGCTTGGTGCTTCACTAAGACGCACATTACGCGGAATCACCGTCTGATACACTTTTTCACGAAAATACTTTTTGACATCATCGATAACTTGTAAACCCAAATTAGTTCTTGCATCTAGCATCGTGAGCACAACACCTTCAATGACGAGTGAAGCATTAAGATGCTTTTGAACAAGACGAATCGTACTGAGAAGTTGGCTTAATCCTTCTAAAGCATAATATTCACACTGAATCGGTATAACCACAGAATCAGAACCAGTCAACGCGTTAATCGTCAACAAACCTAAGGAAGGCGGGCAATCGATAAGGATAAAATCATACAAAGAACGCAAAGGCGCTAAAGCCCGACGAAGACGTACCTCACGAGAAATCGTAGGTACCAATTCAATTTCAGCGCCAGCTAATTGAATTGTCGCAGGAATTATATCAAGATTCGGCATACATGAGGATAAAATCGCATCTTTTGAAGGGATATCATTAATCATGACATCATAAATGCAATAACTTACATCTGCCTTATTGATACCGACACCTGAAGTGGTATTCCCTTGGGGGTCAATATCGACCAACAAAACTTTCTTACCGAGTTCGGCCAGACAAGCACCGAGATTAACCGAAGTAGTCGTCTTCCCGACGCCACCTTTTTGATTCGCCACGGCCATAACCCGTGCCATAGACAGACCTCCAACCCCAAAACACGAACTTTAACCTTCACTATTGTACTTCAAAGCAAGCAAAGACACCATGCATGATCCGTAAATGATTGATCTTTATACCAAAGGATTCCGTGAAGCCTCACCAGGACGACGTGGGAAACCTTTTGGTGTCCTCACCATTTTTTGCAAAGCAACGATTGAATGGTTCCCCGAAGCAAAAGGTAAAGCATACTCATGCATCGCATAAAACTGCCCACCTAATCGACCAATCGCCTTATCTGCATCACGTAATTCATGATGAGGGTCCGGCCCCTTCATTGCAAGAAAATACCCGCCAGGCTTTACAAAGGGCAGACACCATTCAGTAAGCGTAACAAGACGCGCCACTGCGCGAGCGGTCACCAAAGCATAACGATCGCGATGCTCTTCTTGATGAGCAAGTTCTTCGGCACGCCCATGAACGACCGTAACATTGCGTAATCCAAGCTCATCACGCAATGAAGAAAGAAAATCCGTGCGTTTTCGCAAAGAATCACAAAGTGTAACTTCCACATCAGAAAAAACAATCGCAAAAACCATCCCTGGAAAACCTGCACCCGTCCCCATATCAAGAAGAGAATCACCACCTAACTTACCAGCGTAAGCAGCAAGATGGATACTATCGAGAAAATGCTTAATAAGGACTTCACGAGGATCCGTAATGGCGGTCAGATTCACCTGCTCATTGACAGCTAATAAACGATCCCGATAGACAAGTAATTGCGCAATTTGTTCATTGCGAAGTGATATACCCAAAGAAGCAGCATCATCGCATACATGAGAAACTGTGTAATCGTCGATCATACTCACCCACTAAGCGGCGTCGTACGACTGCGCGCGTCTAACCAGATTATTAATACAGACACATCCGCAGGTGTCACACCGGCAACCCGAGAAGCTTGCCCAATCGTCACAGGCCGGACGATCGATAATCTCTCTTTAGCTTCATTAGACAAACCACGAATCTTTTCAAAATCAATGTCAAGAGGAAGTTTCTTCCTCTCAAGCTTTTGCAATTTAGAGATCTCAGATTCTTGCCGAGATACATAGCCATCATACTTTACTTGAATCTCCACTTGTTCTTTTACATCGTCAAAAAGTTCCTCTTCACTCGGTCGCAATTGCTCAATAACCGAATACGAAAGATTGGGACGACGCAATAATTGCTCAAGCGAAACGACAACAGAAGGCGGCTCAATTTGACGCTCTTTAAAGAAATCAGCAACTGCTTCTGGTTGAACACGAACAGAAGCCAATCGCTTGCGTTCTTGACGAATCGCCTCACGTTTAAACATCATACGATCATATTTGGATTCAGGGAGTAACCCGACACGCCGTCCAATCTCCATAAGCCGAAGATCAGCATTGTCATGACGCAGTAACAAACGATGTTCAGCACGTGACGTCAACAACCGATAAGGCTCTTCCGTACCCTTTGTCACGAGGTCATCAATCATCACACCGATATACGCTTCAGATCTTGCTAACACCATCGGCGGTTCTTCGATACTGAACAAAGCTGCATTAATCCCGGCAACGATTCCCTGCCCAGCTGCCTCTTCATACCCAGATGTACCATTGATTTGACCGGCCGTAAATAACCCTTTTACCGCTTTACTTTCTAAAGTAGGCCACAGTTGAATCGGTTTAATCGCATCATATTCAATGGCATACCCTGGACGTAACATTTCAACATGTTCAAGGCCAGCGATCGAACGAAGCATCTTCACTTGAACGTCTTCAGGCAGACTCGTCGACATCCCTTGCACATACCATTCCGAAGTATGACGACCTTCGGGTTCTAGAAAAACCTGATGCGATGTCCGCTCTTTAAAACGAACGACTTTATCTTCAATACTCGGGCAATATCTCGGACCACGACCGACGATTTCACCAGAAAACATCGGAGCACGATGAAGGTTTTCACCGATAATCTCATGCGTGGCTTCTGAGGTATACGTCAAAAAACAATGAACTTGCTCCCGTGGTTGGTACCCTTCATCAAAAGAAAAATGATGAGGTGCTTCATCACCTGGTTGCGCTTGAAGAGTAGAAAAATCAATCGTATTTTTATTGACACGAGGCGGTGTACCCGTCTTAAAACGAACCAAATCAAAACCCAAATCAAGCAAACTCTCGGAAAGTTTGAGCGAAGGCAATTGCCCGTTGGGACCACTTTGATACGAGACGTCGCCAAGAATAATTCGCCCCCGCAGATACGTACCTGTCGTCAAGACGACCGCGCGCGCCATATACTGTGCACCTGTCTGCGTCAACACACCGGAAGCTTCACCGTTACTCGTTAAAATTTGTTCCACCATACCTTGGCGAAGGGTTAGATTCGGTTCATTTTCAAGCACAAACTTCATGCGACGACCATATTCATTTTTATCAGACTGCGCACGAAGAGCTTGTACCGCAGGACCTTTACCTGTATTAAGTAACCGCATCTGAATATGCGTAAGATCGGTATTGCGCGCCATCTCACCACCAAGAGCATCGATCTCACGAACGACAATACCTTTTGCCGGTCCACCAATCGAAGGATTACATGGCATAAAAGCGATCGTATCAAGATTGATCGTCAACAACAGCGTCTTACGACCCATTCGTGCTGCTGCAAGTGCAGCTTCTGTACCCGCATGCCCTGCACCGATAACAATCACATCAAATTGCCCTGCTAGATACCGCATAGCACCCACCTCTTCTCTACCTCATTTATTTACCTAAACAAAATTGTGAAAAAATCTGATCGAGCAAATCTTCTCTTGGCGTCTCACCGATAACTTCCCCGAGCAACGACCAAGCTTGCATAAGATCCACCGCAAGCAAATCAAGCGTCTGCCCTTCATTCGCCGCAAAGACAACATCATCCAATCTCGCCATGGCTTCTTCCATCAACAAGATATGTCTTGGCGTGGCGAGAAACGTCGCTTGCATCGGTTCATTCACCTGAAAAACACAGTCATAAAGTGCTTTTTCAAGTTCATGCAACCGTTCGGAGGAAAAAGTGGAGTGCATCAAAATTCGATCCGAATTCGCTAAAGCTTTAACACGGTCGACATCGATCGTTACGCCAAGGTCTTCTTTATTGATAAGAACCATACCCGAACGGTCTTTGAGCATCGCAAGAAGATCTTCATCATGACTTTCAAGCGTGCGATGACCATCAAGTACCACCAGAATAAGATCTGCCTGATCCACCATCGCTCGACTGCGTTGCACGCCAATTCGTTCAACCACATCATCCGTCTCGCGAATGCCTGCTGTATCCACAATCGTAAAAGGTACACCAAAAAGATCGATCCGTTCTTCAATCACATCGCGTGTAGTTCCAGGGATATCCGTCACGATGGCACGATCCGCTTTTACCAAAGCATTGAGCAAAGACGATTTACCGACATTCGGTCTTCCGATAATCGCCAAACGAACACCATCACGCAAAATACGCCCATGCAACGCTTGACGCAACAATGAATCCACAAGCTGCATCAGATTCGTAACGACATCGACCACAAAAGCTGTCGTCGCTTGTTCATCATCATGTTCAGGATAATCGATCGTCACTTCAATACGAGCCATAGCCTCTAGCATAGCTTGACGAATCGCTTCAACCTGACGACGCAGACTCCCGGCGACTTGTGACAACGCCGCCTGCCTAGCACGATTCGTTTGCGAAGCGATTAAAGACATAACGCCTTCCGCTTGCGATAAATCGATGCGACCGTGCAAAAAAGCCCGTTTGGTGAACTCGCCAGGTTCAGCAAGACGTGCACCAGCGCGAATTACCTCTTCAAAAACTTTCGTGACTGCCTGCCACCCACCATGCGTGCTGATCTCAACAACATCTTCCCGAGTATAGGTACGAGGCGCTCTCATCACAGAAACGAGCACTTCATCCAGGCTATCTTGATGATCTAACGACATGATCTTGCCGTAATGAATGGTATGCGACGCACACATCATCAGTTTGCTACCACCAACAAAAATACGATCAACGATCGCAATCGCATCAACACCACTTACCCGGATCACCGCAATACTCGCCTCACCCATCGCCGTAGCGATCGCAGCAATCGTATCCTCTCGCTCTGTCATGAAACCACCTCCTTATAGCTAACGATAAAAAAAGTTGGATCCCTTAACAACCAACAGGACACCAACTTTCTTGACAACACAACACAAAACATAGTTAACGCGCAGGTTGACGCACACGAGCTTGCGAGGAAAACTGTGGCTTGCGTGAACTTTTACGGACTTCAGAAGGAATAATCACAATCGCCCGTTCAGGATCCTCACCACGACTCTCCGTGTGCACATCGGAACGTCCTTGTAAAGCAACATGAATAATTTTGCGTTCATGCGCACTCATCGGCTCAAGCCTGATCTCTCGACCTTGTGCAATAGCTTTCTCAGCCATTTTAACCGCTTTATATTCTAACGCTTGCTTACGACGATCACGATAGCCTTCCGCATCGATCGTAAAATGTAACCGTTTATCTGCATGTTTATTACCTATAGCATTTACCAAATATTCAATAGCATCTAACGTCTGCCCGTGCTTGCCGATCAAAAGGCCAACACGGTCACCTGAAAGATCGAACGACACATCACGTCCACTAACTTCACGAGAAACTTTCACCGCCATATGCATCGTGATGAACATCTCACGCAAAAACCTTTCCGCATCGCCGATCGGATCTTCGATCACCGTCACTTCAATCTGTGCATCGCGTGAACCAAAACCAAGAAATCCCCGACTCGGAGCAACTTTCACAACCACTTCGGCGCGATCGCGTGTTACACCCAACTGGGCAAGCGCGATCGCAACCGCCTCTTCCACCGACTTTGCGGTCACTTCGACCTTCCTCATCAGTGATCACGCCTCCTGATTTGCAGGCTTAACCCGAGTAAAGTACGTTTGGAAAATCGTGAAGATATTACTTATAACCCAATAAAGTGCTAATGCAGCATTAAATCGTGTTCCCATAAACAAAATCATGACCGGGAAGATATACATGATAAACTTCTGGCTCGGATCGGTCTGCACCATCGTCAATTTCGTTTGAAAATAACTTGTGATGGCAGCGAGAACAGGCAAGATAAAGGTATGATCAGGCTGGCCAAGATTAATACCAAAGAACCACGAATGCATTAACGCTGGGTCGACATAAATCGCACGGTATAACACCCACAGTACGACCATTTGCACCAACATCGGCATACATCCAGCCACAGGATTGACGCCTTCTTCTTTATAAATCGCCATCATCTGTTCATTGATCTTCACACGATCTTTACCATACTTTTCACGAAGCTCTTTGATTCTCGGTTGCAGCATTTGCATCTTTTTACTATTGCGAACACTGCGGATAACCAAAGGTAACGTGAGTAATCGAATTGCAAGTGTGATAACGATCAAACCAAGACCATAACTAAAACCATTATTATTACCCAAAAAATGAGCAACCGAATTGATCAAATACGAGATGCTATTGACCGCATCATCAAAAATATTCGGACTCGATTTTGTCTTTGTAGCAGCGCTTGCTGCTGTTGCCGCTAAAGCAGCTCCAGATGAAAGCCACCATCCAATCACCGCAGAACTGATACCTAACCATTTTGCTTTACGCAAAGCCACCTACGACCAACCTCCCACACGATTATGGCACAGGATCGTAGCCACCCTTATGCCACGGTCCGCATCGTCCGATACGTCTTACGGAGAGCCATCCGCCTTTAAAAAAACCATATTTTTTGACCGCTTCTAAGGAATAATGGGAACATGTTGGTTCAAAACGACAAGACGGCGGTGTCAAAGGCGAGATGACGAGTTGATAAAACCGTATCAAACCGATCAGCACATACTTCATAGCCTTTCGCCTCGATCCACGAATTCTCATTCAAACAAACTTGCTTTTTTGAAAAGAGATAAAACATGGCGCTCAACATCCTGACGCTTCCTTAACTTCGGTGCATCTTTTCGAGCGATGATCACAAGATGGTAATTCAAAGGAAGATCAGAGATACTAAGACGAACCACTTCGCGAAGAAGTCTTTTCGTCCGATTACGTACGACAGCATTTCCTACTTTTTTACTCACGGAAAAACCGATCCGCAGTGGATCTTTGCGACTTCGCTTAAGCACATACAGGACAAAATAATGATTAGCGTACGATTTGCCGCGGACAAACACTTGACGAAAATCGCGATTATGTTGCAAACGATGATTTTTTAACGTGAATTTCGGTGTCGAAGACGGTTTCGTCACGGAAAACACCTCCTACAACGCGAAAAAAGCGACAAACGGAAAAAAAGACCACCTAGAAAGTGGCCTATGCAGATAATACCTTTCTTCCTTTACGACGACGAGCAGCCAAAACCCGACGTCCATTTTTCGTTGACATCCGTTGGCGGAACCCATGTACTTTCTTACGTTTACGCACGTTGGGATTATACGTTGGTTTCAAAAATAACACCTCCTTCACGCATCTCTTCCGTGAAGCGATACTGACTAATTATAGTGATCTCCTAGGGAGCCTGTCAAGCCATTTTTCCCTATCCACAAGCACTTATCCACATGTGCATAACTCATGTGGATAAAATAAAGAAGCCCTCTTTGCTTTCCCCATCTTGTCCACATGTGCATAACTCGGAATTTGCTTAGGTAATTCCCCTTGCAAGCGATAAAGTTGGGAAGAGTTGTTCTTGTGAATGGAGGTCTTTTTTGTTATGATTGGACGGCATTCAAAAAAGACCGAACCCCTTATCCACAGGTTATAAACACCTGTGGATAAGTTATCCCCATAAACCTGAGTTGTGGATAGGATCGTAATAATACACAACGCCCTTGTGGATAGTATAGACCTATTATTTTTTTATAATCTGGGGGCCGTACGATGATGACATCTTCCGTCGAAGTGCTGTGGACAAATGCACTTCAAAAATTAGAAGACAAGCTTGGCAAAGTCGTTTTTCAGACATGGTTTGCCATCACCGAAGTTGAAGCGTTTGACGGTCAAAACCTCGCCATTCGTGTACCTTCTGAATTAGCACTTGACCATATTACAAAATATTATGCTGATACTTTACAAAAAATCATGGTAGATATCGCAAAAGGACCGATCGACATCCAATTCGTCCTTCCACGAGCCGATTCATCGAAAGCGCTTTCATCAATGAGGCAGCCTTCGGGGTTTGATCATCAAGATTTCACTTCAAGTATGGCATTTAATGCAAAATATACGTTCGAGACGTTCGTCATCGGTGATCGTAATAAACTCGCCCATGCAGCGAGTATCGCAATCGCTGAGAAACCGGCCGCTTCCTATAATCCTTTCTTCTTATATGGAGGTGTAGGACTTGGCAAAACGCACCTTATGCATGCGATCGGACAACGCGCCATTGAAATTAATCCCTCCGCTCGTGTCGTCTACATCACCAGCGAAACGTTTGTGCGTGAATATGTGACTGCCTTACAATCCAACGCAGTCCCTGATTTTCGTAATAAGTACCGAACGGTCGATATTCTCTTAATCGATGATATTCAATTTATCGCCGGAAAAGATTCAACCCAAGAAGAGTTTTTTCATACCTTTAATACACTGCATAGCGATCACAAACAGATCGTCATCACGAGTGACCGTTCTCCTAAAGACATACCCGATCTTGAAGACCGCCTTCGTTCACGTTTTTCAGGTGGCCTGATCATCGATATTAAACCACCCGAATTTGAGACGAGAATCGCGATTTTACGTAAAAAAGCGAAAGCAGAAGGTATCGAAATTCCCGATAATGCGATTCATATGATCGCATCGAAAATCGAAACGAATGTCCGTGAATTAGAAGGTGCATTGATTCGCGTCATCGCCTATTCTTCGATGATGGCACGAGATATCGATTCAGCACTTACCTTAGAAGCTTTGTCCGACTTGGTGAATAATCCGACCAAAAAGCCAACAACGGTAGTCGATATTCAACGAACAGTCGCTTCTCATTATCATTTACGTATCGAAGATCTACGAGGGAGATCCCGGCAAAAAGATATCGTATTGCCCCGACAAATCGCGATGTACCTTGCACGACAAATGACAGGTCTATCACTGCCGAAAATCGGTGAAGAATTTGGCGGAAGAGATCATACGACCGTTTTACATGCGTGTGACAAAATGGAGCAAGAAATCAAAACCGATCAGTTATTAAACAAAACGATCGATCATCTTAAAGAAACGATATCCACAATCTAATCACTGGTTATCGCTCGACTTATCCACATGTTCATAGGATAATAAAATCGATAACGATGCCCATAACTCGACTTATCCACTTATCCACAGCCCTAATAATAATAACTGTATTTATTTTTATCTAAAAAAAGAAGAAAGATGCCTGTCGAACGGAGAGAAAAAAATGCAATTTGTGATACAAAAATCAGAATTTCTACAAGCGTTACAACAAGTAACCAAAGCAATTCCATCAAGGACACCCAAACCAATTTTGACGGGTGTTCTTATCACCGCAAAAGATCAAAAATTAACCTTAACTGGCTATGATCTTGAAATCGGCATTCAAGTAGATATTGAAAACCATGTAGAAGACGGACTAAACACGTTACAGATCGAACAAGAAGGCGAAATCGTATTACAAGCAAAATTTTTACTTGAAATAACTAGAAAATTACCACATTCACTCATGCGCATTGATGTGCAACAAGTAACGGTTACTTTGCAATCTGGTAATGCTGTTTTTCAGTTAAATGGATTGGATCCTCGTGAATATCCAGATCTACCGATTGTCGATGATGATCGGGGTTTTGTGTTGTCATCAGGTACATTAAAAAATTTAATTGATCATACTTCGTTTGCCGTCGCTTCTTCAGAAGTACGTCCAACGATCATGGGTGTTTTGTGGCGCTATGATGAGGGTAAACTGACGTTAACAGGTACAGATAGTCATCGTCTTTCAAAGGATGCAGTTGAAGTAGAATCACAAGAAAGTTATGCGATGATGGAATCGATTATTCCTGGAAAAAGTTTGCAAGAACTTGCTCGCATTTTACCGGATGATGAAATGCCAGTTGATATTATGATTGAAAATCAACAATTACTGGTGACTTTTGGCCATGTTCGCTTTCTTTCTGGATTGATTGAAGGCACTTTTCCCGACACAAGCCGTATCATTCCAACGACTTTTCGAACCATCATCGTATTTACAACTGATGAATTACGTCAAAGTGTGGAAAGAGCCGATCTTCTTGCACGCGATAATGACAACAATATCGTACGTTTTTCGATGCGACGTAATAACATTGAAATCATGTCGCACTCCCCAGAAATCGGTAAAGTTGTGGAATCGATCGATCCGATCACTTTTGAAGGTGAAGATATGATGATCGCTTGTAATGCGCGCTATCTGCTTGAAGCTTTACGACAAAGTCCGACAGAACGTGTTCGTATCGAATTTACAGGACAAGGTAGTCCATTTTTACTTCGACCGGTTGGTAAAGAAGATTTGATGCATTTGATCTTACCTGTACGTATTGCGAACTTATAATCATGAAAATTACGACGCCTTATATCACGCTGCAGCAACTGCTCAAACTGGAAGGCATCGTGTCATCCGGTGGCATCGTCAAAGCTTTTTTGCTTGAGGAAAAAGTGTATGTGAATCAAGAACGTGAGACACGAAGGGGCAGAAAACTTTACCCTGGTGATCATGTGACGTATGATGAATACGATCTTTGGATTGAAGCGGAAGAACAACATGAAAGTTAGTCGTCTTGATGTGCAAAATGTACGCGCTTATGAATGGGTAAGCGTATCGCTTTTTGAAGGAACTAACATCATCTATGGTCGCAATGCACAAGGCAAAACGACGCTTCTCGAAGCGATCGCTTTGTTTGCGTATGGAAGATCTTTACGAGCCAAGTCTGACAAAGAGCTGATTCGTTATGATCAACCAGAAGCACGCGTACGTCTTGTCTGTACAAAGGCAGATACTGAAACAGAACTCGCGATGAAATTGACGGGAAAAGGTAAACAAGTTATGGTCAATCGCGTAATGCAAAAAAGTTTGTCGGCATTTCTGGGTCATTTTCAAGCGGTACATTTTTCACCTGATGATCTTGCTTTAATCAAAGGTGGTCCCGATGAGCGAAGAAAGTTTCTGAATCTCGCCTTAATGCAAATCGATCCGGAGTATGTCGAGGCTTTGCGTACGTATAATCATCTGCTTAATCAGCGCAATCGCCTAATTAAGATGCAAGATCGCCAATCGCTTGCGATTTGGGATGAAACGATGAGCGAAGCTGGTGCGATTGTGATCACCAAGCGCCATCAATTTGTTGAACAAATCGGTAATAAGGTCGTTGAACACAGCAAGAAGATGAGCGATGATGTCGATCATGTAGCGATCACCTATAAAATCAGCGTGAAAAGTGAATCAGTCCAAGCGACAAGAGAGGCACTTTTTCAAGCCTGGCTTAAAAATCGCGATCAAGATTTTGTGCGTGGTTATACGACGATTGGACCGCATCGTGAAGACCTTACGTTAGCGATCAATGATCGACGCGCAGATACGTATAGTTCACAAGGACAACAACGGAGTTTCGTTCTTGCTTTAAAGTTAGCCCTCGTGGATGTGATTCGTGAACAAACGGGCGAATACCCCGTATTATTGCTTGATGATGTATTATCTGAACTTGATCCCGTTCGGCAAGAACAGTTGATGCAACTCGTCATGCGGACACAGACGATCATCACGACGACGCAAATCGGTACGATCCCAGTATCCTTACGTGCAAAGGCGAAAATTTTCCATACAGGACATGGTATACTAGAAGAGCAAGCCATATCGTAAGCATTTTTTTAATGATC
>JABEUY010000019.1 GCA_013044175.1 Bacilli bacterium
GGACGCTCTCATGGGGGCGTTATGGATTCGACGGGGATTGTTTGAGCAGGAGTAGCGGGCCGTGGGGCTGCGCACACGTTAAAAACGCGGACCTAAACACAAACGCAAAAACAAAACGTAACACCTTCACAAGCAGTAACCTCGCTTTAGCCGCTTAATCAGCCTATCGCGACGTCGTGTGGCCGCTCGCCCATGGTGATCATATGGCGCTAACCTAGTGGGATAGTCAACGGGAGCCCTCCTGCGGCTCGCTGATAAAATAAAGGCGGGATAGCCTGATCAAGAGCGCGTCGCTACGCGCTGGATCAGGCGAAACTTCAAAATAGCGACTACGCCCGTAGAAGCGAATGCAGCGAGATCTTCGGACGGGGGTTCAAATCCCCCCGCCTCCACCAACACAGCATATTCAAAGACCATAAGGAAACCTAATCACTTTTGTGCGATTAGGTTTTTTGTTGTATATGCCAGGATATGCTATTCTATATGAATAAACAATTTATTCAAAGGAAGTGATGGCTTGCCGAGAACGGAAGCGGTGAATCAGGAGATTCGCGATCAGCAAAGATTGAATATTCTTCGTGCTGCCTTAAAAGTATTTGCGCAAATGGGATGGCAAGCAACGATGGCTGATATTGCTAAGCAAGCGAATATCAGCCAAGGTCTCGCTTATCGCTATTTTGAAGGGAAAGAGATTATTTTTTTAGAGATCCTCGATAGGGTGGAGCAAGAGGGTCACTTGGCTTATTTCTTGCAAGATGGAGATTCGCCGAAGGAACGTTTACAGAATTTGATCGCCAGAATTCTCGAGCCAGGTAGTGTCGATATGGCGTTCTATCAAGTAGCAATGCAGATGTTTCGCAGTAAAGGATTACCTGAATCATTGCAGCCAAGAACGCAAGATTTAGTGATGCAATTTCGTGAAGTCATCAAGCAACTTATCGTCGAAGGGCAAGCCAACAAGGAGTTTGTGGTGGGTGATCCGGAGCAATTGACGATCGCGACTTTGGCGATGATGAATGGCTTAACGCTTTTTGGCCTTCGTAATCAAGAGCAGATCATGCGTCATTTCCCTGATGCGTCCATAGTTATGCGAATTCTTGTCCCTTGGGATCTTAATCAGGAATTGTAACATAAAGTTCGTAACTTCTTTATCGATAAATTACGTTCACATGAGTAAAATAAAAGATTGGGGGTACTACATAGGTTTTTGCCAGGAGGCATTTTTCGTGCAATCGCAACAAGGTATACTCGAAGCGTTGGAAGAAACGAAGTTGCAAAGATTCCATTTTAAAACGATGTTTGTGGCGGGCATGGGTTTTTTCACGGATGCGTATGATCTGTTTATCATCGGTGTCGTAACCACGCTTCTTAGCACGCAATGGGATTTGTCGAAAGCGCAGATTGGTCTTCTTAATGCGACTTCTTTGATTGCTGCTGCGATCGGTGCTGTTGTATTCGGTCGATTATCAGATCGCTTTGGACGAAAGAAATTATACGGTCTTGAAGTGACGATTTTGACGCTTGGTGCGTTATTATCGGCGACGTCACAAAATTTCACGCAGTTACTGATCTGGCGCTTTATCATAGGTATGGGAATTGGTGGCGATTATTCCACCAGTTCCATCATCATGAGCGAATTTTCTAACCGTAAAAACCGCGGTCGCCTTGTGACGACCGTTTTTGCCATGCAAGGCTTTGGATTGCTGGTCGGTCCACTTGTTGCATCAGCTTTGTTGTATTCGGGCATATCACACGATATCGTCTGGCGCATTATGCTCGCTCTCGGTGCGATTCCCTCGGCAGCTGTGATCTATCTTCGCAGGACGATTCAAGAATCACCTCGCTATCTGATTGAAGTGAAGCGTGATATCGCATCAGCAGCGCAGGTCGTAACCAATCTTGTCGCCAAAACGGTGCAGGTCGATGATGATCGTGCCATTGCCACATCTTTCGTCAGACAATCTTCTTTTTGGTTTCGCCTGCTCGGAACAGCAGGATCATGGTTTTTTCTTGACATTGCATTTTATGGAAATAGCATTTCCTCGACCTTGATTTTACATTCGCTTGCACCCAAAGCGTCCTTGCTTCACGCTACTTTGTTATCGGCAGCGATCTTTTTCGTCTTTGCCTTACCGGGATATTGGGTGTCCGCGTTCACCGTTGACCGATTAGGTCGGAAAACAATACAGATGCTCGGGTTTCTCGTCATGGCGATTTCTTTTGCTGGCATGGCTTTGCTTCCAAATATCACCTCGTATGTGCTTCCTTTTGTCCTACTTTATGGGATGAGTTATTTCTTCACCGAATTCGGGCCCAATACGACCACGTTCGTCGTACCTGCAGAAGTCTTTCCGACCCAAGTGCGCGCACTTGCCAACGGTATTTCTGCAGGCGCCGGTAAGATTGGCGCCTTTCTAGGCGCGTTGATCGTTCCTACCTTGCTCGTGCATTTGCAACTGTCTGGCACGGAAGGCATTATGGCGATTGTCTCGTTATGCGGTCTTTTAACCACGTTGTTGATTCCTGAATTTAAAGCAAGATCCCTTTCTGAACAGTCACTCCACGTGGAAGAGGCAACGGTAACGCGGTAAACGGATAGTCAAAGTACTTTTCCATAAAATTCTTGATAAGCAAAGCGAAGAGGCTAAAAAATCTTCGCTTTGCTCTGACTTGTCGATCGGTGTCGTTTCACGTTATACTGAGCATAAACGTGAAAATCGTTAACATTTTTAAAGACCCAATTTTCAGATAGCTATAAGTAAAGGGGTTACGGATGTGGGCAATAATGCAGAAGTCCTTCATTTGCGCAATCGTTTGTTGGTTCAGATTCTCTGGTTTTCCTTAGTGCTTGGTCTGGTCGGTGATTTGGTTAGCAAGACCGATATGAAAAGTATTCTTGTCTTATTGATTTATGGAGCTGTCAGTAATGGTTTGATCACGTTATTGTATTGGCGCAAATGGGGCATCGGGATCGTGAAGTATCTGGTTGTCCTCGACTTGTCCATCTTGATTGTTCTTCTCACAATTACGGCACCTGATATCACGGATTATCTTCTGCTTTATTACATGCTTGCTGTCGTCAGCTTGTACCATGATTATCGTCCGTTGATTCTTTCGGGTTTGATCAGCATTGGTCTTGGCATCTTTATGTTTGAGCGATATCATCTTGCGATTTTTCCGAATTTGTCTGAATGGTATACGCTCGTATTACTGTTATTGTTACCTGCTGTAGCCTTAGTAGCGCAAAGTCGCATCGGCGAACGAATGTTGCTCGGTGTTGTTCATAATGAAAAGGAAGCATTAAAAGCGAAGACGAAAGTGGAAGCGATTAATCATGAGATCAAAAAGACGGTAGAGACACTCTTTCAATCCACCGAAGAATTGGTTAAGCATGCTACGTCCACGACGACGATTTCTAAAGAATTGTCGGTGGCTTTTCATGAAATGGCAGGAGGAATTACGCAACAAGCCGAAAATGTTAGCGAAGTAAACGATTCGATGCACACCGTTAATCATTCCGTAACGACTCTGGCACAAAGTGCTGAGCATATGCGCACGACGGCGGAGTCATCGAATTCTTTGATTGATCAAGCGAAAGAACATATGCAGATCGTTAAGGAACAAACGGGATCACTGAGCGAAACGATGCAAGTGACCGTCACGACGATGGATGATTTGATCAGTCAGAATCAGAAGATTGAAGACATCTTGCAATCGATCAATGCGATTTCTGCACAAATCAATTTACTTGCCTTAAATGCTTCGATTGAAGCGGCAAGAGCGGGAGAACATGGTAAGGGTTTTGCGGTCGTTGCTGATGAAGTGAGGAAATTAGCGCAAAGTTCTTTTGAATCGGCAGCATCGATCTCAGATATCGTTCATTTGATTCAGCAGAAATCGGAAGTGGCATATACGCAAATTCAGCAAGGACAACTTGCTGTGTCTTCCAGTGAACAAGCGGTGTCTAGCGCGACGGATATGTTATCGAAAGTCGTCGCAAAAAGTGAAGAAATCCTAGGGCAGTCTAATCAAGTGGATCATCTTTCTCGCGATCTGGAGAAATCTTCTGATGTCATCAGTACCGATGTGCAATCACTAAGTTCGGTCACGGAAGAGATGGCGGCGACTGTAGAACAATTATCGGCAAGTGCTGAACAACAAAGTTCCAATATGACTTCCATGCAACAACAAATCGTACAAATTGAAGAGTATGCCAAACGACTTTTAACGATTAGCGAGAACTAAAGAGATTACGGTATGCATAATTTTTTACAAAAAGAAATCATCGGGAGAAACCGATCATGAGCCAATTCGATTACCGACAATTCATTAATAAAACGGTGGAATGGTTTCAATGTTCGAGAGGATTAGCTATATTCGCTGCCTGCGCGAAACTCATCCGCGATTACGACTTCGCAGACGGCGGGTTTTTCCTTTACCAGAGAAGGCTTGTCAGGGATCCGTTTCATCACCCCATGGAAATCTTTTTTCCATGGGGTAGTTTGCAAGAAGAACATGCATGGATTCAGCAGGTAATTGACGATCAGGATTTTTTACGAGATAGGGAAGTATGGCGAAAACTTAGCGATCGTGAGCTTTTTGATCACCAAGTATTATTGACACATGCAACAATCAGCGTTTGGCCTCTTATCTCGGAAGAACAAACGATCGGAGCTATTGTTCTTGTGCGTAATCGGCAACAGGAGAACGATAGACCTTATCTAGAAGTCGATCACCTAGGAAGTATGATCGCTTATCAAGTGACGAGCGCGATCAATAGCCTCTTGGCGAGACGTAGGCTTGAATTGGCGAAGGAAGATTTGGAGCAACAGGTTAAGGAACAGACTTTGCTTGAAGCGAAATTGCGTAAAGTGCAGGAATTCCAAGTACTGCTATCGCGTGCTAATGAAGCGATAGCACAAGCGCAAGATGAACATACTTTATTGCAAGAAATCTGCGATTTAGCGATCACCTATACGCATATATCTCTTTGTTGGGTTGCTAAACCGGAAGATTCGGGTTGGGTGAAAAGTTTAGTTCATTCAGGGCAAGGTGGATTTTTAAAAGGATTGCGTGTCTCTGTCGATGGACAAAAGTTTGAAGGTAGTGGAGCGGTTGGTACGGCTTGGCGTCTTGAAGAACCTGTATTTTTTAATTCGATTGCGACGAGCCGAGCGATGGCACCATGGCGAGAACGATTAGCGCAATACGCTTTTAAAAGCAGTGCGGCTTTACCGATACGAAGAGATGACAACGTATGGGGAATTCTAACTTTTTACCATCACGAAGAAAATGCTTTTGATGAAGAATTACAACATATCTTAAAAGATTTAGCGCAAGATATCGGGTTTGGTTTGGATCGAATTGATCTTGTAAGGCAAGAACGTCAAGCGCATGAATTCAATCAGATTTTGTTAAATAATGTTCGTGCAGGTGTGCTTGTCGTTCGCTACCCTTCGCGCGTCGTGGAGAAAGTCAATGAAAAACTTTTGACGATAATCGGCATCAAGCATGAAGAGATGATCGAAAATCATCCGATTCGAAAAATCTTTTTTGATGAGAAGGTCTTTCACCAGATTGGTGGCTTATCGAATATGATTCTCAATACGGGTGAAGGTCAGCAAAGCGATGTGCTTTATCACACAGAAGATGGTCAAAAGCGCTATTTTGATTTGTCGGGTCATCGATGGGATAAGGGCGATGGCATGTGGCGCATTATCTGGACCATTGTTGATGTGACAGATCGATTTTATTATGAGGAAAATATCCGCAACTTAAATCGACAAAAAACGATATTGCTGGATAATACGTTAGCAGGTATTAGTGTAATTCGTTATCCCGAACGCGTGATCATCGAAGCGAATCAGCGCTATGCTGAACTCGTTGGGTATCATGAAGCCAAGGATGTCATCGGTCATTCTGTCGTGATGATCTATCCTAATGTTGAACAAGCGCAGCGAATGGCTACACTGGCTGAGCAAGTACTTGAAGATGGTCATGGCAAGTTGAGGGATTTGATTCTTAAGATGCCGGACGGGATGAAAAAGTATGTCGATGTCGCTGGTGAACTGCTTGAAAAGTCGCAAGACCATACGCTGATTTTGTGGACGAGTATCGACGTCACAGAACGGCGTGTCCTTATGAAGAAATTAGAGAAAGAAGCGCTTTACGATTTGATTACAGGTCTGCCGAATCGAAGGTATTTCGAGCATTATATGGAGGATGTTTTCGCCGATTTTGCACAAAGGAAGTCACTTTGTGCCCTGATCGTCATCGATTTGGACGGATTTAAAACGGTGAATGATACGTATGGTCATCTGATGGGTGATCAAGTGTTACGCATCGTTGGCGGGCGATTGCGTCAGGCTCTCGATAAAGAAGACTTTATCGCGCGCCTTGGTGGCGATGAGTTTATTTTGGTTATTCGCAGTGAAAAGGAAAAAAGCGAGATGGAAGCGATGCTTTATCGCCTTGGTCAAGCTGTGCAAATTCCGATCGTCCTTGGTCGAGGGCAGACGGCGAAAGTCGGTTTAAGCGCAGGTATTTGCTACGCTCATGATGAGATCACTAACTTTAAACAACTGGTCCGTCTTGCCGATCAAGCGATGTATCATAGTAAAGGGCAAAAATTCGATAGAAAGAATTTTTGGACGATCGCACAAGGTTAAATACGAAATGACATCCTCATGGGGATCGATTTTTTCCCTGTGAGGATGTCCTATCATGAAAAGCTTAGGTTAGATCGCTGTAGAAACGGTGATCATCGCAGCTTTTTTTGTGCGCATTAAATCGTAGGGGCGCACGGGAGCGTCGGTTTTTACCCAGACTTTTTGCAAGGGAACATTCGATTGCATCAAACCCGTTTTGTCTTCGCTATAAATCGCAGAGATCGTTTGGGAAAAAAGTTCACGATGCGGACCGATCCATTCGATTTCTTGCCCGATGCGAAAAGCGTTACGCTGTTCGATCAGCGCAAGTTGAGTCTGTTCATCATAATCGAGAACTACGCCTGCGAAATCGACTTCGCTTACGGTGCTGGTGCTGCCATAGACTTGCGATGCGTTATTGGTATTACCATAGTAAAAACCGGTAGAAAAATCCCGCGTCGTCACTTTCATCAATTCGTCATACCAGGCAGGTTGAAAGACATACTGATCGGGTGCAGCGAGATAGGCATCGATGGCTTTTCGATAGGTTCCGACGACCGTTGCGATGTAATGGATCGTTTTCATGCGTCCTTCGATCTTCAGACTGTATACGCCAGCTTGAAGGAGTTCAGGAATCTGTTCAATCATGCATAGATCTTTGGATCCCATGGTAAATTCATCTTGGCCACTTTGTAGTGCCATCATCGCGAGTCCTTCGCTTTCGTCCTCGTCAGCATACAACTGATAATTCCATCGGCAAGACTGGGCACAACCACCACGATTTGCATCACGATTGGTCATATGATTGGATAACACGCAGCGTCCAGAATAGGAACTACACATCGCACCATGAATGAAAGTTTCTAATTCTACTTTCACGTCACGGTGAATCGCAGTGATGTCGTCCATCGTGACTTCACGCGCAAGCACAACGCGCGTGACGCCTTCCTTCGCCCAAAACGTTACGGCATGCGCATTCGTGGTCGAACTTTGCGTGCTCAGATGGATTTCGAGTTCGGGTACTTCTTGACGAAATGTGGTCAAAATAGCAGGATCAGCAACAATAGCCGCATCGACACCACAGGCGACGAGTTCTTTGCCATACTCGGCAAGACCCGATAAATCATCGTTATGTGCGATGATGTTCGTCGCTACGTACACTTTCGCACCGTGATCATGAGCGAAGCGCACACCTTTCGCGATTTCTTCCATTGTGAAATTACCCGCTTTAGAACGCAAACCGAATTTTTGTCCCCCGATGTAGACAGCATCTGCACCGTATAAAACAGCGATTTTTAATTTCTCCAGATTGCCAGCAGGCGCGAGCAATTCGATCTGCGGCTTTTCGATCGTTTCCATATCATTTCGCTCCCGTTTTATCGATTAATAAATCTGTTCTTTATAGTAAAAACCGGTTGAAAAGGGTCGATCGACAAGTTCGATCGCGTTCGCTTCTTCACGCAATGACGATAGATCAGCGTCTGTATTCTGAAGGGTCAAGCGATCGATCGCGCGTCGATACAGTCGAATCATCGTTTCGTTATACGAAGTAGTATGCAATAACGTTTCGATAAAAAGCGATTCAGGTTGTGTCGTAAGCAATTCAGGAAGGTGGTCAAGCATGCACACATCATCGTAACTCATGATATGCGTGCCATCTTCATCTTCGAAAATCGGGTATTTTTGTGCGACCCTCTTACTTTCTGTGACGAAAAGTCGCCTTGAGACGCTCGTCTCTGTTTTATCAGCAAACGTGCTTTGGTGCCGTAAATAGCTTTCTACCAATGGACGGCGGGAGTGAAACAGGCAAGTGGGTCCTTGAATGAGCAATTGAATTTCGGCGTTGAGTTGGCTTTTAATCGTGCGGATTTCTTCAAGAGACAATTCCCCGGAAAGTACGATCCGCTTGGCTCCTTTATTCGCCCAAAAAGAGGCTGTCTGATAACTGGTCATCGTCGTCTCGCTATGCCAGTGAAGTGTCATTGCCTTGGGGTCTAGGCCAAGTTGCTCAAGCATCACAAAAATGGCAGGATCGCCACCTTGGATCGCGTCGACACAAAGGGCAAGAAGTTGTTCGAGATAGTGCTGTACTTCGTGAAGATGATCTTGATGAATTATGCGATTCATCGCGACATACAGTTTGCGATCGTAGCGTTTGGCAATCGTTTGCGCTTCTTGGATTTCGTCTAAGGTCAATGAAGCAGGCACGCGTAGTGCAAAATGTTCATGGCCAACGATCATCGCATCAGCACCAGCAGCAAAAAAACGTTCAACTTCGTCAAGACTGGCGGCATTCGCTAAAAGTTCCATCATACAATCCTTATCGTTCGAAATTTCGTCACAAATTCGTCAATCGACGATAGCCCTACCATAGCGAAATCTGCCGCGAATCACAAGAGGTATTTGTAAAATGCCAATTGACAAGTGCCTAAATAACGATTATTCTTTTGATAAATAAATAATTCATTCAAAAATGAGCGCGATGTAAGATAGATTCATCGTCTGAAAAAGGGTTTTCTCTTGCGCTTAGAAAGAAGGTAACTCGCATGCACTTGGATCGAAAAAGTTGGCGTAAAGCACTCGTTACGCTCGTCAGTCCGTTTCTCGTTTATCTTCTTGCCAAAAAGTTTGGCGTACATGAAGTGGAAGCCTTAATGTTAACTGCCGTTCCAGCCGTTCTTGTCACGTTCGTTCCGCTATGGAAAGAAAGAAAACTCAATGTGTTTGGTCTGTTGATTCTCATCGGTATCGTTGTACGCTTGACCGTTGCGATCATCAGTGGGAATCCAAGGATGACGTTATTAAGCGATGCTTTTGTGTTACTTGGCTTTGCTTTCGTTTGCGTCGAATCGATGATGATTGGAAGACCGCTGATGTACTATTTCCTACGTCAATTGCGACAATCGATCGGGCGATCGATCACATCATCGTTGTGGCAACAACCCTTAGAAGGGAAAAAGCAAAAGATCTTCATGAAGATCACGGCAGTTTGGGCCATTGGACTCGTTCTTGGCGCGTTGATTCAGGCAATCGTCATCTTTCACGTCGCAGTAAGTTTCGCTTTACTTATCGATCATGGTCTTGAAATCTTGGTGATGCTGATTTTTGGTCTATGGACGAGAAACTATCTTGCTATGCACCGCGAGAAAGAAATGTAGATAACGCCGATTAAAGAAGCTGGAATTAATGGGGGTGCATAAGTAGACGTCAATCGAATGTTCATCTTGTCTTTTCGAGGATTGCCGTCTAGTGTATGTATAGGTGATCAAGATGACTTCGTATCAAAAACTTCTTCGCATGATGATTCGTAATTATATCGGCGGCTCGATTCTTGCGGTCTTTGGTGTAGGTGGCGTACTGATCTTTTCGACATTGTCGATTTCGGCAAGAGAAATTCGCTTAGTTGTGCTTACGCTTTTTATCTCACTTTTCATGATGGCTGGCTTTGAGATGCTCGCATTTCGGTATCATCTCAGACCGATTCGACAAGCGTTTATCGAAGAAAGTCCATCAAAGGAAACGTTGCAAAAGGCTTTTTTGCAAAGTCATCGCTTACCGACGTTAACGTTGATTAGAATTATTGGGCCACACTGGTTAGGGATAACGTTGCCCGGCGTGGGAATAACGGTCGTTGAAATCCAAGTTGGTTGGTTGCATTTTCCTTATGAATATGTCTTTTTTGCTTTTCTTGGCTCGATACTGATAGCGGCTATGCATGGGATGATCGAATTTTTCATGACAATGCGATCAACGTTACCGCTCATTGTTATGCTTGAGCAAAAAATGTTCGAATGCTATGGTGAACGTCCGACGTTACATGGTCGTGTCATCGTGCCGATTCGACGTAAATTTCAAGTGAGTATGATCGTTGTTGGTACATTTCCACTCTTGCTTTTTAGTCTAGCGTCGCAGATTCATCTTGCGCATTCCGCGGTCGCTACGGCGACGAATTATTGGCAATGGGCAGGCATCATTCTCGTGATCGGCATTGCCTTTTCTCTATTTGCCTCTTGGTTAATCAGTGACAGTATTGCAAATCCGATCGCAGATCTTTCTCATCGATTGCGTGCTGTGGAAAAAGGGAATTACGATGTCATCGCGTCAGAACAATACTCCGATGAGTTTTCGCAGTTGGTACGAGGCTTTAACTTGATGGTCGAAGGGTTAATCCATCGAGATGCGCTAAATGCGCGATTGATCGACAGTTATTTTACGACGCTTGCTGCAACGCTCGATGCGCGAGATCCGTATACTGCAGGTCATTCGATTCGCGTCGCGCATCTTTCGGTAGGTATTGCGGCGTATATGGGGTTATCCGAAGAAGTGCGCTCTGTGATTCGACGTTCTGGGTGGCTTCATGATATTGGTAAGATCGGCATTCGCGACGAGATCCTTCTTAAAGAAGGGAAATTGACGAACCAAGAGTATGAAGTGATGAAACAGCATCCTGTGATCGGGGAAGCCATTCTCTTATCGGTACAACCTTCGGATTATATGTTGCCCTTGCTTCCTGGTGTGCGGTGGCATCATGAACGTTATGATGGTAAAGGCTATCCTGATGGGTTACAAGGGGATGAGATTCCGCTGATCGCGCGTATTATGGCGGTTGCCGATGCTTTTGATGCGATCACTTCCGATCGCCCTTATCGAAAAGGGGCGCCGATTGAAAAGGCGATCACCATTTTAGAGGAGGGTAAAGGCACGCAGTGGGATCCGCACTATGCGCAGGCGTTAATCGATTGGATCACAGCCGATCCGATTATGTTTGCAGCCGATTTGCAAGCTTCTCCATCGCAAGTCGCTTTGCTTTTAGCCCAATGATTTACTTTTTCTTACTGAATTGAAGAAGATGAATCAATATCGTATCGGTTAGATTTCATAAAAAGAGAGACGATCAGGAATCGCTTCCATAAGTTAATGGGATCGCTGTGGCTGATGATGTGAAAAGTGTTGGCATAACGAGTGTTATGGTTGTGCCACCTTCCGTTCCTGATCCATCGCTAAGATAATAATTACCGACTTGCATGGTCGTTTGTGATGCAGTTACAGGGGTTGAAGAAGTTCCTGTCGAAACGAGGTAATATCCTGTCTCTTGCTGGTTCTTACTAGGATCTACATTAGGAAAATAGTAAATCGGTTGGCCAAAACCATCCCGTATGGGAAATGACGCATTAAGATAAGGCCCATAGGATGCGCCAGCACCTGTCGTACCACTTTCTGTCGTTGTCTCACCGAGTTGACCGAGTGTTTGTGGATAGCTATTGTGATCAAAGTAATACCGTTTCATAGCACTGCGAAGAATGGAAAGATCCGATTCGGTAGCGCTGATTTTGGCATTGGTGATTGCATTGAGGATAACGGGTATAGCAATGGCTGCGATGACGGCGAGAATTACGATCACCGCAAGTAATTCGATCAGTGTTAATCCTTCGTCCTTGGTAGAAAAGCGCAAAAAGTAGCCTCCTTTTTTCATAGAATAAAGGAATTTTGTGATTTATGAAAGTAAAAACGTTGAAATTCGTATTTTTGGTGGAAAAGCAAGGCTATCCGAGTGTTCGATGCCCGGATAGCCTTGCTTTGTGTGGTGAATTAAGCTTGATATAGAATTTCTGTGGTGATGTTAGGGACGGTCAATTGTCCTGTCACTGTAGCAAGAGCATGGGTACTGATGAGATTTGCTGTACCTACGATATGCCAGGTACCCTGTGGAAGTGTAAAGCGTTGAGGAGAACCAGGGTTGTAGATGACGATGATGTTTTTCCACGAATCGCCATTAGCATGATCGGATAATTCGAATTCGACAGTGTGTGCTGCAGAAGGAAGAAACTGCAGATGGGCACGAATTTGGGCGGCGCTTGTCATACGAAATGCCGGATGTGCTTCTCGAAGGTGAATTAAGTTAGCATAGTAGTTGAAGACAGACGCATATTTCACCTTGCGTGACCAGTCAAATTGATTGACCGTATCGCCTGCATTATAGCTGTTGCCATTGCCACCTTTTGTACGCAGCATCTCTTCGCCACCTTGCATAAAAGCAACCCCTTGCGAGGTCATCACGATGGCTTGCGCTAATTCATCCATCCGTATGCGAAGCGATGTCGAAGCGGTTGGATTGCTTTGTTTCAACTTGTCCCAGAGTGTGTAGTTGTCGTGGCTGGTGACATAATTGATCGTCTCGGAAGGATTGGCGGCGAAATCCTGAATTGTAGCACTGTAAGGGATACTCCCAACCACGCCGTTTTTGATGGCAGACATGAATCCTGTGCCGCCCATCGCAAAACCTTGTTGTGTGACGTTAAAGACATTACCTTCGATCGCGTTGCGCAAATTGTCATTGAACACACCGATGCCAAGATTTTGTTGTTGACCTTTGGTTAAAAGTTGCGAGGATGGTAAACCGGATTGTCCACCCGTCCAAGGCTCTCCGTATAAAATGATATGCGGATCGATAGCATGGAGTTGTTGGCTGATTTCTTTCATGGTCGATGTGCCTAAAAGCGCCATTAAGTCGAAGCGAAAACCGTCGATATGGTATTGTTTTACCCAGTAAAGCAGTGAGTCGAGAATAAAGTTTTTGACCATGGGACGTTCTGCGGCAACTTCATTGCCGACGCCAGAACCGTTATACACATTGCCTTGGTTATCCGTTCGCCAAAAATAGCCAGGTACAAGCGTGTTGAACGCCGAACCATTAATCGCAAAAGTGTGATTGTAGACGACGTCCATGATGACGCCGATATGATTTTGATGGAGACTTTGCACCAGTTGTTTTAATTGGGTAATGCGTGCGGTACCAACCGGTGTGGTTGCGAACATGCCTTCAGGCGTGTCAAACTGACGCGTAATGTAACCCCAATTGTAGGCATAGCCTGGATCGGGAAATTCTTGGACAGGCATAAGTTGAACATAGTTAACGCCGAGTTGTTTTAGGCTAGCGACACCTGTGCTCACGTGATCAGGGCCTACCGTGTGTTGTTCAGTGAAGGCGAGATATTTTCCGGGATTCTTAAAACCTCCGTTTTTATCGATGGAAAAATCGCGAACATTGACTTCATAGATAACCGCATCGACCGGATTTTTTACTTGTTGAAAATGATCGTTCGTAAAACCGGGAGGATTCGTCGCGGCGAGATTAACGACCATTGACCGAGTATCGCCTGGTGCGATTGCTTGGGCAAACGGGTCGACGGTTGTCTGTGTCTGATTATCGATCGTCACTTGATAGAGATAATAATAACCCTGTAAATTACCGGGAACGGTGACTTGATACGTACCTTGAGGGCCAGGGTTCATTGCGATTTCTTGATCGAGCGAGCCGGTTGCCGTTTTATAAAGTAAAAGTGTTAACCGCGTGGCTGTCGGAGCCCATACACGAAAAGTGGTTGCTTTTGCTGACCAAGAGCTTCCCAGGTTGTTGGGTTGATACGTATAAACTGGTGAATTAAGCACATCGCGCGGTGTCACAGTGAGTCCTGTATACCCCGTAGCATTAACGGTTAAACTGTCTTTGATCGAAGGGGCTTGCGCGAGGGTTAACGCGACGACATCATTGGATGTTGCTGATAACGGTGTGACTTGAACCACAGGGATCGATGAACCTGTGGTTTGATCCGTGACGGTAAATTGTGTTTGTGTAAGGGAGGCGGGTGCATTCATCCCGACGGTGATTGTTTTTGCACTATCGAGATAGGCTGCAGTGATCGCCGGTTTGACATTAGCGAGTGCGGCTGCTTTTGAATAATAAATTGTAGGATCGCCTTGGATCAGCCAGATCTCCGCCTTGCCATTGGTCACTTGGATGTGACGATCTTGGGATACATCTTTCGCGGCCCAGTTGTTTAACCGAACAATAACGCCGACTTGACTGTTGTTGCCAGGCACTTGTGCGGTGGCAACTTCCCCAAAGGAGTCTGTGCCGTTAAAATTATAGGATGCTCCGGCGAGGTTATTAGGTTGATATGGCCATAGCCATAAGTTCCAACCTGCATAATCACCAGCAAAGCGGTGGTAATGCACGATGATCGTGGTTGAAGCGGATGATGCAAACGATATACTGGGCATGAAGCTGCTTGCCAGCATGAAAATCACCAGGATCATCGTGCTAATGCTGACGAAGATCTTATGTGAAATGCGATGATATAAGGGCATTAGCGTTTCTTCCTTTCGTTTGACTTTTCTTCGTATTCAGTATAGCAATATGTGAAATCGTTTGCATCAATAATTGACTTTTAAACTTTATCTTCATACCATATCGCATTACCGATGCGGCATCGAGTTGATACATTCTGAGAACGATGACTGCGTCAGTCCCCTCCTTACGTGCAGTCTCTTGGATCAGCGGCATAACTTTTTCAAAGAAACTCAATTTAAACAGTATCGTTTCGTTGTAATGTGCAGTTACGACGCCTATAGGCTCCCATTCCCTAACCGGATAATGGTCTTACTGCCACCCATAATCTGCATGTCCCATGGAGGATCTAATATTAATACATATGAATAATGCGCATAGCCGTATTGATACGCATAAAACGTGTGTGTTATAATATTATCAGAAAGGTGGCCAAGGATGAAGAGTTACTCCTCCTCCGAAATGATTAGAAAGTTACAGGCTGACGGATGGTATCTAGTAAGTGTTCGAGGTAGTCACCATTACTTCGAGCACCCGACGAAAAAAGGTAAAGTAACAGTACCTCATCCAAGGAAAGATCTCGAAACTAAAACTGCAAAGAGCATACTCAAACAGGCGGGGTTGCAAGAGTGAACCCTCCCGATAGGAGGTACACGTGGACAAATACAAGTTTCCTGCGATTTTTGACCCGTCCGAGGAAGACGACGGATACACGGTAACCTTCCCTGATCTGCCCGGGTGCATCACAGAAGGCGATACATGGGAAGAAGCGCAGACTATGGCGCAGGAAGCACTGGAGGGATTCTTGTACTTGATGGAAGAAGAAGGCGAATCAATCCCCGCGCCGTCCGAACCTCGTACAATCTCGGTTCCCCCAGGTGCCGTCGTCTCCGTTGTTGAAGCGTGGATGGACATCGTTAGAGACGAAATGGCCAACAAGGTGGTTCGCACCAATGTCACACTGCCTAAGTGGTTGAAAGACGCGGCTGAAGAGCGTAACTTCAACTTCTCGCAATTGCTGCAACACGCAATCAAACAGCGGTTGAATATTCATTCGCAAAAGTAACCCTTGGTAGGAAACTAATTTCACCCTCTATCGAATTATAGGGTTGGCGACCATTTACACATTTTCATCTTGTCAATCCTTTAAAGCTATGTTACCATTCGACCATGTTTTGTTGCTAACGTAAAAGGTAATAGTGAATGAGTATCTGAGAACGAGAGATTCCTTATCGCATTTTGGCGATTGGTTTGTCGTTCTTTTTTGTTTTGAGGAGGTGTTTCGTTATGAAGAATTACATTTTGTCTATCGATCAAGGAACGACGAGTACGAGGGCAGTATTATTTAAAAAAGATAGCACCATGATCGCTTCTGTCCAACACGAGTTTACACAGCATTTCCCGGAACCGGGGCATGTTGAACACGATGCGCTGGAAATTTGGGGATCGGTGCAGTCGGTGATTTCAGAATTACTTGCAACGCATGATGTTACACCTTCTGACATTGCTGCGATTGGAATTACGAATCAGCGTGAGACAACCGTTGTCTGGGATAAAGCAACGGGTATGCCGATCCATCACGCGATCGTTTGGCAATCGCGCCAAACCGCTCCGATCTGTGATCAGCTTAAAGCACAAGGTCATGATGCGATGGTTCGAGATAAGACTGGACTTTTGATTGACGCTTATTTTTCTGGCACGAAAGTAAAGTGGTTACTCGATCATGTTCCCGGAGCACGTGAGAAAGCGCAGCGTGGTGAATTGTTGTTTGGCACGATGGATACATGGTTGATCTGGAAACTTTCTGGTGGTAAAGCGCATGTCACCGATTATTCCAACGCTTCACGGACGCTTATGTACAACATTTTTGATCTTTGTTGGGATGATGAATTGCTCGCGATGTTGGATGTGCCTAAGGCGATGTTGCCAGAGGTTCATTCCAGTTCGGAAATCTATGCCTATACCGAACCAACGTTATTTTTTAATGCTGAGATCCCAATTGCTGGTGTTGCTGGCGATCAACAAGCTGCTTTGTTCGGGCAGGCTTGTTTCCAAGAAGGGATGGCAAAAAACACGTATGGCACAGGCTGTTTCATGCTGATGAATACTGGTGAAAAAGCGGTGCGTTCAACTCATGGATTGTTGACGACGATTGCGTGGGGAATCGATGGTAAAGTGGAATATGCGTTAGAAGGTAGCATTTTTGTCGCAGGATCGGCGATTCAGTGGCTACGTGATGGATTGCGTATGTTTAAAAACGCAGCTGATAGTGAAGATTATGCTGCTCGTGTTGATTCGACGGACGGTGTGTACCTCGTTCCTGCTTTTGTTGGTCTAGGTACGCCTTACTGGGATAGTGATGCAAGAGGTGCAGTGTTTGGTTTGACAAGAGGAACGACGAAGGAACATTTTGTTCGGGCAACGCTTGAATCATTAGCGTATCAGACGAAAGATGTTCTGCAGGCGATGGAATCCGATTCGGGGATTGAGCTCAAGACGCTTCGCGTCGATGGTGGCGCGACGAAAAATGATTTCTTGATGCAATTTCAAAGTGATATGCTTAATGTACCAGTGGATCGACCTGTCGTTCTCGAAACGACGGCGCTTGGTGCTGCGTATCTGGCAGGACTTGCTGTCGGATACTTTACGGGGAAAGAAGATATTGTAGCCAATTGGCGTATTGAGAAAACTTTTGCCCCACACATGGAACGTAATATAGCGGATCACTTGTATGAAGGATGGACAAAAGCAGTGAAAGCTACCTGCTCATTTAAGTAATCCTGTGGTATACTTTTTGTGAAGAAAGTTGTTTTTCCTTGAACATAATACGCTGGTACTGAGTGACGGAGAAACCACAGGTGAAGACGATATGTCTTTGGCTTGTGGTTTTTTTTCGAATAAGGGGTGAAGACTATGCAACCCATGACGTATTTCACTCGTCATGATCATATGAACGAAATAAAACAACACAACTTCGATCTGCTTGTGATCGGCGGTGGTGTGACAGGCGCTGGTATAGCGCTTGATGCGGTTTCTCGAGGGTTATCGACGATCGTTATTGAGATGCAGGATTTTGCGGCAGGGACATCGAGTCGTTCGACGAAATTGGTGCATGGCGGTTTGCGCTATCTTAAACAGTTCGATATCGAAGTGGTCGCTGAAGTGGGGGAAGAACGTGCGATCGTCTATGAAAATGCGCCGCATGTCACGACACCACTTTGGATGATGCTTCCGATTATCGAACACGGTACGTACGGGATGTTTATGAGTGCTGTCGGCTTGTATATCTATGATCGTCTTGCCAAAGTAAAACCATCAGAACGTCGCAAAATGCTGACGAAAGAAGAAGCGCTAGCGATTGAACCTTTACTGGATCGAGATCGCATCCAAGGTGCTGGTTACTACGTGGAATATCGTACGGATGACGCACGCTTGACGATCGAAATTCTTAAAGAAGCTGTTGAGCGTGGTGCACAAGCGATGAATTATGTGAAAGCGGAGCAATTGCTTTACGATCACGGTCGCGTATCTGGTGCGCAAGTTACCGATCAATTGACCGGCGAGACGTTTTCGATCCAAGCTAAAGCGGTAGTGAATGCAACTGGACCTTGGGTGGATCACCTTCGTGAACAGGATCACTCCAAACAAGGGAAAACGATGCACCTCACCAAGGGAATTCATCTTGTTGTCGATCAAAGTAAGTTTCCACTGCAAAACCCGATTTACTTTGATGTTCCAGATGGCCGTATGATTTTCGCTATTCCGCGTGACGGGAAGACGTACGTAGGCACGACCGATACGAATTATAAGGATGATCCACTGCATCCGCGTACAGCGCAAGCGGACCGTGATTATATCATCGAATGCATCGCTTCGATGTTTCCCAGTATTCGATTAGCACCGCAAGATATTGAAAGTTTTTGGGCTGGTGTTCGTCCTTTGATTCATGAGGAAGGAAAAGCTCCTTCTGAAATCTCGCGCAAAGACGAAGTTTTTACTTCGAAAAGTCAACTGATCACCATTGCTGGTGGCAAACTGACTGGCTATCGGAAAATGGCGGGTAAAGTCGTTGACCATGTTATTTCCTTGTTGGCTCAACATGACACAATGGATTGGGCGAAGATTCAACCAACTTGTCAAACGGCTACCATCGCTTTATCGGGTGGTAAGTTTGGTGGCTCAGCACATTTTCCGACTTATGTGGCCGATAAGGTGCAAGAAGGAATGGAACTCGGACTGACTGAACAGGAAGCAAAGCGGATCGTGCATCGTTATGGTACGAACATCGATCGTGTATTTAGTATCCTACGTGAGTCGGGCCATGAAGCACAAGAGTTCAGTTTGTCGCAAGAAGTATACGCTGCGCTACGTTATGGTATTGAACAAGAAATGGTGATGACGCCGACTGACTTTTTTGTGCGCAGAACGTCAGCGATGTTTTTTGCGATCGATTGGGTGATGCAGTACCGTGATGCGGTTGAATCGTATATGGCAAATCGGCTTCACTATACCGAAGAGGAACGTAGGCAACATCACGAGGAGTTACTTCGAGCGATTGAAGAGGCGACGAAAGTCGTTTCCTAAGGGGTGAAAAGCGATGAATGAATTTTTGGACGAACGAAAAGAAGGGGAAGTGGTCGATCCTCTTGAACGACTTCTTCATTTGCTCGTCGGTAAAGAGAAAGCGATTGAAAATGTCTTGAAATTGATCGAGATCAGCGACCAAAAAGGTCTCCTGACGATGGCTAACTACCTCGTAAACGATGGCACAGATCTCGTCGATACAGGCATTTCCTTTCTCGCTACACCGACAGCGTTCAAATTGCGTGATCAAGGTATTGCTTGGATGAAAATTCTCGAAAAACTCGATCCTTCCCTCATTGAAAACGCGCTTACAATCATGAGTAAAATGGAAGCCAATCTCTCAACGACGGAACAAGACATCACGATCAAAGGTCTATGGGATATCGTTAAAGTGATGCGTGATCCCGATGTGAGTCGGGGAATATCTAAAGTATTCTCCGTGTTAAAAGCTTTTGGAGCGAGTTATGATTAAGCAAAAAGTGATTCCCGCTGCAAGGCGAATCGCCGATTTTGAAGAAATGATCAAATACCCATTTGAATATGTTGTGATGTTGCCGATTCATCTTGCGCAATTGCGATTCGTCAAAGATTTAGCGCAAAGTCATCGGAAAAAATTGATTTTGCATGCCGATTTGATACAGGGTATGAAGTCAGACGAGGCTGGAGCGCAATATCTGTGTCAGGAAATCAAACCGGACGGCTTGATTTCGACACATGCGCAAGTCTTAGAGATGGCGAAAAAACGCGGTGTGATGACGATCCAACGGATCTTTTTACTTGATTCGCATTCGCTTGAAACGAGTTTGCGTGTGATTAGAACGGTTGAGCCTGATTATATTGAGTTATTACCTGGTGTCATTCCGGAATTGATTACGGAAGTCTATGAAGCGACGAAGATTCCGATCTTAGCTGGTGGTTTTTTACGTACGCCAACGCATGTGGAGCAGGCATTGCAAGCTGGCGCGATTGCGATCACGACATCGAATAAGGAACTGTGGAAAAAACGCAGTTAACTTAATAGTTTGTGGAGAACCGACTTCTTGAAAGTCGGTTCTCTCATTTGAACCTTGACGAAAGCGAGAAGGTATGGATATAATTGGAATCGATAGATTCTGTTGAGGTGTATAGATTTTGAAAGGTAATTATATTGTTTTACGTAATAGTTTACTTTTGCTCGGGATCAATGTGTTCGTACGAGGTATATGGTTACTTCTATGGCATCCCTATCCTCATTTCGATTTTCTTTGGTATTTTGTTCATGCGATAGGCATCGCAAAAGGTTACGGTTATCTTGCCAATGGTCTTCCAACCGCCTATTGGCCGATTGGCTATCCTCTATTTCTCGCCGAGTTCATTAAACTTTTCGGTGTGCATTATATCCCTTTAGAGATTATGAATGCACTTCTTAGTACTGGCATCGTTCTTCTCATCTATCGTCATTGCATTCACTTTTTTCCTGAGAGTAAAATTCCATTCTTGGCTGCGTTGGCATATTCCTTTTTACCGAGTCAGATTGAATGGAATGCAACACTTGGCAGTGAGGAACTCTATACGTTTCTTTTGTTAGTCTCATTTTATGTACTGCTTGTCGTCGCATCGAAACGAAGCTGGTTACCCGCTTTCATCGCAGGAATTCTACTAGGCTTTGCTTGTGATGTGCGTCCGATCGCGTTGCTTTTTCCAGCATTTTATATGGCTATGGTAGGGTGGAGTCATCGTAAGCAAGGAAAAAAGCGATTTTATCCATTACAAGTAAACTTTTGCCTTACGCTTTGGGAATGATTCTCGCCGTCAGTCCGGTAACAGTTCGCAACGAGATCGTCATGCATCATTTTATCCCTGTATCGACGAATGGCGGTATTGTATTGTGGCAAGGGACGCATGTGGATACCGGTTATTATTGGACATGGCATCCCGCAAGTAACCCATTACTCGCTGCAGGTTCAAATGAAGTCCTTGAAAATCAAATTGGTGAACAACAGTTTTTTGATCACATTATTCATCATCCTTTTTGGACTATTTTTCATGGTTTTGCTAAATGGTACTATTTATATAATCGAGATGACAACGTGCTTTTCGATGTGTTTTATGGAACACCCTATCTATATGGGAAAATTATGCTGATATTAAGCTATCTGAATAATTTCTATTACTATGTTTTTATGCTTTTTGCGATTTTGGGGATTTGGAAGGCAAGAAAATGGGGTTTTCATGGGCAAAATCCCTTGCTTTATTATGTTGTCTATAATACATTGATCTTCTTCGTCTTTACTGCGTGGGATCGTTTCCATTATCCGATGATGCCCGTATTGGCTATCTATGTTGCGATCGGAATCGTCGCCTTACACAGAAAAATGAAAAGTAGACCTGAAAAGTATTGAATTTGCTGTACGCAAAGTATATCGAAAGCTTGTGCTTTTACGCTATAATGTAGTAGTAAAGCGGGATGATGTTGTAAGTAGGTGTCTCAGGAGATTCTGGGTCTCAGCTGTAGAAAGTGGGTAATCGCGATGATAGAACAGAAGAGTAGCTTCGTAAAAAGATTGACCATCGTTATTTTTGTTGCAATTATCATAATTATTGGTAATTTGATTTCGGCGATCGTTTTTAATCAAAACATTATCAACAATGCGACGAATATGCGCGATCGTGTTGTCGTATTCTCCAATGCACTTAGTGATTTGTTGGATAATGGATTTTATACGTTAGACGGACAAGCCAATGTTTGGATTGCGGATGCGGCGATACCTGGTTATCAGCAACAGGCTAGTGGGACGTTACAAGTTGCTTTACAAGGCGAACAAATCATGAATTCGGATTTAAAGAAACTGGTAAGCTTAGCGCCGAATGCAAGCCTTTTAGCGCAAGTGAAACAAGCACTGCAAGATTCGGCTGCGTATGAAAGTTATTTTACGCGTGCACTGCAAGAAGTTCAGCAAGGACAGGTAAAAGCAGCGGTTGCTGATATTCTTGTCAACAATTCGCAAGCATCAAACGTGTATACCAATGATTTGACAGGACTAGAAAAAGCGACAGCAACCTTAGTGACGCAATCGTCTGCGCAGACGGTCAAGACGTCTCAGACACTTCGTTTGATCGCGATTAGCGGATCGGTTATCGTCTTGCTTATCGCCATCTTTTTGCTCGTGTATTTCCGACGTCTTGTCGCTCCGCTTGCGATCGTTACTAAGCAATTACAACGAATTGCCAAAGGTGATTTGGCACTTTCTCGATTAAAAGCGAAATCGCAAGATGAAATCGGCGTTTTGATCGATTCATCGAATGAGATGATCGATCAATTGACTACGTTGATTCGTTCCGTACGAAATACAGCAAACCATGTCGGCTTCTCCTCGAACGAACTAGAACAACGCGCCCGCGATGCTTCATCGGCGGCGACAGTAATCGCGGACGCGATGCAAGAAGTGGCCGCTGGTGCCGATAACCAAATGCAAAGTACGCGCGAGGGTGCTGACCAAATCGAACGCATTACCGCACGTATTCAAAATGTCGCGGAAGCGTCTTCTAAAGTTTACTTTGCTTCTGCGGACACCGCGCAAATGGCGGATACAGGTAATAGTTCTTTACTTCAAGCGGTCAAGCAGATGGAATCGATTAATGCTTCGGTAGAAAGTACATCCAAATTGATGGCGATTCTTTTTGAACATTCCCAGCAGATTGGTCAGATCATCAGTACGATTACAAGTATTGCTGAACAAACGAATTTGCTTGCCTTAAATGCGGCCATTGAAGCAGCGAGAGCGGGGGAACATGGGAAAGGGTTTGCCGTGGTTGCCGATGAAGTGCGCAAACTTGCTGAAGCGGCGACACAATCTTCCGCGGAAATCACACGTATCGTGCAAGAGATTCAGTCGAATACTTCGATGTCCGTCACCTCAATGGATAAAGTGACTTCTGAAACCAAGCAAGGTATGATCGTGATCGCTAATGCTGGCGAATCCTTTGGAAAAATTCTTGAAGCGACACGCAGTGTGTCCATTCAAGTTGAGGAAGTTACGAACGTTGCTGAGCAGATTTCTGTCGCGATGAAAAATATCGGTACAACTATTACTTCAGTGACCAAAATCTCGGAGAATTCGAGTCGAGAAGCACAAAATGCGGCCGCCTCTTCCGAAGAACAACAAGCTTCGATGGAAGAAATCGCACGATCGGTTACGGAGTTAACGCAACTAGCGGCGGAATTACATCAAGACTTGTCTCAATTCATTATTGAGAAATAATACGTGTATCCTTGCGAACGAATGTTTATTTTTGTTCGCAGGGGTACTTTTTTTATCAAGGTTAGTGCATTTGTCGCAAATTCCTTATAAAGCGTGTATAATCAGAAGTCGATAACAGGTTATGTTAGTAAAACATATTTTATTTTCATTGGAATTTAAAAAGAATCCTAATAAAATAACGAAAGCATATCAATTTTTGATCGCTTATTGTTATTTATATGGTATTCTATTATTACGTTCTGATACGGAGTGATTGTCGATGTATCCACAACAACGTCGTGAGCAAATGATGCTCTTGCTTTCCAAACACGGATTTATCCCGATTGATGAATTGGCAAAAATGTTGAACGTCTCGCCGATGACTGTTCGTCGTGACTTGAATGCACTTGAAGCGGAAGGGCAAGTGCAAAAAGTGACAGGCGGTGGCAAAGTGGCTGGCGCCTCTTCCGAGATATCGTTTGCTACCAAGCGTGTAATGCAACAGGCCGAAAAGCATGTGATCGCCAAAGAAGCGCTGAAGTTGATTGAACCCGGAATGACGATTGCATTTTCAGCTGGGACGACGACATGGGCTTTGGCAGGAATGGTTCGCGGTTTTGAACGACTTACTTTCTTAACCAACTCGACGAATATCGCTGTTGATCTTAGCAATAATGGTTGGGAAGATATTGTATTAACCGGTGGCAATTTTCGAACACCATCGGATGCGTTAGTCGGTCCGATCGCAGAACAATGCATTCGTCAGTTGCATACGGATATCATGTTCTTAGGTGTTCATGGTATCCATGCTGAAAGCGGTATCTCAACGCCCAATTTATTAGAAGCTGCGGTTGACCGTGCTTTGATGGAGCAGACCGATAAGGTGATTTTGTTGTTTGATCACACGAAATGGGATGGTGTGGCTTTTGCCCACATCGCAGATCTTGATGAGATCGATGTCGCGATCACGGATAATGGTACTTCAGAACGGCAAATCGAGGTATTGCAAAAAGCCGGCATTGAGGTCGTACTTGCAAACCTAGAACCGTGAGGTGATCCTATGGCGGAATTGCGTTATAATCCGCTGTTACAAGATTGGACAATGGTAGCTTCTAACCGACAGCACCGACCGAATATGCCAAAGGATTATTGTCCATTTTGCGCTGGCTCTGGACGAGTGCCAGATGACTATGATGTGCTTGCTTACGACAATGATTTCCCAGCCCTTTCTCCTCATCCCCCGACACCCGATGTCGAGGGTTCTTCGCTTTATCCTGTGAAGGAATCCTATGGGAAATGTGAAGTGATCTTATATTCGAGTAAGCATGATGAAGCTTTGTCATCCTTATCTGTTACGCACATTCGTAAAGTGATCGATCTTTGGACAAAGCGATTTTCAATCCTCAAAGAAGATCCGCGCCATCAATATATTTTTATCTTTGAAAATCGTGGGCGCGAAGTTGGCGTTACCATGCCGCATCCACATGGTCAAATCTATGCTTATCCCTATGTACCACAAAAGCTCAGGGTTGAATTACAGGCTAGCCAAGAACATTTCGATCATACTAGAGAATGTTTAATTTGTGCGATCCGCGAAGAAGAAGTGAAAGCCAAAGTTCGTATCTTGGAGGAAACGGAGCATTTTGTAAGTTTCATTCCTTTTTTTACGGATTATCCATTTGGTCTCTTTATCGTCAGTAAAGCACATCGCCATTATCTTACCTCTTTTTCAGAGGAAGAAAAAAATGATTTTGCTCATGTTCTTAAGCGTGTAACGAGTGCGATGGATGAACTCTATGGAAAAGAATTCCCCTATATGATGGCATTTCATCAAGCACCGGTGAATACGCCGTTTTGTGAAGAAGGATATCATTTTCACGTTGAATTTTATCCACCACTGCGTGAAGAAAATCGCATCAAGTTTCTCGCTTCTTCCGAGACGGGAGCGTGGGCCCCTTGTAATCCTGTCGCCGTGGAAGACAGCATCGGCTTATTGCGCGAAGCCTTACAGAGGATCGATCAACGAAGGGGAGATGTGCTATGAATGCAAATTTACGCGATGAAGCACTCTCTTATTTTGCCTCGTTCTCCCCGGGTCATGAAGCTAACCTACACGCTTATTTTTCGCCTGGTCGAGTCAATCTCATCGGAGAACATCTCGATTACAATGGTGGCTATGTTTTTCCTACAGCGTTAACCTTAGGGACCTTGCTGCTTGTCGCGCCACGTAATGATCGACGCGTTCGCTTTGCCTCAACGACGTTTGCACAGGTTCACGAAGTATCATTGGATGATTTATCCTACCAAAAAGATCATGATTATGCGAATTATCCAATCGGAGTTTTAGCTGCATTTCAAGATCGTGGTTTTGAGCTTCAGGGTATGGATATCTTATTTGCAAGTGATTTACCTGCTGGATCGGGTCTTTCAAGCTCTGCCTCGATCGAAGTGGGGACGGCACTCGCTGTGAATGATATATTTCAATGTGGCCTAGCGATGCGTGAACTCGTGATCATGGCGCAACAGGTTGAAAATCAGTTTATCGGTGTATCTTGTGGTATCATGGATCAATTTGCAGTCGGTATGGGAAAAAAAGATCATGCGATGTTACTCGATTGTGAGACGCTTGCTGTCAGTTATCATCCATTGACTGATCCCGATTATGTCTTTGTGATCGCCAATACGAATTATCCTCGTAAACTGAGTGAATCGAAGTATAATGAAAGAAGGGAAGAATGTGATCGCAGCTTTGCCATTTTGCGCGATCATTTCCCGGATGCACGTGCGCTTGCTCATATCCCCATGGAAGCGTGGCCGGAAGTTGAAAGTTTACTCAAAGATGCTACGTTGATCAAAAGAACACGTCATGTCCTGTTTGAACAGGCAAGGACGAAAGCGAGTGCAACCTATTTGCAAGCAGGTGATTACCGTGCATTTGGTGAAGCGATGAATGCTTCTCACCGATCGTTACAAGATGACTTTGAAGTCACGGGCTATGCTTTGGATGCTTTAGCGGAATCAGCTTCGTTGGTTGAAGGCTGTCTGGGGTCACGGATGACTGGCGCTGGCTTTGGCGGTTGCACGGTGAGTTTAGTTCATAAGCAAAAGGTCGCTGATTTTGAAAGGCTCGTCGCAAAGCGATATCAAGATTTAACGGGTCTATCAGCGAGTTTTTACTTAACCTCATTGGGGCAAGGAGCAAAACGCGTCGAACTCTAGGTGATTTTCAAAGCGTGATCGTGCAAAAGACTTCGAGATCTGAGGCTCACTTTTTGCACGATCTTTTTTTATCAAATTTACAGAAATGGGGGGATCGAAACGTATGATGAAAGATAAGAAAATTGTACTCACAGGGACGAGAAGAGTTGATGAAATGACAGCGATCGTACATAAACTAGGGGGTATTCCCGTTTTACGACCGCTTCATAATAGCGTTTTTCATCAAGACGATGAGATCGCCCAAGCGTTGCGAACGATGATATTTTCGCCACCGGATTATGTCTTGTTTACGACAGCCTTTGGGGCACAAAGACTTTATGATGTGGCGATACAAGAAAAGATCGATCAAGAATGGCTCGCCATGCTTCACCATACCAAGCTGATCGTTCGCGGTTATAAAACGGCACAAGTACTTAAAGGTCTAGGACTTAAAATATCGATTCGCGATGTTGACGGTACTGTGGCAAGCGTCATCGATCAGTTGATCGAACAAGATGTTGAGGGTAAAACGATTGATGTTCAATTGTACGGTGAGATGCAGATCGATTTTACGAAGCGATTAAGTGATCGTAAAGCGGTGGTCAGAGAGATTGCGCCTTATCATCAAACGGATACTAATCAAGACGTGATGCAAGCTTTGCTGCAGGATATTATTGACCATCGCGTCGATGCTGTCACTTTTACGAGCTCAACGCAGGTAAAAACGTTGATTCATGCGATGCATGCCAATGATCGAGGAGAAAAAGTAATCGAAGCGTTTAATCGTCAAATGCCGATCGCTGTCGCCATCGGTAAAGTAACGACACAAACGCTTCGTGATGAAGGCATCGAGGAAGTCATCTATCCTGAGACAGAACGGATGGGTGCGATGCTCGTTGAGCTCGCAAAGTACTTTGATGATCTTGATGAAAATTCTTAATCAAGGGGACTACTTCGTTTGAGCAATCGTTTCGTCAGGGTCTTTCAAATCATTCTGTTGGGTTCGCTTACTGCACTCGCACCGCTATCGATCGATATGTACTTACCAGCGTTACCATCGCTTTCACAGTCACTCCATGCGAGTACTTCAATGGCGCAGTTGAGTCTAACCTTTTGTTTGTTTGGTCTCGCTGTCGGTCAACTATTCGGCGGAGCGATTTCAGATACCTTAGGTCGAAGAAAGCCGCTTTTACTCGGGATGGCGATTTTCACGGTGACTTCGTTATGGGCAGGTAGTACGCATACGATGTATCTGTTTTTGCTTTTGCGCTTGTGTCAAGGTCTATCTGGCGCGATGGGTATCGTGATTGCGCGAGCCATCGCTCGTGATTACTATGATGGTCCTGAGCTTACGCGATTTTTTGCTTTGCTCATGATGATCAATGGATTAGCGCCGATTGCAGCGCCTATTCTTGGAGGACAGTTATTACGCATTACATCTTGGCATGGCGTTTTTTATGTGCTTTTTGCTACTGGCGTACTTTTAGTCATCGGTGTATTTCTTTTGTTACCGGAAAGTTTAACGAAAGAAAAACGGATTAGCGGTGGGATAACTCAACTGTTACGCACGCAAAAATCGCTTCTTTTTGATCGAGTATTTATGGGCTATGTCTTGACACAAGGGTTTGTGATGGCGGCGATGTTTGCCTATATCGCTGGTTCCCCCTTTGTCGTACAAAAAATATACGGTTTATCGCCGCAAGCCTTTAGTGCGATTTTTGCGACGAATGGTCTTGGCATTATTGTTGTCGGACAAGTTAGTGCTTTTATGGCGAAACGATATGTCGAACGACATGTTTTGACTGTAGGTGTGGTCAGTGCATTTAGTGGTGGGATAGTGCTCTTTTTTATGTTGCTGATTCATGCACCTTTGTATCTTGTGCTTATTCCTCTGTTTGTTGTTGTTGCAAGCATTGGTAATGTCTCAACGCTGGGTTCTTCGTTGGCAATGCACACAAAAGGTGAACAGGCAGGTTCAGCGGCTGGGATGATCGGGGTGATTTCCATGCTTTTTGGGGCGCTCGTTTCTCCCTTGGTTGGCTTAGGTGGTCAGTTGTCTGCGATGCCGATGGCGTATGTAATCGTCGCTTGTGAAATACTGGGTATGCTCATGTATTTCATGATTGCTCAACCATTGAACGACTGCGCTCTCGTGCGCAAGAACTGATCGATCAACGAAAGAAATAACACAAAAAGAAAGTAGGGTGTGGGCATGCGGTATCGACGTCTCGGTAAAACTGATTTACGCGTATCAGTTATTGGCTTAGGAACTTGGCAGTTTGGTGGTGAGTGGGGAAAAGATTTTACGCAAGATGAGGTCGATGCCATTTTAGGTTGTGCTTTGGAACAAGGGATCAATCTGATCGATACGGCTGAATGCTATGGGGATCACCTTTCTGAAGCCCTGATTGGCAGTTACCTCTCTCGCCATCGTCGCGATGATTTTTTGATTGCTACAAAATTTGGTCATGGCTATTCGGGACGGTTTGAACGAATGCAGTTATGGACTGCGCAAGATGTACAAAAGCAAATTGAGGCTTCTTTACGAGCGCTTCAGACAGATTATCTTGATCTTTATCAATTCCATTCGGGGGCGGATGCGTACTTTGATCAAGATGATTTATGGACGATGCTCGACAAACAGAAACAAGCAGGGAAAATTCGTCATATTGGTACTTCAATAGGTAGCAATGATAATTTGCATCAAACGGCGATGTCTTCGCATTATGGTGTTGAGGCGATTCAAGTCGTGTACAATCGGCTGGATCAAAAGCCAGAAGAACGTGTTTTTCCCTCTTGTCAGGCGCAAGATCTTGGCGTATTAGCGCGCGTACCTTTAGCGAGTGGCTATCTCAGTGGCAAGTATACGCCAGGTGCAAAGTTCGATGAAAAAGATGTTCGTCACCGTCATGATGCTGAGTCGACGTATCAAAAATTGGTCACAGTAGCTAAAATCAAAGAGGAAGAACTACCCGAAGGCATGGATATGGCGACGTATGCGTTAACATGGTGCCTTCGTCATCCTGCCGTGTCAACCGTTATACCCGGATGTAAAAATCCAGAGCAAGTGATCGCCAATGCTCAGGCCGCAGATTTTCTTGGTGATCATCCGCAAGATATCCTTTGAAAGAAGGTAATCGATTGAAAGTTTTATTGATCGGTGGTACAGGAACGATAAGTTTATCGATAACCCAACAACTGGCGAAAGCCAATCATGAAGTCTACGTAGTAAATCGCGGGCATCAAAATGGAGATTTACCCGCTCAAGTGAACGTGCTTCGAGCAGATTACGCGAATGAAGATGAGGTTGCTCGTGTGATTGCGCCGTATCAGTTTGATGTGGTGGCTAATTTTATCGCTTTTCGACCCGAGCAAGTGCAAAAGGACGTCAGACTTTTTCGCCATAAAACGCGGCAGTACGTCTTTATCAGTTCCGCTTCAGCGTATCAAAAGCCGCTTTCTGATTATAAGATTACAGAAAGTACGCCGCTTGCTAATCCCTTTTGGGCGTATTCAAGAGATAAGATCGCCTGTGAACAAGCGTTAATGAATTTTTATCGCGAAGAAGGTTTTCCCGTAACGATCGTTCGTCCTAGTCATACGTATGATGAGCGAGCGATACCGCTAGGCGTGCATGGGAAAAAAGGCTCTTGGTCTGTGATTCGCCGTTTACTTGAAGGCAAACCGGTGATCATTCATGGTGATGGCTCATCGCTTTGGACGATGACGCATAGTCGTGATTTTGCTAAAGGCTTTATCGGCTTACTTGGTAATCGTCATGCACTTGGTGAAGCGGTACATATCACTTCCGATGAATCATTGACGTGGAATCAGATTTATCAAACGATAGCGGATACTGTGGGTGTTTCCTTAAAAGCTTCCTTTGTTCCCTCTTCGATTCTTGCTCGGTGTAGCCAAGGCGAACTTTTAGGTCCCTTGCTTGGCGATAAGGCAAATACTGTTGTTTTTGATAATGCAAAAATCAAACGACTTGTACCAGACTTTGTGGCAACAACGCGGTATGATCAAGGCATTCAAGAGTCGTTACACTATTATGAATCTCATCCAGAACTTCAACTTGAAGATCCTGATTTTGATGCTTGGTGTGATCAGGTGATCGCTTTACACGATCAAATGCTTGATCAAGTGCAGACGATGTCCTTATCATTTTGAGACTAACGAGCAAGCGCGTAACTAGCAAGTGACGCGCTTGCTTGGTAGCGTTTATTTTTTGTGCCGATTAGCAAGTTCTACAGCGAGTCTAGCCCCGACTTTAGCGTTGTTTTTGACGAGAGCGACGTTGGTCTTCAAACTGGTGCCATCCGTTAATGAGGTAATTCGATCAAGTAAGAATGGCGTTACCTCTTTACCTTTGATCTGTCTTTTCGCAGCTTCTTCTAAAGCGTTTTGAATGATCGCCTCCATCGATTCCGTATCAAGCGCCTCCGCTTCAGGAACTGGATTGGCGATGACTGCACCACCATGTAGACCAAGAGACCATTTTGTGACGAGCACATCAGCAAGGGTTGCCGCATCATCCACGCGAAAGTTCGCAGAGAATCCACTTTTTCGACTATAAAAAGCAGGAAAATCATCCGTTTGATAGCCGATCACAGGTACGCCATGCGTCTCCAAATATTCTAACGTCAAACCGATGTCTAAAATCGATTTAGCGCCTGCGCAGACGACAGCAACATCCGTTTTGGCAAGTTCCTCTAAGTCTGCGGAGATATCCATGGTAGTCTGCGCACCGCGATGAACACCCCCAATTCCGCCCGTGACAAATACGTTAATCCCCGCAAGATTCGCACAGATCATCGTTGCGGCTACTGTGGTTGCACCATGTTGTTTCATCGAGAGCACATAGGCAAGATCGCGACGGCTTACTTTACTGATCGCATCACGATTCTTGGGATCGCCAAGAAATTCAAGTTCATCTTCATGAAGACCGACTTTGATCTTGCCGTCAAGAATTGCGATGGTGGCAGGAACAGCACCCTGTTCACGGACGATCGCTTCAACTTCTCGTGCCGTTTCGACATTGATCGGATAGGGCATACCATGTGAGATAATCGTCGATTCAAGAGCAACGATAGGGAGATTGCGTTCACGGGCATTTTGCACTTCATCAGAATAATGGATCATGGTTGACGCTCCTCATGGATTGTTTTTCTGCAGTTCATTAAGAATTCTCGTGCCAATTCAGGTGTGAGGCGACTTGCGACCGTTTCTTGGGTGGCAAGCGTGATGGCAGCCATTTCTGTAGCGAAACGAATAGCGAATAGCATTTTTTCACCATGAAATCGTGCGTAACTGTAGGCTGCTGCAAAAGCATCACCAGCTCCTGTTACATCGATGATCGTGGCTTGTTGCGCTGGAAGATGCGAGAACGTTTGCGTTGAAGCATCATAAGCAAAAACACCTTTTGCGCCGGATGTGATGATGACTTCTTGGCAACCTCTTTGTGCGATGATTTGGCAAGCCGCTAACAATGAAGCATGATCGCTCTCATCGTCTTTTTCAGGAGCTGGGTGCTGATAGGCGATGGCATACAGTTCATCACGATTGGCGATCAGATGATCAACACCTTGCAGATCGTAAGGTATGTGTTTTGCTTTAGGTACGGAGACGGGAACGATCGTGAGCGAGATCATCGATGCCTTGGCAAAATCGATAAGATACGCGATGAGGTCTTGACGTAAATTCGTGTCGATGATGATGGCACCAGCTTGCCGCATGACGGATTCTCGCGTACGTAGGTCTTCCACGGTGATCGCATCATAAATTGCCATATCTGCACAGGCAACGACCATATCACCTTGGTTATCTAGAATGGCTGTGTAGGTACCGGTATGTTCTGTTTCTTTTCGCATGATCGCGTGCGTATGCACGCCAAGGCTTGAAAGGTGATGGATAAGAGGTTCACCATCATGGTCAGTTCCGATTGCGGTGATTAAGATCGGTGGTTCGCCAAGTCGTGCTAAGTTCTCAGCGACATTACGGGCTACTCCACCATGCGTCTCCGTCATGGTTGAAGGGTTAGAAGTACCGAGTGTAAGTGCCCCGATCGACTGGATTTTGCGGTCGATATTCGCGCCACCGATACAAAGAAATCGGCGATTTTCTCGAAATCGATAGGCACGACCAAGAATTTCGCCTTCTTTGGTAAGTTGAGCGATATACGCAGCGATTGCTGATCGCGTCATACCAAGTTGATCGGCGAGTTCTTGTTGTGTTAAGTAAGGATTATCGCGGAGTCGACGAAGAACCTCTTGCTTTTTGGAACGGTCTACGTCCGTCATTTCATCACCGCCTTAACAAGTGTTAATTAAACTATAACAATTGTTAAGCGTCTTGTAAAGTAAAGATGGATTCAGTATGGTTAAAGGTAATTAAGGCGAAGGGGGAACCGTATGGCGGCAACGATAGAATCTGTCGAAAAGGTAGTGCAAGAGAACTACGTCCCAGAATTTCATTATCTCAAGTATGATACTACGCCTTTTCAACCGTTTACCAAAGATCTTGCTAGCGCAAAAGGCGCATTGATCACAACAGGTGGTGTTTTTTTAAAAGGTGAACCGCCTTTTCAAGATAACTATGGCCTTGGCGATCCGTCTTATCGAGAAATTCCGAGTGATGTCGATACGAAAAAACTGATGCATTATCATGAACACTATGATCATACGAATGCATCGAAAGACATCAATTGTATTTTCCCCATAGAAAGAATGCGCCAACTCGCAAAAGAAGGTACGATCGGTCCTTTGGCAGAAACTTTTTATAGTTTTATGGGCTTTGTTCCGATTGCACACCCACTTTTGACGAGAACGGCACCTCAGGTAGCCCGTAAATTAAAAAAAGAGTTGGTTGACTATGTGCTGATAGCACCTGTCTGACCCGTTTGCCAACAGACGGCCAGTTTGGTCGCTCGTGTGATTGAACAAGCAGGTATTCCAACGATGACAGTAACCATGATGAAAGATGTCGCTTTGGCAGTGAAACCACCGAGAAGTATGTATCTCAAATTTCCGTTTGGCAGTCCTATGGGAAGACCTGGTGATGTGCAAAAACAAACCGCCGTATTAAAAGCGATGCTCGATGGTCTAATAACCATCGATACGCCTGGAATGATTCTTGAGCCCTCCTTGTCGTATGGTGGCGATGCCTAAAAGCAAAAAACACCCCTTAGGGGTGTTTTTTGCTTATTCTACGATGCGTACAATTTTAATTCCTGTCATTTGGGAAAGGTCGATGACGGTTTGTCCTACTTCAATCATCGGTAACGTAGGGGCTTGTGGTGAAATGACTTTGATCACACCTCGCTCGCCATTGGACAATTCGACATGCGTGCCGACGAGCTCATTCATCATCATGCGAAGAAATGTTAAAGTGACGAGTGGATCAAACATCCCGAACATATCGTGATGTAATTTAACCAGGATTTCATAAAAAGGGATTTGATCTCGATAGACGCGCATACTTGACATGGCATGAAAGCTATCGATGACGGAAACGATTTTGGATAAGGGATGAATTTCATCATCTTTCTTGTTATACGGATACCCTGATCCATTGAGGCGCTCATGATGTTCGAGCGCGATTCGTGCCTGAACTTCCGGCGCAGCGCCTGTGCGCTCGATCAATTCATAACCGTACACGGTATGGCGCTTCATCTCTTCGTATTCGGCATGGGTCAGCGAAGTCGGTTTGTTTAAAATTTCATCAGGAATACGCAGTTTGCCGATATCGTGTAACACGGCGCCTTGCAAAAGATCTGTCTGATCCTCGAAAGACAGATTCAAAGCCCTACCGAGTTTTAAAGACAAAATGGCAACGGCAATACTGTGTTGGCTTGTGTAATCATCTTTTTGTCCCAATTGTAAGATCAGATTAAAAATGCCTGGTTCGCTTGACATCATTTGCACAGCCGGAAACACGACATCTTGAAGAGGTTGAATCAAGATACGATTGTTCTTGCGAATTTCTTTCAGCACTTTTGTCATTTCGGAAGTAGCTAAATGAAGTGTCATCAGCGCCGATTCCGTCGGTGACACATCGGTACTGGTAGGAGAGAAGGGAACATCACTCATAAAATGCTTATAGTGTGAGTGGCTTTCTTTTGAAGATTCAAATTCGTTACGCATTACTGTCTCAACCTCCTCATACCGCACAATTACTTTATTAGTATAAATCGAAGGTAAACTGTTGGACAAGATGAAAATTCTAGTCTTGCTGACTTCGAAATTCTCGACTATACTTGTCTAACGTCAGGTGTCGGATGTCTGACAACCTAATGGGCTTTGAGGAGGTAGTCGATGGTTAAGCAATCTTCTTCGCAAGGTTTTTATGCATTGCTCGTTTTGCTCGGCGGTGCAAGCTATGGCTGTGTTTCTGCGATCGTAAAAATCGCCTATCAACATGGACTTTCAGCCGGAGCGGTTACCTTATCACAATTTTATTTTGCTCTGGTCGTATTTTGGTTAATCGCTATTCCAATAGTCAAAAAAGAATGGTATAAAGTCAGTCGCGCCGATTGGATTAAAATGTCTTTCATTGGCATTTTTTCAGCAGCGACTGCTATCCTCTATTACATTGCGCTGTATATGTTACCTGCGTGGTTGGCGATGATTCTCTTGTTTCAATTTTCTTGGATGACGTTTGTGATCGATTTTATTGCAACGAGAAAGCGACCATCCAAAATGCAAGCGATTGCGATTGTAAGTATTTTAGTCGGTACGTTGCTTGCCGTTGGCATTATGAATGCGGTTTCTCATTCGTTTCAACCGCTCGGTATTCTTTTTGGATTATTGAGTGGCTTGTCCTATGCTCTTTTTCTTTACGTCAATGGGTTGGTTGGGATGGACTCATCGCCGTTCTTTCGCTCGGCGATCATCACGACCGTTGCAGCTTTGGTAGTAACGCTTTATGAACATCCGAGTTTTGCTGTCTTAGGATCGATGGTTCATGGATGGAACTATGGGTTGGCGATCGGGATATTTAGTCAGGCGATTCCGACCTTATTTTTCAGCATCGGCATTCCGCGTATTGGTGGTGGACCTGCTGCGATTCTAGGTAGCAGTGAATTACCTGTCGCCGTCATCTTATCGGTTGTCGTGCTTCATGAGCTTGTTTCTTTATCGACTTGGGTCGGTGTCATCTTGATTCTAGTCGGTATCGTCGCAGGTGAGTGGTCGCGTATGCGTAAAGTTGGCTTAACGTAATGGCGCAAGACTTAATGCATTCTTGCGCCACGTTAACGTTAACATCTGAAATGAGAAAAAAGGTTAAGGCAATGTATTACCTGCGGCGAGATAGATTCCATACCAATCTTCTCGACTGAGGTGAACTTCGCTGGCTTGGCAACAGTCGATGAGTCGTTGAACATTCATCGTACCTGTGATCGGTTGCATATGCGCGGGATGGCGAAGTAACCATGCGATCGCAATCGTCGTATTGGACACGTTGTGTTTCACGGCAATCTCGTCGATCTTCGCATTAAGTTCTGGGAATTTCGGATTATCCAGAAAGACACCTTCAAAAAAGCCGAATTGAAACGGTGACCAAGGTTGAATCGTGATATCGTGTAAACGACAATAGTCAAGTATACTTCCATCACGGTTGATCGCATCAGGTGTTTCCATATTGACGTGTGTACCTTGGGCGATCATCGTCGCGTTCGTAATACTCAACTGCAATTGATTGGCGACCAGTGGTTGTTTGACATGTTTTTTCAACAGTTCGATTTGCATTGGATTCTGATTGGACACCCCAAAGTGGCGAACCTTGCCTGATTGTTCGAGAAGATCAAACGCTTCGGCGACTTCCTCAGGCTCGACTAGCGCATCGGGTCGGTGTAAAAGTAACACATCCAGGTAATCGGTATGTAGTCGGCTTAAAATACCATCGACTGATTGTAAAATGTGTTCTTTGGAAAAATCAAATGAACCTTTACGAATACCGACCTTTGATTGTAAAAGGATGCTTTCTCGCACGTCATCATTCATGTGGATCGCCTTAGCAAAAATCTCTTCGCAAGTACCGCCACCATAGATATCAGCGTGATCAAAAAAGGTAGCGCCGTGATCAAGTGCAGTTTGGACAAATTGCTCTGCGGCTTTCGCATCGAGAGTGTTGATGCGCATACAGCCGACAGCAAGAACGGGAACGACGAGATCACTTGTACCTAAAGGTTGTGTTCTCATAGCAAGCCTCCTAGATCAATGTTTGCGTTACCACGTTATTGTGGCACAGGGTGTCTGTGCATGCAAGTGAAGAAGAAAATAAAAGAGGCGCTTAACGGAAAGTAAGCGCCTCAAGATTTCACGAAGAAAGACGGTATATTATCTTATACAGTACGCGATTTTTTCGTTAAACGATAAACGCCATAGCCTGCGAGTAAAAAGACAGGGAGTAAACCGGCAACGGGGAATTCAGGTAATTTACCGACCGGAGGCGTGCCGATGTTGATCGTGATAGGCTTTACTAACGAAGTATCAATTGGGTCATCGCTATCGCCTTGTGAATCCCCTCCGTACCACATTTCAAACGGTATACTATTCACACCATTATCAATAGTAGCTGTGAATGCACCATTTAAACTCTGCGGTAACGTTAAGGTATAAGTATTGGTGGCAATCTGTCCTGTGGTATCGTTTATTGATTGGACAGGCTTAACGATTGTGGCAACAACGTCGATCGGTGCACCGCCACTTGTCGGTGTAAAAGTGACATCGAATTTAGGTGGCAAAGAATGGGGATGCGTTTCGTTTTGATTATCGGCATTGATTTCATCTGAAGATAAGGAGAAGGTGAGTTGTTGTCCTACGGAATAATAATTGTTAACAGCTTGCGTTTGAAGAGTAAAACTCGATGCTTGAAAGTGAAATGGTGCAGGACTTGCGTATGCGAACGTTGCGGGGAGGGCTGCTATGCCGGTCGAAGTTAATAGAAAAGTACCGGCGATGATCATTTTTTTAATAGGGTTTGATGAAAATACCACACGATCACGCTCCTTAATTTGATTTCAATATCTATCTTACTGATTGTTTGAATAAAAATCGAATTAATTTACGTGTTATTAGTTAAAGAAATTTTAATTGGATTTATGGCTTACCTAGACAAGAAGAACTTTTTTGATACACTCAAACTACGAGACGAGCATGATAAGGATGGGAAGATCACGGTGAAAATCGGTATTATTGGCGCGATGAGCGTGGAAGTCAAGGCATTGGTCGAAGCAATGGAAGGAATCGTAAAAGATACGATCAGTCAAATCGATTTTTATGAGGGCAAACTGGATGGCTATGAGGTGGTGATCGCCGCTTGCGGACCTGGTAAGGTGAATGCTGCTATCTGCACCCAAGCGATGATCATGCGCTATGCGCCAGATTGTGTGATTAACACAGGTGTAGCAGGTAGTTTGTCGCAAGTCTTGTCGGTAGGTGACTACGCAATCGCAACGACGACCGTGCAGTATGATATGGATACGACAGCTATTGGCGATCCGCTTGGCTTTGTATCTGGCGTAAGTCGTATCGAGTTTCCGTGCGATGAAAAAATCATCCATACACTATCAGCGATCGCGGCTGAGCAACAGCAAAAGACGGCGACGGGCTGTATCGCAACGGGCGATGTCTTTTTAACAGATCGAGTGCGAAAAAATCAGATTGTGACAACTTTTGAAGCGATCGCATGTGATATGGAAAGTGCAAGCATCGGCCATGTCTGTTTTGTCAATGCTGTGCCCTACGGTATCTTGCGTTCGATTTCTGATAACGCGAATGATGATTCGCATATGGATTATGCCACTTTTCTTTCCTTAGCCGCTGAGAATGCAACGAATGTGGTAAAGCTTTTTGTTCGACACATGAATGAACTGTGAAAGGATGAAATAAGGATGGAAAAGATCACGAGTTTTACGATTGATCATATCAAATTGAAGCCAGGTATCTATGTGTCTCGTATCGATGGGGATGTAACGACATATGATTTGCGTACGCGTCGACCCAATGTTGACCTCTTAATGGACAATAGTACGATTCATTCGGTCGAGCATATGTTTGCCACGTACATTCGTAATGGTGCCTTAAAAGAGCAGGTACTTTACTTTGGACCGATGGGGTGTCAGACAGGTTTTTATCTTTTAGTGCGCGATGCGGATCACGATCTTGTCATCAAAGAGGTTCGTGCCGTTCTTCAACAGATCATCGATCATGATGGTGAAGTCTTTGGTAAAAGTCCGATCGAATGTGGTCATTATCAGACATTATCGATCGAAGCGGCGAAAGTAGAAAGTCAAAAGTATCTCGCGATCCTCGCCGATTTGTCAGCGGAGGATTTGCGTTATCCCGTGTAAGACGTGATCTTTACATGCTTTTGATGAATTCGTCGATCGATTCGGGTATGCTGAAGTTAATTTCATCGTGAAAAGAGGATTTTATCAAATGCAAGAATCCTTTGTGATTGCGATCGATCTCGACGGAACATTACTTTCTTCTGAACATGTAATCAGTACGACGAATCTTTCGATATTGCGGCAAGTGATCGATCTTGGTCACCATGTCATGATCGCTACAGGCAGACCACTGCGTACGGCGGTGGAGTATCATCGACAACTCGCCTTGACGACGCCGCTAATCACATTAAACGGTGCTGCTGTATGGCAACCGGACGGTCAAACGTTATTGACTGAACATGTGATCGAATCAGAAGTCGTTGATCGAATTATTCAACTTGCTATGTCATTTCATGGCTTTCCCCTTCTTGCTGAAGTGAAGGAAAAGTGTTATCAGATTCCTTTCCAACCGACACAAGAATGGACGCAACCGATGATCGATTTTTTTGAGAAGGCAATTCTTGATGAACCGCTCGGGCAAAAGCCGATTCCATGGCACGTCGGTGAGTCATTGCCTTATGCAACGAGTTCGCTTTTAATCAGTGTTCCTCGTGAGCAGCATGCCGATTTTTTTACTGCGGTAGCGTCATTGCATCTCGATCATGTCTATTGCCGTGCTTGGCATGAACCGCATAATGTGATTGAAATTATGGCTCGTGGTGTTTCCAAAGCAACCGCGCTACGTGAGGTATGCGAGCGAAATGGTTGGCAACATAAACGCATGATCGCTTTTGGTGATGAAATGAACGATGTAGATATGTTAAAAACCGCTGATTTTGGCATTGCGATGAAAAATGCTAATCCTTCATTATTACCTTTCGCTGATGCGATCACGAAGTCTAATGATGAGCACGGTGTGGGGACTTATCTCATGAAGCATGTAATCATGAAAAATTCAAATCCCATTCAACGCCGCGCTTAAAGAAGAGACGATCGGATACTGGATCCGATCGTCTCTTCTTTATTAATGATCTCCACCTTGATCCCCTTGACCGTCATCATGATGATGATCGTGATGTAAACTATCGCCTATTCCATGCTGCCCACCATCATCGCCGCCTTTTCCTATGCGTTGACTCAGTGTGTTTTTAATGGAAGCAAAAGTTATTCCACCGGATGGTGTGGCAGGGAATAAAGGTTTCGTTGCAACGATGACGTGTTGCTTTGAAAGCACGGCACCTGAAAAACGTGCAACTTTTACATCCCATTCATTACCTGATGATGACAGGTGAATATCATAAACAGGTTGCTTGTGATAGGTATCGAGAGAATATTTTTGAACCGTTCCACCGCCGAGACTACTCATCGCGATGCGATCAGCTTGTTGCACTGAAATTGCCGTTTTGGCCATCGCGGTACCTACCGTAAATGAACTGATCACGACAAAACTTATGATCAACGGTGATCGTATAGATATTACTTTCATGGTAAATGCACTCCTTAAACGTGGGCTGTGACAACAGCATACGAGGATAATATGAATTTTCGCTGAGAATAAACCTAGCGTTTGCCTAAAAAAAAGCATCGCGTCAAGTAAACGCGATGCTTTTCCAAAAGGATAGTTACTATTTCAAGGCTTCTGCAATTTCATCGGCTATGGCGTTTGGTGTCGTTGCTGGCGCAAATCGCTTCAAGACTTCGCCATCTTTCGATACGAGGAATTTGGTGAAATTCCATTTTACAGGTTCTGTATTAAGGACACCGGGTGCGCCTTTTTTAAGATATTGAAAAAGGGGGTCCGCATTGGTACCATTGACATCAACTTTAGCGAAAACAGGAAAGGAAACGTCGTAATTGATTTTGCAAAACTGTTGAATTTCCGAGTTGCTACCAGGTTCTTGGTTACCAAATTGATTACAAGGAAATGCAAGAATAGAAAAACCTTGCTCTTTAAATTCTTCTTGTAATTGTTGAAGGCCTTCATACTGAGGTGTAAATCCACAACGACTTGCTGTGTTGACGATCAATAACACTTGTCCTTCATAATCTTTCAAGGATTGATCTGAACCATCGCTTTTCTTTACTTGAAAATCATAAATTGACATGTGAGCTACCCCCAAAAAGTTTATTGATCCCACTAGGAACATTGTAACCCTTAGGATAGAATATGCCTAGTAGTCTATGTGAATGGTTGCACGAAAGGGGATCATAGACATGAAGTTGTTCAGACACAGTAAATGGCCACGTTGGATGATCCAACTGCACTATATCACAATCGGTTCATTTGTACTATTGCTATTCTCGGGTATCGCGCTTTTTTGGCAGCCCGTACACACGATTCTAATTCCTGTATTACCGATTTTGTATGATGTGCATATCGTTTTGGGCTTTACTTTTGCGATTACTCTGTTGATTCCACTGATTACGCTTTTTCCGATCGGAAAAATGATTCGTCGTCTTGATTGGCTGATTCCTACGCTCTTTGGTATCGTTGTCGTCATCACAGGTATTCTATTATGGCAGACCGTTCGCGTTCCGAGTATCATGGTAAGTCGTGCTTTCGCCTGGCATGGTGATCTTTCGTATCTGCTCGCTTTGTGGGTGGTATTACATGGAATTTTTAAAGCGGTGGGATACCGTCCAAAAAACTGGAATCAACGAATCGATCCTTCACGTCGTCAGTTTAGTCAGTGGTTATTGTCCGGTGTCTTGTTTACCGCCGTGGTCATCATCCTTGATCCGTATGAAATCATTAAGCAATTGTGGTCAAATTCAAAGCAAATTGGTTCTACACCACCAGCGACACCGGGTGATTTTATCGAGTTTTATACGGTGACACAAGGATTCCCTGTGATTGCAGCGCAAACGTATCGATTAACGATCGATGGGTTAGTGGCAAAGCCTCTTTCCTTAACGTTATCCGAAATAAAAGCATTGCCTACACGTAAAGAAAATACAGATTTCCACTGTGTGACCGGTTGGAGCGTGGCTAATGTGACATGGGATGGTCTCTCGATCAAAGCGCTAGCTGCTTTGGTGCAACCACTGACGCAAGCGAAGTATGTGCATTTTTATTCGGCAGATGGTGTCTATACCGAATCGCTCTCCTTAGCCGAAGCGTATGATCCTACCGTCTTACTCGCTTATGGCATGGAGGGGCAACCGCTTTTGACACGACAAGGCTATCCCATTCGCTTAGTCGTTCCTAAAATGTACGGGTATAAATCCATCAAATGGGTTACCCGCGTGACGTTCTCGGATCAACCGCTCGTCGGTTATTGGGAGCAAAGAGGCTATCCGAATGAGGCGTTTTTGGGGAGTAGTTTTTAAAGAAAAGCTACAGTCAATGACTGACTGCAGCTTCTTGGTTTTCATCGAGCGGCGAGGTGCAATAGGCACAGCGGGTTGCAGCAAGCGGTATAGCAGATAAACAATGTGGACAGGCTTTCGTCGTCACAGGTGCGACGGGAGCCGGTTTTTTTAGTTTATTGATTTGTCGAACGATAAGAAAGATCACAAAAGCGATGATCAAAAAGTCGATCACATTATTAATAAAAGTTCCGTAATTGATCGTGGGTGCTCCTGCAGCACTTGCTTGCGCTAACGATGCATAATGTTTAGCCGAAAGATTGATATAGAGATTACTGAAGTTGATGCGATTAATCAAAAGGCCGATCGGTGGCATGATGATATCTTTTACCAGCGACGTGACGATCGCCGAGAAAGCGGTGCCGATAATGATACCGACAGCGAGATCCATCACATTTCCTTTGGAAATAAAATCTCGGAATTCTTTAAGCAAAGCGTATCCTCCCCGTAAAATCATGGATTTATTCTAAGCTACTATACGCGATGCTTGAATTTCAGGTCAAGAAGAAAGAGTTAAATGTTTTTTTTAAAATGTAATAAATCATTACAGTATGCTCGATGTTTTTTCACAGTACGTTAAAATTTACCGATTATACTTGCCTTCAAGAATAGCTAGCGGTTCCGGGAGGATATAGCGTGGCTGATCTCCGAGTTGAACATCTGACGTATGCCTATCCGGGTAATGGTAAACCTGTACTATCCAATATCCAATTCACGATTCATCAAGGTGAAACCGTATTATTTACAGGTGCTTCAGGATGTGGAAAGACAACGCTTGCGTTGGCCTTGGCAGGTATGATCCCAAAAAGGATAATGGGACATCTTCGAGGCTCGATTTTCTATGGCGATCTTTGCATCACAAAAGAGCGACCTTATCGAATCGCGAGACAGATCAGTATTGTTTTTCAAAACACACAGCATTCCCTTTTTCACTATGATGTAGAAACTGAGATCGCATTTGGTCCAGAGAATCTAGGTTTGAAAAAAGAGCAGATCGCTGCTCGCGTACAAGAAGCATTGATCGCGATGGATATCGAATCACTGCGCAAAAGATCGGTTAGTTCATTATCTCCGGGTGAAAAACAAAAAGTGGCGCTTGCTTCAGCGCTTGCGATGCATTGTGATGTGTTGATTTTGGACGAACCATCGTGCGATTTGGATACTGTAAGCTTCGAAAAAACGATGAAGGGTATCCGTAAAATGCAACAGGAACGACAGATGACAGTACTCATCTTCGAACATAAGCTCGATCAAGTGATTGAATTTGTCGATCGCGTACTTTTGATGGATAAAGGGCATATCGTGTTAGATGAATCTGTTCGTAACGCTTTTCATAACGAGACGCTTTTTACGGCACGAGGCGTTCTTGTTCCTGACATGGTGAAATTATCAAGAAGACTACCAGCGGTTTTTGGCCAAAGCATAGCTCTTTCTGTCCAGGAAGCTTTTGATGCATTGAATGATTCATCTTGGCATCGAAAAATCCAAAAGTTGCACACACAAACCATTCAAGATTATCGCCAAGAGGTTGATTCTGGGTATCCTGTCTGCTGTACAAACCAATCGATAGATACTTTTCGTCATTTGCATGCTGCGTTTTCAGAACATTCTTTTGACCTTGTTGCCGGTGATAGATTGGCGATCATTGGTAGTAATGGCGTGGGTAAATCCAAGCTTGCCTCCATGCTCGCTGGTCTCGATGATCGAGCCTGTGAAAGCAAGGGAAATGCATGGATATCCCAAAGCAAAATCGGTTATCTGCCGCAAGATATCGATAGTCTTTTTTTACAAAATACAGTACGCGATGAACTCATGTGGTCATTGAAGCAAAGTCAAACAAGGGAAGGATCAGAGCAAGAGGCGATTGATCACATGCTTTCGCTCATCGATCTTGCGCAACAAGTTCGCATATCGCCGCATTCGCTGAGTTTTGGCCAGCGAAAACGGTTGGCGCTCGGTTTAGTCATGATGCCAAATCCAGATGTTCTGATCTTTGATGAACCACTTACAGGTCTGGATTTCGGTCATGTTGCTTCATTTTTTCGCTTTTTACATGACCTTCATCGATCACGTGCATCAACGATGTTGATGATCAGTCACGATATGAAAGCAGTAGCTACCTATGCGAAAACGGTCGCTGTGTTGCATGAGGGACATGTTCTCGTGCAGGGTGATCCGAATTTTGTCTTTAGTAAATCACGGGAATTACAGCTTGCTAGGCTTATACCCCCTCCGATTGCACGACTTTACAACATGCTTACGGGTGATACGCATGTGAAAACCGTGGTCACCTTTGAAGCTTTACTCTCGCTTTTCGTATGAACGAGGAGGAGCACTATGTTGTATTTCTTTTTAAGTTTTACGGTGATGTTCATTTTCTTGTTTAGCCTTGTTTTTGCCTATTTTTCAAGACAGATCGGTTTTGATGCTTGGCAAAAATTAATTCGTTATGAGGAGATTTGCTCGCCATTGCATCGATTAGATCCGCGAATCAAATTGCTCTTTCCTTTGATCGTCACCGTAAGTGTTATATTTGAAAAAGGTGTCTTTGCGTTGTTGATGGTACTGTTTCAATCGATTATCTGGTCATATCTAAAGAAAGATCAGCGCAGGACGTTGGCACTAGGATGGTTTTTTCTCACGCAAATCCTTGTTATGACATGGATTGGTACCATCATTCAGTATGGGATTGATCACGTTTTTTTTGCTTCATCCTATTCAATTTTTCATGCTATTTTGCTGGGCTTTATCTTAAGTTTTAAAATCAGTGCGATCACATCATCCGTCTTGTTATTATGGCTGACCACGACGCCAGCTGAAATCATCTGGTCGCTTACGCGATTTCGTATCCCATCGATTTTTGGCCTCGCGATCATGATCGTTTTGCGTTTTTTGCCGCAACTCATCGAAAAAATCGCCGTGTTACCTACAGTATTAAAGATGCGGGGTATGACCGATGTCTTTCCGACTTGGCAAGGATGGCGATCCTATCCTAAGATGCTTCGAGCATGGTTTTGGTGGATTCCCGTATTGTTTGTGACATTGACAACACGTTCCGTACAAGCGACTGTACAATTGGCGATGATCGCAGATGCGCATGCTTACGGATCGCGCAAAACGAGCGAACGAATCTATGATCATGCCGTGACAGCTACAGATCGTTTGGTGTTTTTCATGATGGCCGTCATTCTTATCGGGGTGTTTGCTACCGTTTTTTTGATCGGGTAACTCGTAAATGCGCTTAGTTTTCCAAGATTTTTAAGCGCGTTAATTTTGGGCGAATTGATTTCGTGCCATGTCGCGATGTGAACGTGATCGCAAGTTCGACATCTTCAATCGTCCCCTCAACGGCGGTAATGACGCCAACGCCATATAAAGGATGACGCACTTTTGTCCCTTCTGACCATGACGTGACCGCTTGATGGTCTGCGAGGCTTCGAACGGTTAAATGATCAGGAATTTCCGCCAAAAATCGCGATGGATCATTCATGCGAACTTGTCCAAAAGCAGATCGCTCTGTGCAGTAACTGATGAAAAGTTGCTTTTTGGCTCGTGTGATAGCGACATAGCAAAGATTGCGTTCCTCTTCAATGCCTTCTATCGAGTCAAGGGAGCGTGCGTGCGGAAACAATGTTTCCTCGGCACCGATGACGAAGACTACCGGAAACTCTAAACCTTTGGCAGCGTGCATCGTCATTAAGGTTACGGCGTTTTCCGTTTTGCCATATTCTTTGTCGATGTCGGATAACAGGGAGGTTTCTGCTAAGAAATCAGCGAGTGTTCCTCTTCTCCTTCGATCAAAAGCGCGCGTTACGGTCAGTAATTCATCGATATTTTCTAACCGTGCCTGATCTTCCTCCTTAGAACTTGAAGCGTACATTTCACGATACTGCGTTTTATAAAGCATTTGTTGGACATACTCAGTGACCGTTAGGCCCTCTTCGATTTCTTTGAGATACATGATCATCTGGTAAAATTGTTTGACGACCTCGCCAACTTTACCAGATAAAGCGAGTGATTCGTCATCCGTTTTGCCCATCGCTTCTAATAATGTGAGATCGCGATCATGCGCATAATCGAGAAGTTTGCGAAGGGTACCATCGCCAATACCGCGTTTAGGCGTATTGATGATACGCAATAAGGATATCTCATCACTCGGATTGGCGATAACTTTCAGATAAGCCATGACATCTTTGATTTCTTTTCGATCATAAAAAGTCATGCCGCCAAGAATGCGATAAGGAATGGCTGCTTGCATAAAATTTTCTTCGATCGCCCGCGATAAGGCATTGGCGCGGTATAAGACGGTGCAATCCTCAAAGCGTCCGCCACGAGCCGCATGTTCTTGGATTTTTGCGATGATAAATACAGCCTCATCATCTTGATCGATCGCACCGTAGATGACGATCGGTTCGCCTTCATCAGCCTGTGTCCACAGTTTCTTTTCTTTTCGTTCTTGATTATGAACGATCACAGCATTGGCTGCGTTTAGGATCGTTTGTGTAGATCGATAATTTTGCTCGAGTTTGATCAGTAAAGCATGCGAAAAGTCAGTTTCAAAGTTCAGTAAATTGCTGATGTCAGCACCACGCCAGCGATAAATCGCTTGATCAGAATCACCGACGGCACAGAGATTTTGATGTTGATCGGCAAATAGACGCAAGAGACGATATTGTGCCTGATTGGTGTCTTGGTATTCATCAACATGGATATAGCGGAATTTTTGTTGATAAAAAGCGCGAGTTTCCTCGTGTGTTTCGAGTAAAGCGACCGTTTGACCGATTAGATCGTCAAAATCCATAACCTGCATCGCCTTGAGTTTATGTTGATACAAGAAAAAGACTTCTTTCGCGAGTAACTCTAGCTGTGATTTGCTCCCTTTCGGTAATGTGATTGGGGTGTAAAGGGCATTTTTCCACGAAGAAATCTTCCAGGTAACAGAGGAAGGATCAAACTTCTTTAAATCATAGTTTAAATCCACCATACATTGCTTAATCATTTCCAGTTGATCAGAGGCGTCGAGAATTGAAAACTGGCTTTCATAGCCGATTTTGTGAGCTTCGCGTCGCAAGATTTTGACACACATCGCATGAAAAGTTGAAATCCAGATGTCTTCAGCGATATCGCCGATCAGTTTGTGTACGCGTTCTCTCATTTCTTTTGCGGCCTTATTCGTAAAGGTGATTGCGAGGATCTCCCAAGGTTGCGCGCATTTCTTTTCAAGAAGATAGGCGATGCGACGAGTCATCACACTTGTTTTGCCCGATCCAGCTCCTGCAATGATTAAGACAGGCCCTTCGGTTGTTTTTACGGCAAGAGCTTGTTCCGGGTTAAGGCCATCGGTGATCATGAGAAATCGACTCCTTTTTGAACCTCTAGAACTTTATCGTCTAATGGGAAGTTCGTCAAGAACATGACCCTACATAAAATTAGTACAAGACATTTCGTTAAAAAAGAGGTAAACTACCGTTGGTCAAACTCTTACCGACTTAAAAATAATCACTAAAAAGGGTATAAATGATAAAGAGGTGGACGCATTTTGGTCGAAAATATGGTTGACTCAAGCACATTTGCGCGTTCTTTTATGGCTGGAACGATTCATATGTCTTTCGCAAAAGCTTATGATCAACTCGGATTACCTTCTTTGTCGAACGATGTTTTTATTAGAGGCTTGTTACCGCATCTCGAAGACTATCCCGAGGCTAAACTATGGGATCATGCCTATTTGAACAAATTGTGGATGGGTGTTTTAAAAGGTGAAGTCATCGCTTTTGATGTCTGGGAAGAAGCGCTCGTTTTTTACGTACGCGGTGGTTATCAAAGACAAGGCATTGTGCTTCGTTTAATCTACATCGATAACGTTTGGAAAATCGATACGGTGGTATCGATTTACGAACGTCAATTATTTAAGGCTACGTGGTTTCGGAATACGTCGACGATCGCTGCTGTCGTGGTCGCAGCCTTTGTCGGATTTCTTTTGCATGGGCAAAACGCTTCAAGTGATACAGTTGCTAGTAGTGCCGTGTTGATGACGAAAGCAGTACCAGCCGTCGTGGCGACCACGAAGCCAACAACATCGGGTGCTGTAAGTAAGAAAGTGGCGACTCAACCCACGACGAAACCGGTGAATACCAATCAAGCGATCGGCAAAAAAGTTGTGGTCGCAAAAAGTAAGGCCAAACAGCAGTTTGTGTATGATCTGCCGTTAGGAGGATCGCTCTACAATCTTGCTGCTTTTCTGAAGGGTCATCATTTGATTACAGGTGCAGAGAATTTTGATATGTTGATGAAAAGTACGGGCGCTGATCAAAATGCCCAACCAGGTAAGTACATCTTCACCACAGGTATGTCGCAGGCGCAAATGATTCAAGTCATTAAGCATGGTCCTAAAGGCTAACGACGACGAGGGTATTGTCCTGTGTAATAAGCATAGAATGTAGATGGACATTGAACTAGGAGTGTAGCCGATCTTGAAGGAACCACGCAGAACATTTGCGATTATTTCTCATCCTGACGCGGGAAAAACGACGCTTACCGAAAAGCTTTTGTTGTTTGGTGGTGCCATTCGCGAAGCTGGTGCTGTCAAAGGCAAAAAAGCGCGTCGTCACGCGACTTCGGACTGGATGGAAATCGAGAAACAAAGAGGTATTTCGGTAACGTCCACCGTCTTGCAGTTTTCCTATGGTGGTAAAAGAGTTAACATTTTAGATACCCCAGGTCACGAAGATTTCTCGGAAGATACGTATCGCAC
>JABEUY010000130.1 GCA_013044175.1 Bacilli bacterium
AGCCAACTCCGACTGCCCTTTGCCATAGAGTTCAGCCGTATCAAACCAGTTGATCCCCTCTTCATACGTCACGCGGACGATATCAACGATATCTTTTTGATCCAATGTCGGCCAAAAACGTCCTGCCATCCCTTTCCCTTTGCTAAACTGCCAGCACCCTAACCCTAATGCTGTCAACTGCAAATCTGATTTCCCCATGGTGCGAAGCGCTAATTTCGTCGTCATCTTTTCCATCCCCTAGCTAATGATTTCCTTCTCTTTCAACGTACTTCAAACTTACCTTTCAAGCAAGTTCACGTAATGGTAACCATCTGTGCTATGATCAAAATAATTCATCGAGTAACAAAGTGAGGCGATGTTTTTTGGATTCTTGCGATTCCTGCAGTACCGCAAAAGATGGCCTATTAGTAACGCAAAAAACAGAGAGTGAACTCTCTTTTATTCAAGATTATCCTTGGACTGAGCCGATTACGCTGATCGATGCAAAAAAACTGTGGATTGAGAAGTCCGCTTTCTACCGAATCGCTGATTTTGTCCATGAAATCGAAGAGAGTGATCAGGTTTCGTTAACGTACGCCTCTTTTACTGCGAATGGTCGTTTAATGGTTGGCAATCCAGTCACCGTCTCACAATTGCGCAGCCATGAAGTGGATGGTTGGATCACAGAATTAATCCAAGAAAAACGCATCAAAATGATGTACCAACCGATCGTCGACGTTAAAACGAAGCCATCGATCATCGGGTATGAGATGCTTGCTCGCGGCGTACGTCAAGATGGATCTTTATTGCCACCCGTCGAACTTTTTCAAGCAGCCAAAGACCAACACAAGATATTTTTGCTCGACAAAACATGCCGAATGGCTGGCGTCGAAGCTTCCGCACAGATCGATCCCCACGCGATGATCTTTATCAACTTTATTCCGACGGCAATCTATGATCCTGTACATTGTCTGCGTTCAACGATGGAGGTGGCCAGAGCGAACGATGTTGACCCATCGCGCATCGTCTTTGAAGTCGTCGAAACGGAGAAAGTGCAAGATATCGATCATCTTAAAAAAATACTGCATTTTTATCGGGAACAAGGATTTCGTTATGCACTTGATGATGTCGGGGAAGGGTATAACACGATTGAGACGATCGCTGATCTTGAACCGGATATCGTCAAGCTCGATCGTGCTTTTGTCAGTGGAATCTGTGAGGATAAAAACAAACAAGCGGTTGCCATCGAGGTAGCAGACCTCGCTCGGCAAAAAGGTAGCACAATTCTCGCTGAAGGTATCGAGACGAGTGAAGAAGCCGCTTGTCTAAAAGAACTCGGCTACTTTTGGCAACAAGGCTTTTATTGGGGAAGACCATCCTTTGAGCCACAACGTTCCTAGCGATCGTATCCACACGCATGGAAAGAAAATCACTACCCATGCGTGTGTAACTTTAGCCATTAGCTTTGATGACGAGCTTGAAAATCCTTCATAAAATCGGCAAGCGCTTGACAAGAGACTTCTGTTACGGCATTGTACGTCGAAGCACGCATATGCCCCACTTCGCGGTGACCTTTAAGACCGACAAAATCTTTGCCTTTCGCTTCCTTAAGAAATTCCGCTTCTAATTCATCCGTTGCCAAACCGAAAGTGATATTCATAAGAGAGCGGTCTTCATTGGCCACAATCCCTTGATAAAAGCCACCACTATGATCGATCACATCATAAATTAAGTTAGCTTTATGTTGATTTTTCGCAGCAAGTTTGTCTAAACCACCTTGCTCTTTTACCCATTCAAGGACAAGGCCCATGAGGTAAATCGCAATCGTCGGTGGCGTATTATAGAGCGAATCTTTACTAGCGTGCACGTCATAGCGCAACATCGTAGGCAATGTTTTAGGCACTTTGGCTAACAAATCATCACGAATGATGACGACGGTAACACCCGATGGCCCTAGATTTTTTTGTGCGCCGGCATAAATCAAACCGAATTTCGCGACATCGATCGGACGCGATAGGATATCGCTCGACATATCACAGATAAGCGGAACATCGCCCGTATCCGGGAAATCACGCATCGACAAACCTTCGATCGTTTCGTTTGAAGTCACATGCAGATAAGCCGCATTCTCAGGGAGGACGAGATTCGTCAGATCAGGCACACGCTTTGGTGTCGCATCGAGGCTGGCGACCACTTTCGTCTCACCGATCAACTTCGCTTCTTTGATCGCCTTATTGGCCCAGTTTCCCGTCTCCACATAACAGGCCACTTTGCCTGGTGCGAGGAAATTCATCGGCACCATCGCAAATTGTAGCGAAGCACCACCTTGCAGAAACAGCACCTTGTAGTTATCGGGAATGTTCAATAATTCACGTAGTAGCTGTTGCGCTTGCGCATGGACAGCCTCATAGTCGGCAGAACGATGGGAAACCTCCATAATCGACATGCCAATCCCTTGATGATCGACCAACTGTTCCGCTGCTTTTTGCAAAACTTCTAACGGTAACGCAGCAGGTCCCGCGTTAAAGTTATGCTTTCTCACTCTACCACCCCATCTATCTGTTTTTCTAACCATACCACAAAACGATGGTGTTGCTCTATCGATTCCGAACAATTTCTTGAACATACACACGATTCTGCAATAATGTCCGGTCGAAAAAACAGAACGTCCTCGTGACAAAGACGTTCTGCCCGTACAGATCTTTTCGTTAAGCGGATAAACCACCCGATTGCAGTTGATACATGGCAAAATAGCGACCACCAAGCGCCATCAGTTCATCATGCGTTCCTCGTTCAACGATCACACCTCGATCGAGGACTAAGATCAAGTCTGCACTTCGAATCGTGGACAAGCGGTGCGCGATAATAAACGTTGTACGCCCTTTTTTAACGACATCAAGCGCTTCTTGAATCGCCACTTCCGTTTCCGTATCGATATTCGCTGTCGCTTCATCCAACACGAGAATCGCAGGATCAAAGGCAAGTGCCCGAGCAAAGGAAATCAGTTGACGCTGACCTGCTGAAAGCGTACTTCCTTTCTCAAGCACCGGCGCATCAATTCCTCCTTCAAGACTCGAAAACAGTCTTTCCCAACCCACTTCTTGCAAAGCGCGTTCGATACGCTCACGTGAAATACGCGGATCGTCCAGACTTACGTTCGATGCGATCGTACCCGTGAACAAAAATGGGTCTTGTAATACGATTCCCATATGCTGACGCACATGTTGACGAGGTAACGCCACGATATCTTGGCCATCGATCGTGATACGTCCAGTACGCGGATCATAGAAACGAAAAAGCAGATTCATCACTGAACTTTTACCTGATCCTGTGTGACCGACAAGCGCAACTGTCTGACCTTGCTGCACGTCAAAACTGATTCCTTTTAGTACATCCTGCTTTCCATCATAGGCAAAATGCACATCCTCAAAATGCACATCACCGCGATAGCGTGGCATCGATCCGTCAATGAGATCAATCCCTTCCTCATCGAGCAATTCAAAAACGCGAGTCGCCGAAACACGCGCTTGCTCAATCCCTGACAATTGATTGACCAATTGAACAACTGGCTGAAAAAGACGATTCAAGTAATCGACAAACGCATAAAGGACACCAAACGAAATCGCGCCTTGCAGATGAAAGAAGGAATAAGCAAAATACGTGATCAATGCGATAAAAAAGATACCGCGAAGGACACCCACCAAATTCCAACCACTCGCCGCATTCATCCCCAATAGACGAATCTGCGCTTTAAAAAATTGATCATTTTGCTCTTCAAATTCTTTTTGCATGCGTTCTTGTTGGTGAAAAGCACGAATGATCGGAATCCCTTGTAACGTTTCGTTGATCGTCGCATTGATTTCACTGAGAAGTTGACGGATTTTGTGATTAACCGTCACGGCAAAGCGCCGATAAAGATAAATCCAAATCGCTAAAATCGGCAATAAAAAAAGACATATGGCTGCCAATCCTGGTAGCAACAGAAAAAGTGCAATATAGATCCCGATCATATTCACGGCACTGGCGATGATGTTCGACGCGATCGTCACGTAAAACTCGCGGATCGCTTCCGTATCATTCGTGATGCGCGAGACGATCTTTCCAGCAGGTATCTGATCGAAATAGCGAATCGGCAATCTCGCCATTTGCGAAAAAACATCGATTCGCATACGTTGCAAAACGTTATTCGCCGAAATCTGAAGCAAAAACTTTTGCCCATACGTAAATAAGGCAGAGATCACGATCAATGCAAAATAAAGTGCGGCAAGTTCAAGCATCTTCGGCACTTCAGGCTGATAGAAACGAAACAATTGCGATGGGGTCAGTTTAGTCGGCTTCGCCTTGATCGCCGTGGACACATAAAACGTCGTCCCTTGATGGCTCAGTTGCAGCGCACTTCCTTTATGCTCTCCCGGCAAAAAGTAGGTGCCTCGCTTATACCAATGCCCTTGATAGTTGACAGCATCCGCTTCTTGCCCTGACGTCTGATACCACGTCGTCGCGATGCCAACGATATGTTGGTTGATCAAGGTTTTCGCAATCATCGGCCCTGTTAAATCCGCTAGTGTAGCTACGAGCAAAAGAGCAAACGCGATCGATATCGTTTTTTTATACAGCAAGCCATAACGAAGTAACCTCTTACTTACACTCACGAAATCACCTCTTGTGCAAAAACTTCATCATCTTCTTGTGCTTGCTCAAGTTGTTGACGCGCATACTGCTCGGCATACCACCCTGATAGGGCAAGCAGTTCCTCGTGGGTACCTTGCTCCACAATACGTCCCTGATCCATCACGATAATCATATCGGCATGTTCAACCGCAGAAAGGCGGTGCGTCGCGATTAATGTCGTTCGACCTCGACGATACCCACGAATCGCCTCGACGATGTGTGCTTCCGTCTTTGCATCGACCGCCGACATCGCATCGTCCAGAATCAAAATCTCCGGATCTTTTAGCAAAGCCCGCGCCAAAGCAATCCGTTGTTTTTGCCCACCAGATAATGAAATACCACGCTCACCTACAAGCGTTTCAAGGCCTTGTGGAAACAGGGAAAGATCATTTTTAAGACTCGCCATCTCAAGCGCAGCAAAAAGCTGTTCGTTTGTCGCGCTTTGTTGACCAAATCGCACATTTTCTTCAATCGTACGCGAAAATAACATCGCATCTTGGGGGACATACCCTAGCCAACCGTATAAAGTGTCAAAAGCGATCTGCTCAATCGCAATGTCGTTGATCATCAGACTACCGCGACTGGCAGAAGGATATTCACGTAATAATTGTTTGATTAACGTCGACTTTCCGCTTCCGATGCGCCCTGTTATGCCTAACGTCTCGCCTTTTCGAATCACGAGTGACAGGCTTTCCAGATTAGGTTGATTCGATAACGGATACTGAAAAGTGACATCCTCAAAACGAATGACATCAAGATGTTGAAGGGTGATCGGATGCTGCGCTTCTTTAACATCGGCTGGGTACGCGAGCGTTTCCGTCACGCGATCTAACGAAGCATTGCCGCGTTGCATCGTATTGATCAATTCACCGATCGCCAACATCGGCCAGATCAGCATCCCGAGATAGACATTAAACGAAGTCAAACTTCCTAATGTGATCTGACTTTGAAAGACCAGATAGGCACCATAACCGATCCCAATCATGTACATTATGCCGACGAGAATCTTGATCGTCGGTTCAAATAACGAATCGATTTTTGCCACTTCAACATTTTTCTGATACACATCGTGGGCAGTTTTCGCAAACCGATCTTCTTGCGCACGTTCTTGCACGTACGCACGAAGCACACGAATCCCTGCTATCGACTCAAGAACTTTATCATTCATCTTGCCAAACGCATTTTGCGCAAGTACGAAACGTTGATGCACTTTTTCCCCATACTTCGTCATTAAAAAAGAGATAATCGGCATAGGTAACAGCGAAAAGAGAGTGAGTTTCCAATTGACGAGAATCGCCATCGAAAGCAAGATCGTCGCCGAATACGTCGTGGAATCGATCAACGTAAGAATGCCAAACCCAGCCGTTTCAGAGACAGCGATCAGATCATTCGTCGAGCGAGCCATCAAATCGCCCGTTCGATTTTTCTCATAAAAAGTCGGTGTCATCGCGAGAAAATGACGGATGAGGCGAGTGCGGTAGGTACGTTGCAATAGGTTAGCGCCACCAAACAGCTGATATTGCCATATGAAGCCAAAAATATAGCTGACCACAATCAAACCGCCATAGATCAATACGATCTCCCAGAGTGTCGCGTGCGTAAGTGTCCGCTGATTTATCTGATCGATCAGATGACCGATCAGGGCAGGAGGGGCCACTTCGATAAAATTCAATAAGATCAATAAGATCATCGCCGTAAGATAACGGCCTTTATATTGGCGAAAAAACCAACCTAATTTAAATAAAACGGTAAACATGTCAGCCCCCCAAAACAAAAAAATAGGGCACATCGCACGAGGCGACATACCCTTATCGTCTTTCGCGCAAGCTAACTCAAGGAGCGCCTACGCAACGTCTATGTATACAACGTTGTTACTTAGTACAACGAAGGCGCATTCCCTAGTATGAAATTGTCAAACAAAAAAACATTCTTTACCAAGGAAATGCACCCCTTTCATCCGAACTTTTTATGACTTTCTCAGTATACCATTCGATATCTTAGAAAACAATGATAATAACAGATTTGTTATACGCTATCCTGCTATAATCACGGTATAGCTAGAATAAGGAGTTATGAAAATGAGTCATTCACCACTTGGCGTCGCCATCGTCGGCTTTGGCGGCATGGGCAGCGAACACGCCCGTAAAATCGAAACCATCGATTGCATGCGCGTTATCGGCAGCTATGATCCTGAACCGACAAGACAGCAAGCCGCACTAGCCTTAGGCTATCAAACCTATCCAAACTTACAAGCGATACTCGATGATCCCGCCGTCGCAATCGTACTCATCGCTACACCCAATCATGTTCATAAAGAAATCGCCATAGCAGCACTTCGTGCAAAGAAAGCGGTGATCTGTGAGAAACCTGTCACGATGAACAGTGATGAACTAAAAGAAATCATCGCCGTCGCCAACGAGACGGGCATGCTGTTCACCGTCCATCAAAACCGTCGCTGGGACGAAGATTATCTGGCGATAAAACAATTATACGACGATGGATCACTCGGTGAGATCACCCATATTGAACAGCGAATTCATGGCTCTCGCGGTATCCCAGGCGACTGGCGTCAACTGCCCGAATATGGCGGAGGCATGATGCTCGATTGGGGCGTTCATCTCGTCGATCGTATCTTATTAATGGTCAAAGATAAGGTGAAACATGTTTTTTGCCATCTCATCCACGACGATCATCAAACGGTCGATGACGGCTTTCACCTTTTTATCGAATTTGAAAGTGGTAAAACCGCACTGATGGAAGTCGGTACGAAAAACTTTATCAATCTACCTCTTTGGTATGTAACAGGTACGCGAGGAACCGCATTGATTCAAGATTGGAGCATGCAAGGCAAAATCGTGCATCTTGAACATGATACTGGTCATGACGCGACACCGATTATCGCAGGAGCAGGCTTAACCAAGACGATGGCACCACGCATCGATGATTCCACCATCGAAACGCCTATGATTCGCCTCGATACGGATGTACGTGATTTTTATCAAAATGTTGCTGACGTACTCGCTGGCAAAGCGGAGAAAATCGTCAAAGATGATGAAGTGTTGCGCGTTATGTTGTTGCTCGAAGCTGCGATGCGATCGGATGCACTCCGACAAGTTGTCCCTTTTGAATAAGCGTTTTACTTCAGCAAACCGATCATCCTTACGTGACCACACGCAAGGATGATCGGTTTATTATCACCGTGAAAAAAAAATTCAAATTGTTCTTGTGTTATTAATTAACCTTCTGGTATATATAATTTATAAAAAGGTGATAAAGGTGGCTACCAACATGACCAACGATGCGATTGCCGTCGAAGGTGTAAAGAAACAATATGGTCAATTTGAGGCTCTTCGAGGCATTGATCTGCAAATTCCGTATGGTGAAATCTTTGGCTTTCTCGGCCCCAACGGTGCTGGCAAAAGTACACTTATCCAAATTCTCACTACCCTTGCCCTACCGACAAGTGGCCATGTCAACATAGCAGGTATCGACGTAATCGCACACCCTGATGATGTGCGCTTCACAATCGGTGTAGCGCTCCAAGATACTGGCGTCGATCCACTTTTAACGGGACGTGAACTGCTCATCCTACAAGCGCGACTTTTTGGCATGAATAAAAAAGCTGCCATGGAGCGAGCCAGCGAGCTTTTACATCAATTCGGACTGGAAGAAGCGGCTGATCGTCGCGTCAAAACATATTCTGGCGGGATGCGTCGCCGACTTGATCTCTCCTTATCACTTGTGCATCGTCCAAAAATACTTTTTCTCGATGAACCAACGACTGGCCTTGATCCGCAAAACAGATTAAGCCTGTGGGAATTGCTTCGATCGATCAACCAAGAAACCGATACGACGATTTTCTTAACCACGCAGTATCTTGAAGAAGCTGACGCTCTTTGTGGTCAACTCGCTATTATTGATCATGGTCAGATCATCGAACGCGGATCTCCCCAAGCCTTAAAACGAAAAATGCGTCGCGATGTGATCGATTTTGAATTTATGGATCGTCAAACGGCAGAAAAAGCTTTTGAGATGGTCACGTCCAAAGAATTCGCCTGCGCCATTGCCGACGAGACGCTTCATGTTTTCACCGAAAATGGGGCACAAGATACGCGGATTCTCCTACCGCTTTTTGAAGAATGTCAGCTTGAAGTGGTTGGCCTCAAAGTGACACCGCCAACGTTAGATGATGTATTTATCCAATTAACTGGTCAAGAAGCGAAGTAACCACTCGCTAACACCAAGGGGGAATTCCATTGTCAACCATGAAGACCTATCGCCGATCTTTCTTTCGCGATCTTCTCGTCTTAACGAAACGATCCATTCTTGTCACACTGCGCGTACCTTTTGCCATTATTCCTAACCTTGCAATCAGTCTTTTCTTTTTGCTCGTCTATCAGGCAGGACTAAGCGGAATCGGTTCGATACCCGCTTTTGGCGGTGCTCATTATCTTAATTTTATTCTTCCTGTGGCGATTGTATCCGGTGCTGTCGGAGGCGCAGGTGGGTCTGGCCAAGCACTTATTCGTGATTTAGAGACACGCTACTTCACCAAACTCCGTCTTACGCCAGTATCGCGTACCGCATTGGTTCTGGCTCCCATGATCACTGGCATGCTCCAGCTTATGGTGCAGTCGACGTTGATTATGATCGTAGCTTATTTCATGGGTCTGCAAGTACCGACAGGCATACTAGGTGCAATCGCCGTGATTCTTTTAGCAAGCGGTTGGGGATTAGCTTTTGCCGGCTATGCCGTTGCGATCGCACTTCGTTCCGGTAATGGCCAAACCGCACAAGCCGCAACGTTCATTTTCTTTCCTTTGCTGTTTCTTTCCGATACGTTCGTACCGCTCTCGCTGATCGCTTCTTCATGGCTAAAAGTGGCTTCGACGATCAATCCCACAACGTACGTCTTTGGCGCCATGCGTTCCATTCTTATTCAGGGCTGGCAAGCGAAGCCTCTTCTCGAAGGTTTATTAGCCATTGCTGTACTGGCTGCGATCACGTTGATCTGGGCTGCCACGACCGCAAGAAAAACACTGCGTCGAGCCTAATTCGTACGCCACTTTTGGTTACCAACGCACCACTTGCGGGTCGATTGCGCGTGCTGCAAAGTAGCCGCTTAACGAAGCCGATAACGTGCCCGGTCCAGGAAAAACGGCATCACCCGCGATATAGTAGCCTTTCGCTTTAGTTCTTGCTCCGATTGGCTGTTTAAGCGAAGCGCGCACCGTAAGTGGCGTCCCTCCGACGACAGATTTTTGCAGATAACGATAATACGTTTTGGGCGTGCCTAAGCGTTGCGTGATGATCGCCTTCTCAAAGCCCGGTAAAAACCGTTCGACTCGTGCGATGATCGCTTGTCGGACGGCTTCTTTTTTCGCTTGATACTCATCAACAGGTAAAGTCATCCAAAGATCGGTCGGCGTATGCATGGAAATGCTGATCACTTGTTGCGTCGATGTTCCATCCATTTCCAGCTGATAACATTCTGGATGTGAAGTCACGTAGACAGCGCCATGCGGATCCGCAACGAGATCACCAATGGCTGCATCATTCGCGATTTGCCAAGCAAAAGGCTGCTTGCGATGGTTGATCGGCAAGTCTAGGTTATCTAACCATGAAGATAACACCGTGACATCGAGACGAACTGCACCCCACGCAGGTTCTTGTGCAGTAGGTTTACTGAAGAACGACTTTTCTGGCCCTCCTGGTATCGGCTGACCTGTCGCATTGATGATCGCGTCCACCGAAAACGTTTCGTTTTTACTCGTGAGAAGGCGCCAAGCACCTTGGGAATGCTCTTGCTCGACACGAACGATCGTCGTCAGCGACTTTATCGTTACGCCACGCTGCAATAGGTGATCATACACCGTTTGCGCAAGACCGCCGAGTTCACCTTGGACAGCATATATTCCAAAGCGATAGATATCGAGTGCTACACTGGCAGGAAGCCATGCTGCCAACGAAACGTCCACTTGTGCAGCATCGAGCAATTGCGCATTTAAAAAACGAACAAAGGGTGCATAGTCTTCCAAACCATACTTTCGTAAGGCATCAAGTACTGTCCATGTTTGTTCCCGAAACAACTTGGTAAAAGCAAGAGGGTCGCGAAGAATCTGCGCCGGTAAACTGCCGAGATCCACAATGCGCCTTAACGGCAACGATGCCCGACTTTTCGAGATACGATAGACGATATCGGCGATCAAAGCGAGATGATCCCAAAAACACAAGACAGCATCGGTTCGCTCAGGAAACACCCTTCGCAGTTCAGAACGCCAAGCCATCCGTTCACCATAGACATGAATCGTACGGTCCTCGAGCACGACATCCATCGTCTGTTCAACCGATTGCGGTTCAAGTACGATACCAACAGATTGTAAAACGCGACGTAAAGGACCATCCGACTCTAGGCCAAATGAGATCGTAGCACCCGTCGGATAGACGATGTTTTTATAGCGATAATAGCCAGCCGCTCCGCCGGGATACCTTGCTCGATCAAACAAAATCACCTCATGACCTTGCTGTGCTAGATGCGATGCAGCTGTCAATCCCGCCATGCCTGCGCCAACAATGCTAACTTTCTTGGCCATACCACCTTACCTCATCTCTCTTTATCTTCCGTTTTGTATCCCCAACACTTCTTGCAGATTATGAATATTAA
>JABEUY010000131.1 GCA_013044175.1 Bacilli bacterium
AAGCCCTTGGAGCGTCATACAAACGCAAGTAGCCCAGGCGAAAGCGGACGCGCTGAATTGGGAAAAGAGCGGAAATCATCAAGGTTTTATAAGTCTCTTACAACGGAATTTCTTTGTCATTAACACATGCTATTTTAGGTTTTTTGCATCGCCAGTCCATGACAGGGTATGATTTAAAAACACAATGCTTTGATCGAAAAATCGCTAATTTTTGGCCGGCTGATCAGGCGCAAATATACCGAACGCTTGAGAAACTTGAGATGGAAGAGTGGGTATCAAGCACCCTTGCGTTTCAGCTTGATCGACCAAATCGGAAAATTTATCAAATAACGGAGGCCGGACGCCAGGAACTTGCGCGCTGGTTAACCGAAACCGTTTCGCTACCTGTGCATCGAGAACCTTTTCTCGTGCAACTGTATTTTGGGGATGGCCTAAGCAATGAACGTATCATAGCGATGATCGCGCAACAAAAAACGATGCATGAAGATCAATTGAGGGCTTATGAGGAGATCGATTTTCCTGCCATAGAAGGACCGTTTGCTCGGCAACTTGCGTTGGCAGCAATGACATTACACATAGGTATGGCGATCGAAAAAACATATATTTCGTGTCTGGAGGCATTGATGGTGTGGGCTCACGAACTTCCGTCAAACGAAGAACTTTAGGAAAAGGGAGGGAAGGTACCACAGGTCATTTGACCAGACCTGTGGTGGGACTGCTTGGTGAGGCGGTGCGGCTTTTTTCGATACGCGTTGCGTGAAAACTGAGTCGCCCCGCTTCAACACCTTTGGCCATCGCTTCGGCCATGGCGATCGGATCGCCCGCTTTAGCAATCGCTGTATTGACCAACACGGCATCCGCGCCAAGCTCCATCGCGAGCGCCGCATCGGAGGGAGCGCCGATTCCCGCATCGACGACGACAGGTACACGATGACCGACTGCATCAAGGATACGTAAGATACGATCGGGACTGGTGATCCCTTGACCCGTGCCGATCGATGAACCTAATGGCATCACCGTCGCACAACCGACTTCCACCAGTTTTTGTGCGACGATATGATCATCCGTCGTGTAAGGAAGCACGGTGAATCCTTCTTCGACCAACTGTTTCGCCGCTTCAATCGTTGCGATCGGATCGGGTAATAAAGTACCGTCGGCAGGAATGACTTCAAGTTTAATCCAGTTGGACAAACCAGCAGCGCGCGCAAGACGCGCCGTACGAATCGCTTCTTCGGCTGTCTGGCAACCTGCCGTATTCGGTAAAAGAAAATAGCGATCGACATCGAGATAAGCGAGCAGGGAAGTTTCTCGCTCGTCGAGATTGACGCGTCGCACAGCCACGGTGACGATCTCCGCCTTGGCCGCAGCAAGCGCTTTTTGCATCGTAGAAAAATCGGCGTATTTTCCAGTACCAACCATCAAACGAGAGGAAAACGAGCGATCGGCAATACGAAGTACGTCTTTTTTGTCATTAGGTAAATGCAATGAGAAAACCTCCTTATTAACCTCCACCAACAAAACGCACAATTTCAACAACACTCGCTTCGCCTAATACAGTCGATGAGAAAGCTTGACGATCGACGATCACACCGTTAACTTCTACAGCAATCCGTTCTTCTAAAAGCTCATACTGCAACAAAAGGGCAGCGACGGTCATGCCTTCTTGCAACGTTTTTTCTTGCCCATTGATCATCAGTTTCATCATGACGTCACCGCAAGCAAGGTAGGACTAAGAAAGGACCATCTTGCAGGTAAGGGTTGCTCTGTCGCGATCGTCGTCACAATGCTTGCCGTGATCGGCGCTAACAATAGCCCATTGCGATAATGCCCAGTTGCTACGATCACGCGAGAAGTCGCATCGGTTGCGCCGATCAGCGGATGACCGACCGCATTGCCAGGACGCAAACCTGCCCATACATCAAGTACCACAGCATCAGCAAGCGCAGGGAGAAGTTGTTGCGCTTTACTGAGCAACGTTGCCGTTTCGTTGACGGTGATCGTCGTTTGAAACCCCGCATCGAGGTTGGCTGTAGCGCCGACAAGAATTGTCCCATCACGCTTAGGAACAAGATAGCCATGGTCATGATAGACAGTGTGCTTAAGTGTTCTAGGCGAGACGGGAGCGAGCAAGCAAGCTTGCCCTTTCACAGGAAAAACGTCATACGTGATACCAACTGCCTGCAACAAAGGTTTCGCGTACGCGCCGTTTGCGATCACAACGCGCGCTGCGTGATACACAGCACGTTGCGTCGTCACCATCACACCACCTGTCTGCGGTGAAAGGGAGGTTACCGCTTCACCAAGAACGACTTGACAGGTTTGACGTACGACTTGTGATAATGCGGCTACCATGGCGGTCGCTCGCACTTGAGTATCTTCATGCATATGTAAAGCACCTTGTTGGTGGCGTAAGAAAGGTTCTCGTTGACAAACTTCATCTTGTGTTAACCAAGTACTGCTTGCCCCTTGTACGTCTTGCCATGCCTGGCGTTCCAGAAGCGCAGTGTTTCCTTTTCACTCGTACTTAGCCACAAAATCCCGTGCGTATCGAGTTCGATATCGATCCCCGTCAACGAACGCAGTTCTTCAGCAAGATCGGGAAACATCGCCCGACTTTCTTTACATAAGGTAAAAAACGGGCCAGGCTCGGCTACTTCGAGTTGTGCACCGATCATACCAGCGGCACAGCGCGAAGCTTGCTGACCAAGGTCATTAGCATCGATCAAAAGAACTTGTTGTCCTGCTTTCGCCAATTGCCACGCGCTCATCATGCCGATCACACCAGCGCCAACCACGATCGTCTCGACGGATTTCATCTGTGTACCTCCTCATCACGGGTAAAAGGTATTTTCGGTTGAATGTTCGCCTGTGCGATGCGGGTGAGTAGCTTTCGCGTCGCTTCCTGTGGATCTTCATGATCGAGCACAGCACCGATGACAGCGACTCCACTACATTTTGTTTGTACCACAACGTCGATATTGGTCGCATCGATGCCACCGATGGCGATGACGGGGATCGTCAACGCTTCAACGAGATGGGCTAACGCATACACGCCTTTGGGAGGGAGATCGCGATGCGATTCACTGCTGTAGATATGACCGAAGGTGACATAATCTGCACCTTGTTCTTCCGCCGTAAGCGCTTCTTCGAGCGAATGCACGGAACATCCGAGCACCCCATGCCATCCAAGATCCTTACGCAAGCGAACAGCAGCATGTACAGGCAATGATTTTGCTGCGAGATGGACACCACAAGCCTCTAACGCAAGCGCAAGATCAAGACGATCATTGATCAAAAGCTTAGTTTTCGGCGCATACAAAGCGAGTTGTTGCGAAACTTGCTGACCTAACTGAAACGTTTCAAGAGCAGGTGCTTTTTTATCGCGTAATTGAAGGAATTGGGCGCCTCCCTTCGCGCTTTCTACCATCGCTTCAACCAAGGGGCGACGATGGCGAGCACGATCGCTGATCACATGTAGAACTGCTGTCAATCGAATCCGCTCCTTAACAAATAAAAAGCCACACCCCTAGAAGGGTGCGGCGGATTTCCAATGTTCATCCAACAAACGCGACCGAATGTCATGCTTTTACACTTTTATAAGCTACCACCTTGCGGTATGATTCGTCA
>JABEUY010000020.1 GCA_013044175.1 Bacilli bacterium
CTGCGAAATACCCAGTAGCTCCAGAATTGATAGAGTAAGACGATCGGTACGAGCGTCAGAGCAACGATCGTCATGACAAGCAAGGAATAGTGATTGGAAGCAGCGTTGTAAATCGTGAGATTGTAAAGCGGACTGAGCGAACTGATCATCACGTTCGGGAATAAAGTCAAAAAGATGGTCGCTGTCGAAAACAACAGGGTGATCGCTGTGATACCAAACGCAAAGCCGTCTTTTTTGGCTCGTAATAAAAATGGCGTCGTCAGTAAAATGAGACCGCCGATAATCGCAATCGTTCCAGGACTGAATAGGCCATTGCGAAACATGGTCGTTTCAAAGGCGCTATAGACCAGATATACAAAGAGGCAGGCGGTGGCGATAGCACCCGTATAAACGCCAAGACGTCTCGCGCGGTCTTGCATGGAACCTGTCGTACGAAGTGATAGAAAAAGACTGCCATGTGCAAGGGAAAGTAAGACGAGACTAAGTCCGCCTAATACGGAATAAGGCGAAAGCAGACCGAACAATCCCCCGTAATACGTCATATGACTATCGATCGGTAAGCCTTTCATGAAGTCGGAAAAGGCGACACCGACGAGCAGTGGCGGGAGTAATGAGCCGGCAAAGAGTACCCAGTCCCAGACGCTCCGCCATTTTGCATTGTCGAGCTTACTGCGAAATTCAAAGGCAACGCCGCGACCGATCAAAGCGAGTAAGAGTAAGAACAAAGCGAGATAAAAGCCGCTAAAAAACGTGGCATACCAGTTGGGAAAGGCAGCAAACATCGCTCCGCCAGCCGTTAGAAACCACACTTCATTGGCGTCCCAAAAGGGGCCAATACTGTTGATGACGATACGACGTTCCTCATCGGTTCGTCCGAGAAAGGGAATGGCAATCCCCACGCCAAAGTCAAAGCCTTCAAGCACGAAATAACCGGTAAATAGCACGCCGATTAAGATAAACCAAAGGACGTTTAAGCTCATTGTTGTCCCCCCTTAAGAATGTTTCGCTGAAATACGAACGTGCGGTAAAAGATGTTCTTGTTCGTATTCGGAATCTGGTACATCAGGTCCGAGCTTAATGAAGTGAACAACGAGATAAATGGCGACAACAGCGAGAATACTGTAAACGAGAATGAAGCCGACGAGCGTCAAACCTACGGAAAAGCTATCGACATTGTTGGAGACGCCAACGGCAGTCTTGAGAAGGCCAGTGACAACCCACGGCTGACGACCGATCTCTGTCATAATCCACCCTGTCGTATTGGCGATATACGGCAAGAGAATACCCCATAATAACCAACGCAGAATTTTAGAAGAGGGCTTGATGGATTTACGATAGAAGCGAATGAGTCCGTACAGACTGAGCAGAATCATTAAAACTCCAGCGAATACCATAATGCGAAATGTCCAGAAAGTGAGTGCTACAGGTGGAATATAATTTCCAGGCCCGTATTTTTGAACTTCTTGTGCCTGTAATTGATTAATTCCAGTGACTTTACCTTGGAAGGAATTATAAGAAAGAAAACTAAGGAGACCAGGAATCTGAATTTGAAATGAATTCGTGTGATTGTTTTCATCAATACCCGCAATGACGTTCCAGGGTGCCGAATTGCCAGTCGTATTCCAGACAGCTTCTGCCGTTGCCATTTTCATCGGTTGAGCGACCATCAAGTGTTTACCTTGTACGTCACCGGCAACGGCGACGAGTACACTGCCGATAAGACCACAGACAAGCGCGATCGAAAGCGATTTTTTAAAGAGATCAACAGAACGGTTTTTGATTAAATAATAGGCGCTAATACCGGCGATAAAGGCAGAACCGGTTGCTAAGGCGCCGAAGATCACGTGAGGGAATTCAACCCAAAGTTGCGGATTGGTCAAAAGAGCCCCAAAGCTACTCATTTGGGCATGCCCATTGACGACCGTGTAGCCAACAGGTTCTTGCATAAAGGAATTCGCCATCAAGATCCAAAAGGCAGAGAGCATCGTACCGATGGAGACTAACCAGATGGCAGCGAGATGCATTTTTTTCGGCAGGCGATCCCAACCGAATATCCATACACCGATGAATGTGGATTCCATAAAAAATGCGAGCAATGCTTCAACAGCGAGCGGGGCACCGAAGACATCGCCGACAAAGCGTGAATAACTGGCCCAGTTCATGCCGAACTGAAATTCCTGCATAATGCCGGTAACAACGCCGACGGCAAAGTTAATCAGAAACAGTTTTCCCCAAAATTGAGTCATCTTTTTGTAGGCATCATCTTTTTTGATGACATACATGGTTTCCATGATCGCGATCAAAAGCACGAGGCCGATCGACATGGGGACAAAGAAAAAGTGGTAGATGGTGGTGATCGCAAATTGCCACCTTGCCAACCAAAGACTCACAGCAAATCACCGTCCTTAAAGAAATAACTATTGCATGATCATCATACTTTTTTATGGGTTCCCTCTATAAAGCCCGTTTCGGACTATTTTTCTTAGTGAAAAATGATAATTTTGAAACGGTGTTTTTGAGTGGCATTTATAGGTAGATTCGTGTAACCTAATGATGTTTCTATTCGTCTAGTGCATAGGTTTATGGGGTGAGTTTCGTGGCTTTTAATCAAGAGCCGGAAGATCGCATGCAAGTTTTGCGAGCGTTGATGGAGGCACATGGGCATGATGTGCTTAGAGTACTATACAGTTATGTAAAAGATAAGCATATTGCTGAAGATTTGAGTCAAGAAGTATTTATAAAAGTGTACGACCACCTCGATACCTTTCGTAAGGAAAGTAGCTATAAGACATGGGTTTTGCGCATCGCGATGAATCGGGCTAAAGATTATTTACGTTCACAAGCCAGTAAATTGATGCCGGTAGAAGATCTGACGTATTTACCGGACAGTAAAACGCCAGAACAAATCGTGGTGACGAAAGAGGAAGATGCCTATTTGTGGCGTTCTGTGCTTAGTTTGCCGGAAATCTATCGCGAAACGCTCTTTTTGTTTTATGAGCAAGAACTCTCCATCGATGAAATCGCGACGATCACGCAGATGACAACAGCGACGGTCAAAACGAGACTTCATCGTGGGCGAGCGATGCTTCGCGATGTCTTAAAAGGAAGTGAATGAACGATGTCTTCATTTGATGAACAAGAATTTGATGAGCGATTGCGACGGGTGATGCGTAAGCAAACCGATTCGTTATTATTTACACAAGAAATGCAAGAACGAGTCATGCAAAAAGTTTTACAAAAATCACAAAGTATAAAACCAACAGAAGGCAAAAAACGCTTACCGAGGATATCGAAATCATGGTTATCTGCAGGTATGTCAGGGTTAATCGCTTGCCTGCTTGTCGTCGTCGTCTTTTTGCAGATTGGAGCACATCCTGCCTCTAAAGTAGCCGCTACGTCGAATAAGATGTCGCTTTTTATGGCCGCTGAGGCACCGTCGCAGGCGATGAATACGCTTTCTTCGGCAAGAACGCTGCAAGCTTCCTTAGCACCAGTGCAAACGAGTTCGATTCAGCTTGTCACGAAAAATCAATTTTCGCTGTCGAACCGGTCTTTTCGGACTATGACACCTTTTACTGTTTTGATGCATTTGCGCAACAACACGAATCATCCGATTGTAGGAACGAGCCTGCAGGGCATGCTTTTCATCTTAACGAAGATGACAAATCTTTCTCCTCAAGCACCTTCTGATTGGGAATATTTCATCAATGGCCCAACGGAGATGATCGCGCCGCACGCGACGGTGTCATGGACATTCACACCGAATCCCGTGCCACCCTTTCACTCCTTGCAAAATCGCTTTGCCCATGTGATCTGGATGTATCGGACTTTGCAACCTGGGTATCCGCAAATTCAATTTGGCACCTTGCCGATCGCAGTAACAGCTACGCACATTAACGTGATCAAGACGTTGCCTAGTGGCATGCAATATCTCTCGATAAAGGCAACGTTAAAAAACCTGTCTCAAAAGCCATGGTCGATGAAGGCCGCGCTTGCTATGATTTTTTTCAAAAAGTCGATCACCTCTTCGACGTTTGCGACAAGCACGTATAAATATTTTGATGATGTCACGCCTGTTTTAGGTCAATCTTCGACGGTTATGCCTGGGAAAAGCCAACAGGTTGTCTTTTTGATCGGTGGTATTCCTGGTGTCGATTTGACAAAACAAGTAATGTCGATCTATCTGATGGATCGTCACCAACTCGGTGCTTGACGTCACGTCATTGCCCGTCATTTGTGCAAACGGTTATAATAGCCTCAAAGTCGTTGAGAGCGGGGATTGCTGTGCTTGTTGCACAAGTCGGTGAATTTGGCTTACTGGATCGTTTGCGTGCTATCGTCGAAAAACAGGATGACACGGTGCTTTTAGGAATCGGCGATGACGCAGCTGTCGTGACCTATCCTCATCATGTTGTGATGACGACCGACGCGATGGTATACGGAATCCATTTTCGTGAAGATTTGATCGGTGATGTGGCTATTGGCTATAAAGCGGTTGTCGCATCGCTGAGTGATATCGCTGCGATGGGTGCTAAACCCATGCATCTTTTAATCACGTTAGCTGTCAGTCAGACGCAAGAAGTTGAACAACTTGAAGCGATCTATCGAGGGATTAAAATCGCATGTGATCGCTATGACGTGACCGTGATCGGTGGTGACATCGTTTCCACACCGGGTCCTATGATGATTTCGGTGACGGCAACCGGGACGTTGTACGCACAACAACCCCTGAAGCGGTCTGGAGCAAAGACGGATGATCTCGTGTTTGTTACAGGAGACATCGGAGGATCTGGGGCTTATATCGATTATCAAAAGCACCATGATCGTGTTGTCTTATCGCCTGAAGACATCGATGCATTGCAACGAAGGCATCAAGAGCCGACACCGCAGATTTTGGCAGGCGAGTTGTTGGCTCACTTTAAAGGGTGTACGTCAACCAATGATATTAGTGACGGTCTCGCTTCGGAATTACATGAGATCGCAGCGGCGAGTGGTGTGGGTATCGTGATCGAAGCGGATCGCTTGCCGATCTGTCCAGCTGTTCGCCATTACTGTAAAAGAACACAGCGAGATGCCGAATCCTTCGCCTTATATGGCGGTGAAGATTATCAAATCGTCGGTACCGTTTCGCCGATAAGTGCTGGCGCATTACTTGCACAAGCGCAAGCGCAAGGGATTCGCGTCTCTTTGATCGGCCGTGTGATCGAAGATACCCCTCAAGTTACGTTGATCGATCATGGTCAACACCATGTGATCGGCAAAAACGGATATGATCATTTTAGGCAAAAGGAGGACGAGTAATGGAACGGTTACTTGCTGATGAAGCAGCAACGATCGCATGGGGAAAATTACTCGGCGAAGTGGCGTCCCAAGGTCTTGTGATCGCACTGTATGGCCGACTTGGTGCTGGCAAAACCTCCTTCGTTAAAGGTCTAGCCAAAGGTCTGGGTATCGAAGAGGATCTGCAAAGCCCCACCTTCACCTTAGTTTGCGAGTATGAAGAGGGGCGAGTGCCACTTTATCATATCGATTTGTATCGCCTAGGTGAGCAAGCGAACCTTGAAATCGCAATGTTTGACGATTATTTTTATCGTGAAGGTATATGCGCTATCGAATGGGCAGAGCTCCTTGAGCGCTATTTGCCGGATGATCGTCTCATCGTACAACTTCGCGATGAGCAAGCGTGCCGTGTTATGACCGTGAAAGCGACGGGGCCATTATCTCAGTCGATCTATGATCGGTGGTTGGAATCATGACCTATCTCGCTATCGATACTTCAATTGACATGCTGTCTGTCGCACTAGCAGATGAACATGGCGATCTGCTTTTTCAAACTGCGGCGGTGATGGGTAAAAGACACGCGACATTGCTGCATCCTCTGATCGATCAGATGTTAACTTTTACGCAAACGACTATGCAAGATATACAGGGAGTAGCTGTTGGCACAGGGCCAGGGTCTTATACGGGCGTTCGAATCGGTGTGACGGCGGCCAAAGCTTTTTCCTACGCGTTAGAGATTCCTTTGTTTGGGTTCTCTTCCTTAGAAGCAAGTGCACAGCGTTATGCATGTCACGATGGTCATTTGCTCGTCAGTTGGAATGCAAGGCGTAATGAAGCGTATAGCGGGATGTTTTTTTCCGTAGAAGGGATCTTACAACGTTATCTCGACGACGCTAAGACGTCCTATCAAGCTTTGGCGAAACAGATTGCCCTTGATCAAAATCTCGGGAAGACTACGATCGGTTTGATCGGGGATGGCAGTCAGCAACTTTATGAAGCTTTAACGGTATATCAAGAAGAGTTACAAGCAAAGTCGATCACATTTCGTATCATCGATATGCGTTCGACAGTCTATGGTGAAGATCTTATGCGACTCGCCTGGCCCATGTGGCAGGCAAAGCTGGCAACGTCTCGGGAGGACGCTGTTCATGAAGCGAAAAAAATGGTTCCAAGCTATCTTCAACTGGCGCAAGCCGAGGCCGAATATCGTGCCCAAGCGACAAGGCGGGATGCCGATGTCTGATCGGATAACGTTTCGCAAAATGACGGTGCGTGATATCGAAAATGTCTTACTGATTGAACGTCAAGCGTTTACGAGTCCTTGGTCTCGTAATGCTTTTTATGGTGAATTGACTGAAAATCACTTTGCTCGTTATATCGTGATGATGATGGGCGATGAGATGATCGGTTATGGCGGCATGTGGATTATCATCGATGAAGCCCATGTAACCAATGTTGCTGTCGTACCTGCTTATCATGGTAAAAAGCTAGGGGAGCGACTCTTTCGCCATCTGATGGCAGAAGCGATTGCGCGTGGCGCACGAAAGATGACGCTCGAAGTGCGCGTGTCCAATGACAAGGCGCGGGGATTGTATCAGAAGATGGGTTTTCTTGACGGTGGTATTCGTCGTGGCTATTATACGGATAACCAAGAGGATGCATTGGTGATGTATCGCGATTTGCCATCCATCGAAGAAGAGAAAGGGTCGAATGGATAATGGCATTTCATTTGTCATATCGTGAACGTGTGACTCGTTTAACGAAGCTCGATCGTACAAAGCGTCCTGTCGATATCTTAGCGATCGAATCGAGTTGTGATGAGACGGCCGCAGCGATTATTCGTGACGGTCAAACGGTGCTTAGTTCGGTCATCGCCTCACAAATCGAGACACATCAACGCTATGGTGGTGTCGTTCCTGAAGTCGCATCACGGGCTCATGTGGAAGAAATCATCGCAGTCATTGATGAAGCGATGCTAAAAGCGCAAGCCACGTGGGAATCACTTTCGGCGATTGCTGTCACGTATGCACCAGGACTGATCGGCGCTTTATTCGTTGGCGTTACAGCGGCCAAATCTCTCGCTTTAGCGCATGATCTTCCCTTGATCGGCGTTCATCATCTCGCCGGTCATCTCTATGCTTCGATGATCGATGATACGATTGAACCTGCTTTTCTTGCTTTAATCGTTTCAGGTGGACACACGGAATTAGTTCTTTGTGAAGAGCATGGACGGTTTGAACGTCTCGGTCATACGCGCGATGATGCGGCTGGTGAGGCGTTTGACAAAGTTGCTCGAGCCATGGGACTTGGTTATCCAGGCGGTCCTGCGATTGCCAAGGCAGCCCTTCAAGGTGATGAGACGTCAATCGCGCTTCCTCGCGCTATGCTTGATGATTCCTATGATTTTAGTTTTAGTGGTTTGAAATCAGCCGTCTTACTTCATTTGGATAAGGCAAAAAAAGCGTCACGACCGGTAGCCATAGCAGATGTTGCGGCGAGTTTTCAACGAGCTGTCGTGGATGTGCTACTTGCCAAAACTGCCCTTGCTATACAACGTACAGGAGTCAAAACGCTCGTCCTTGCTGGTGGCGTCGCAGCGAATTCAACGTTACGTGCGGAACTGCTGCAACTTTGTGAGGAACTTGGTGTTCGTGCCGTAATACCACCTTTATGGCTTTGTACAGACAATGCGACGATGATCGGTGCAGCCGCTTATTTTCGCTATCAAAAAGGTGAATTTGATGATCTTGATTTGACGGCAAAAGCGAATCTGCCGATCGATCAGTGGTAATTCAACAGGTTATACACAATATCCACAGGACTTATCCACCGAATCTGTGGATAAGTCCCGATAAAATCGTGGATAAAGGCAATTTTTCGTTTGTCCGAATCTTGCTAAAAGCGCAATACCCCCAAGTACTCCCCACGTTATCCACAGTAAAACGCAGAGTTATCCACTGAAGTTGTGGATAACTCTGCGTTTAGGTTGATAAGGCGTCCTCTTCAATTTGATTGGCTAAGATTGACCAATGATCATAAAGGGCGAGCAGTTTTTCTTCGAGAACAGCTAACTGGTCACTGAGTGCGTGGGCTTGCTTAGGATCATCATACGTCGATGGATCATTCAGCAAAGTTTCGATTTCCATTTTCTTAGCTTCGTAATCATTAATTTCATTTTCAATCGCAAGAAAGCGATCTTTGCGCTGCTTTTGTAGGGTCTTTTGTTGTTTGCGCAGTTGACGTGACGCCTCATTTTGTGTTTTAGAGGATGGATCAGCATCGAGGGCAGCCTTGTTGTCTTTTGTCTCCGTTTTTTGTGCTTGTACGTAGTCATCATAATTTCCTTCATACGTGCAAAGCCCTCCCGGCGTAAGCTCCCAGACAGACGTTGCGATCCGATTGATAAAGTAACGGTCGTGCGATACGAAGAGGATCGTGCCTTCGAAATCGACCAATGCATTTTCTAAAATTTCTTTTGTCGTCAAATCCAGATGATTCGTAGGTTCATCGAGAAGTAAGACGTTGGCTTTTGCCATGGAAAGCAAAGCAAGCGTCAATCGACTTCGTTCACCGCCACTGAGTGAACCTACGTGTCGGTATACTTCCTCTCCAGTAAAAAGCACATGACCGAGGCGGGTGCGGATGTCTGTCTCGGAACGATCAGGGTACCTTGACCATAACGCTTCGAGTACGGTTAATGATGGATCGGGTGTCGGGTTTTCCTGTGCAAAGTAACCAAATTGAACGTTGGTGGTACATTCTAATGTGCCTTCGTAGTTCACTTGCCCAAGAATCGCTTTTAGCCATGTCGTTTTGCCGACCCCATTATCTCCGATTAACGCGATATGCTCGCCGCGGTATATCTTAAAATCGATCGGTGTAAAAAGAGAGCGATTTGCTACGGTGATAGCAAAGTTTTTTCCGGTGAGCACTTCTTTTCCCGGTTGTATCGTAAAATCAAAAGTGAGGACAGAACGCAGCTCATCTTTGGGGGCTTGCACACGTTCCATTTTTTCTAAGACTTTACGTCGGCTTTGTGCACGTTTTGTTGTGGATGCACGAACAAGATTGCGTGCGATGAAATCTTCGAGCTTCACAATTTCTTCTTGTTGGCGGATATAAGCTTCTTCTTGTTGACGGTTAAGTTCTTCCCGTAAGGTGATATACGTACTATAAGAACCTGGAAAGCGTAATGCTTTACCATCTTCAAGTTCCATTGTTGTCTCCGTGACGGCATCAAGAAAATAGCGGTCATGGGATACGACCAGCAAGGCGCCCTGAAATCCTGTGAGATACGTCTCTAGCCACGCTGTTGTCGCCATGTCAAGATAGTTCGTCGGTTCATCTAAAATGAGCAGATCAGGTTGTAACAGCAAAAGTCGTGCCAGATAAAGACGCGTTCTCTGCCCACCTGATAAGGATTTGGCAGGTTGTTCAAATTGATCAGGTCGAAATTGTAAACCGATAAGAATTCTTCTTATATCAGTATCCGCTTGATAGCCATTTTGTAACGTAAAAGAATGACGAGCTTGGTCATAGTCTTCCAAAGTTTTGCTATCAACAGTTTCGCCGAGTTCTGCGATCTGCTGCTCCAGATTTTCGATTTTTGCAGCGAGTGCATCAAGATGTTCGAAAGCACTTTTAGCCACTTGCCAGACGGTCAAATTTTCGTCGATGGTGCGATTTTGTGCGATGTAACCGAGTTTGACAAAACGCATGACATGGCGTTCGCCAAGATCGGGTTCGATTTCACCAGTAACGACACGCAATAATGTTGTCTTGCCGGCACCATTGCGACCGATAAGACCTATGCGTTCCTTTTTTTCGACAGAAAAAGTTACTCCACGAAGTACTTCATCGGCGCCATAAAAGACGTGGATATCCGATAACGCGAGCAAACTCATTGCATTCACTCCTTTATTCGTTCGTAGTGTATCATGAAATCGACAATATCGTGTGGAGTGGGAAACGTGGATAAAGCAACGATACGACAAAGCATGCGAAATAGACGCAAGCTACTTGAAAGTAAAGAAAAGGATACGTTAGATCAGTGTATCGCAAAGCATCTCTTTGCTGCACCATGGATGAATGATTGTAAAACGATGATGATCTATCTCAGTTCTGCCGAAGAGATCAACACGGATCCCATCATTGAACATGCATGGGCGAAGGGTATTCAAGTGGCCGTTCCTAAGACTTTTCGCGATCAGCAAGGGAATCGTTTTATGGAAGCGTTTCGGATTACGCGAATCGACGAGGTGACGAATGGCGCTTTTGGTATACGCGAGCCAAAGCAATGTGACGCGATGCATCACATTGATCCTTCAGTTATTGATGTGATCATCACACCAGGGTTGGCATTCACGCGAAAGGGTGATCGATTGGGGTATGGTGGGGGGTATTATGACCGATACCTCACGCAAATCGGGGAAAAGACGGTCGTCATCGGCGTTGCGTACCCCTTTCAAGTGGTGGAGCAACTACCGACGACAGCGTTCGATCATCCTGTTGATTTTTTGTTGACACCGGAGGGTTTGTTGGCTTGTTCACTCAAATTCCGATAACTGATCGTTTGGTTACGTCCGTTTGCTTTAGCGGCATACATCGCTTGATCGGCGTTTTTGCTTAATTGCATCGCATCTTGTGAGGTTTCAGGGAAACTAGCGACACCGACGCTGACGGTGACATGGAGCGGTTCGCTCGGACCTTGAACGATGACGTTTTCGATTCTCTGACGGATCGTATCGGCGTAAGTGAACGCCGAATCAATCGATATTTCAGGCATCGCGATGCACATCTCTTCACCGCCAATCCTACCAGGAATCCAAAACGTCTCATTCGCGACATCGAGCAAGACTTTCGCGACAGCGCGCAAGATATCATCACCAAGATAATGACCAAAACGATCGTTAAACGATTTGAAATGGTCGATATCGAGCAAAAGTAAGCTGATCGGCGTATGGTTTTGCCTTGCCTTTTCCACTTCAATCAATAAACGATGGTGAAAAAAAGTCTGAATATATAGACCGGTTAGTTGATCACGCACAGCTCTTTCTTGCACATCCATTGCGTAATCGGTGATTTGGCGTGTAATCGACTCAAGTTCTTCGACACGATCCGTTTGCTTTTTCGTTTCTTCGAGTTCCTTTTCCAGTTGTAACCGCTCACTGTTGGACCAATAAGCGAGATACATGAAAGGAAATCCGACCAGATTCAGCAGCGCAAGGACGGCGATCCAATCGAGACGCAAGGATACGCCACTGATTCGTGTTACAATCATGATGATGGCGACAAGATCTGAGATTATAGTCAAAAGAATGCCTGATTGACTTCTTGCGTTAATCGTGGCATCGAATATGGTCCAAAGTAGAAATGGCCATATATAAAGATCGGGTACTTGATAGAGTAACACAAGAATGACGATCGTTTCGAGACCAGCGAACCAGGCATACCAGATGGAACTCGATAGATGGCCTTTTTTCAACTGCCAAAGGGCATAACCGCTCTCTGCGACCAAAAGAATATCGAAGATGACATAATAGATCGCATAGCTTGACGGAGCAAGAACGGCAAACAACGCGACGACGATGATCATCGCGGCACGACATAGCGCCATGATATAAGGTGTTCGTATTTCGTGTGAACTTGACAAAAAAGTTGCTCCCCCTTTGATGTTGCGAGGTGATGACGAGGGTGAATCAAGCGAAGCAAAGTCCTCAGTGTAGTGCGGTGATTCTCGCCGGTGGCCAAAGTCGGCGCATGGGCGTTGATAAAGCTACGTTACAAACAAACGGGCGCTATCATATTGAGATTATTGAACAAAAATTACATACAGTTGTTAACGACGTATGGATAGTGCGCCAGGTTGAGCAAACAAAACTCGATGGTGTACGAAACGTTCTTTGGGACCTGCGACCGGGTGAAGGGCCATTGGCAGGGCTTGAAGCAGCCCTCTTACACTGTCCTACACCTTGGCTTATCACTGTTGCTGTAGACAATCCAACGATTGAACTGAAACTACTTACCTTGTTACTGCAAGAAGCTTTGTTGTCAGATCGCCATCAAGCTGTCGTCCCGATTTGGAACGATAAAGTATATCCTCTGCCTGCAGTTTATCATAAATCGTGTTTAGCTAGTGTGCAAAATTGTTTGAATCGAGGGAATCGGAGGTTTCGTGACTTCATTCATTCCCTGGATACGACGTATCTTAGGGAAGACCAGTGGGAAATGGCAGATCCTGATCATCGCAGTTTTCGGGTAGTAAATACGCAAGAGGATTATCAGCAATTGCAAATCGATTATCGGGGAAGGGAGCTTTGAGATGCTTCGTGAAATCAAAGTGCAAGATGCCGTGGGACGAGCTTTAGCGCATGATGTGACAAGAATCGTACCTGGCGAGTATAAAGGTGTACTGTTTCATCGAGGACACATCATCGAAGCTGTTGATATAGAATCGTTACTTTCGATCGGAAAGGAACATATCTATGTCATTGATGATATCGAGGAACGCTGGCATGAAGATGATGCTGCCAGACACATCGGCGCCTTAGTCGCCCATGAAAGTCTGACGTTTCGTGAACCGCATGAAGGAAAAGTTCAAGTTGAAGCGGTATGGGATGGACTATGGCAGGTTGACCCTGATGCGTTGTTAACGCTCAATCTTTCTTCACAACTTGCCTTTTCGACAAGGCGTACGTTAACGAAAGTAAGAGCGGGTGAACGCGTCGCTTCGATTAAGACGATTCCGCTTTTCATCGACCCTGTTGAGATCGAACAGGTCGAACAAGTCGTACGCGCTTTAGCTACACCGCTTTTTACCGTGAAGCCGTTTATGCCGACCAAAGTGGCTGTCGTTACCACGGGTAGTGAAGTGGCGAAGGGGCGTATCGAAGATAAGTTTGGTCCGGCTTTACAAAAACGGTTTGTCCACTATCCGATCGAATGGCTTGGCCAGACGATCGTCGGGGACGAACGCGAAGACATCGTCCGTGCGATGACCGCATATATCGAACAAGGTGCGCAAATGGTTCTCGTTACGGGTGGCATGTCGGTTGATCCGGATGATCGAAGCCCTGGCGCTATTCGTCAGATCGCGACGGAAGTGATCACGTATGGCACGCCGATTCTTCCCGGAGCGATGACGATGCTCGCTTATCATCACGATATCGTTTTGATGGGGTTGCCTGGCGGCGTTATCTATGATGAGCATACTGCGTTTGATCATTTATTACCGATCGTGCTTGCTGGCATCCGACCTGACAAACGCATGATCGCTTCCTTCGGGCATGGCGGGTTATTCGTGTGAAGCAGCCACGTATTTTTGCGGTATGTGGGTATAAACATACGGGAAAAACGACGCTGGTCAGTTCGTTTGTACAAAGGTTATCTGCGCGTGGGTGCCGCGTCGGCGTCATCAAGCATGATGGTCATGATTATTTGGCGCACCCTCTTGGTACCGATTCACATAAGTTTGTGCAAGCGGGCGCCAAGGAGACGATACTTTTTGATGATCATGGTCATGTGAGCATCGATCGTTATGGCGATGAGAAGCCAGCTTTATCAAAGTTGATCGCAACGTTTTCTCATGTCGATGTGATTCTGGTTGAGGGGATGAAAGAAGCACCACTGCCAAAGTGGGTTCTGTTAGATGAACGCGATTATGATCCTACAAAAGGTGCTTTTGTCTTGCCGGATTATGCACAGTCAAAAGACTTTCACCAATTCGTCATGGGTTTTGTCGTTTCTATGCCATCTTTGCGTGTTGTCGGGTCAACATGCCCGGTGTATCATAGAGACGATATCGAAAGTATGATCGCCGTTATGATGGAGGAGGGTTTACCGTGGGATTAGGGAACATTGGACTACCGGGGCTGATTTTGATCTTGATCGCTGTGTTGATCGTGTTTGGACCGAGTAAATTGCCAGAAGTTGGACGCGCTTTTGGTCGTTCGCTAAAAGAATTTAAGGATGCAACACGCGAATTTACTTCGGATACCACTTCGCAAGCGAAGAAGGAAGAATAGTCTAAGCGTATGAATCTGCGTCGCTCATTTGATCAGTCTTTTATCGGGCATCTCGAA